>NZ_JAUSZH010000001.1:1398333-1747916 GCF_030817355.1 Streptomyces sp. V1I1 | reverse complement strand
CGCGAAGCGCGTGCGCGTCGAGCGTGACGGAGTGGACTCGGCGCAGAATGTCGAGGACCACGGCGTCGTCGGGCTCCGGCCGGAACTCCAGCCGCCCGGGGCGCTCCGGCAGCCCGCACTCGGGCGTCCAGCGGTACTGGTACCGCTCCACCAGGACCTTCATTCCGGCCGCGGTCGCGGCTCGGATCCTGGCCTCACCGGCCGCCCGGGCCGCCGGGTCATCGCGCCAGCCGGCGGGCAGGATCAGTTCGTACTCGACCTGGAACGGGGAGGTGCGCAGCAGCTCGGCGCCCGCCTCCTCCTCGCCTTCGGCGACGTCGAACCAGTTGACGTTGACGGGGGATTCGTCATCGGGGCCGCCCCACCAGGCGGCCCGCGCGACGGCCTTGCCGTCGCGCAGCGCGACCCGCTTCCAGTCGGGCCGGTGCGTGGCACGGGCCAGCGCGCGGCCCACGCCGAGCGGGTCGGGCAGGGTGTCGAAGAGATGTGCGTCGCTCTCGGTGAGCGCGCGGATGACCAGTTCGGTCATGGGAGAAGCCTCCGGGAAGATGTGCGGCATGCGCTCCCGGTCAGACAGCGAACGCGCGGTGGACGGGGCGGGAGCACGGGAGTTGTGTGGTCTGCACTGCTCTCGCCTCCTTCCGTCGGTCCGTGGCGTCGCGATCACGCTAGACGGCCGGGTAGGGAGCCGTCCAGCGCTTTTTCCGTCCCCCATTCCATCCCCCAGAAATGATCGACTGCGGCCCGACAGTAGCGGCCGCCCACAGGCACGAAAGCTTCCGCGCAGGTCAGCAATGTCCCGACCGTGTTCGGGAAAGCCGCTTCATCTGGACACCCCGGGGTCTTCGGCCCGACAATCTCGTATGTGACGTCCTCCTACGAGTTCCACACGTATCCCGCTCGGCTCTCGGATGCCGAGCGCGACCGTGTCCTCGGTGTGCTCAGAGAGGGCGCGGCTCAGGGCAAGTTGTCGCACGACACCTTCATGCGGCGCATGGAACTCGCCCTGGTCGCCCGCCGGCCCGACGAACTCCAGGCGCTCACCGCCGACCTCGCCACCGAGGGCCGCTGGTCGCGGCGGCTGTACGCCGCGGTGGGCCGCGTGTCCGCTTTCTCCGTACGGCTGCGCAGGGCCTGGCAGGCCGAGAAACTGCCGCCGCTTCTGCTGCCCGAACCCGGCCCGTACCCCCTGCGGATAGGTCGTGACCCGGCCAACGGACTGCGGCTCAGCCATGACACGGTCTCGCGACTGCACGCCGAACTGAGCAGGCAGGGCAGCCTGTGGATCCTGCGCGACCTCGGCTCGACCAACGGCACGACTGTCAACGGGCGGCGGGTCACCGACTCGGTCGTCGTGCACGACGGGGACATGGTGGGCTTCGGCCGGATGAGTTTCCGTCTCACCGCGCGCTGAAGCCGGCTTGAGGCCAGTCCGACCGCGCGGGACCGCAGTCGGCGCGGCGGCACCGTGCCACGGCGGGTGCCCGGCACGGCAGACACGACCGCCGACGACCCGCCCGTCACGACCCGCCCCGTCGCGACCGGCTGTTCACTCGCTCGCCGCCGACCCCTCCCGTACCGCCGCGCGGCTCAGCAGCGCCACCGGGCGGTCCGCGAACAGTTCTGCCACCGGCACAGGCCCGCCCCCGAACTCCCGTTCCGGCGCGAGCAGATCCGCCCATCTGCCCCCCGGCAGCGTCAGCTCCGTACCCGCCCAGCCGCCTGTCTCCGACAGTCGCAGCGACAGCCGGGTGACCGCCGTGACCACCTCGCCCGTGCGGCAGAACGCCAGGCAGTGGCCGGCCGCGGGGCCGCTCGCGGTCAGCGGTGTGTATGTCCCCGACTCGCCGAAGACCTCCGGCCGCTCCCGCCGAAGCCGCAGCGCCGCCTGCGTGACCGCCGTCTTCTCGTCCGGCGGGCCCTGGCGGAAGGGCCCACGGTTGTCCGGGTCCACCAGGGCCAAGTACTGGCGCTCCGTGCCCTGGTACACATCAGGCACCCCCGGCATCGTCAGCTGCACCAGCGCCGCGCCCAGCGCGTTGGCGCGTACATACGGATCCAGCTCGCGGGCGAAGAGCGCAGCCGAGTACAGCGGCGGGCCCGCCGGCCCCGCGTCCACGAACGCGGTGACTGCTCGCTCGTACGCCTGGTCCGGCTCCGTCCAGCTGGTGTGCAGCCCCGCTTCCCGCACGGCCTTCAGCAGTGCCGTCTCCAGCCTGTCGTGGTTCGGGATGCCGAACCCGACAGCGGTCTGCCAGGTCACCCACGCCAGATGCGGATCGGGCGCGCGGCCGCCCTCGAGGCGGGTCGCCTCTTCCGTGATGCGCCGCAGGAAGTCGGCCCAGCGTTCGGGGCACTCGGAAAGCACCGCGATCCTGGCCCGTACATCCGCGCTGCGTTTGGTGTCGTGCGTGGTCAGCACGGTGCCGGTGGCGGGCCAGTCGCGCGCGAGCCGTGCGCAGTACGCATGGAAGTCCTCGGGATCCACCGCCGGCCGCCCCGGGTCCCCGCCCACCTCGTTCGCCGAGATCAGCGGCGCGTAGCGGTAAAATGCCGTGTCCTCAACGGACTTGGCGCGCAGCGCGGACGACGTCTGGGCGAAGCGCGCACGGAACGCCGCGTGGTCGGGCCCCTCGCCGAGCCGCCCGAGCGCCAGGTCCCGCACCACGTCGACGGCCGCGGCCTCCTCGGCCACCGTGAAGGCCCCCTTCGCCGCGGCCGCCGCCTCCACCGGCAGCGCCTCCTCGCCGCCGATGCGGTACGGGCGGTAGACGGGCACCCGCACCAGCAGCTCGCGGACCGCCACCCGCAGCGCCCAGGGGGCGTGGTCGCGCAGCGCGGGATCCGCCGCGCAGATCCGCTCCGCCAGGCGGGTAAGCGCCGCGGTCTCGGCGGCCAGCTCATGCGTGACCACCTTGTACGCGGCGCGGCGCGCCGTCGCCTCCCAGTAGCCGCCACGGTCACTCGCCGGGCCCGCGAACTCCCGGTACTGACCGACAAGTTCCGCCGCGCCCGCCGGATCGGTGAACAGCCCGTCCACCTGCCGCAGCGCGTCGTACCCCGTCGTCCCCGCAACCGGCCAGTCGGCCGGCAGGCGCTCGTCCCCGGTGAGGATCTTCTCGACGACCGTCCAGCATGCCCCGCCCGTCGCCTCGTCGAGCCGCCGCAGATACGCCTCGGGGTCGGCGAGCCCGTCCGGGTGGTCGATGCGCAGGCCGTCGACGACCCCGTCCCGCACCAGTTCAATGATCTTTCCGTGGGTGGCGTCGAAGACCTCCGGGTCCTCCACCCGTACCCCGATCAGATCCGAAATGGTGAAGAACCGCCGGTAGTTGAGCTCGGTACGGGCAAGCCGCCACCAGCCCAGCCGGTACCACTGCGCGTCCAGCAGCTCGGGCAGCGGCAGCTTCGCGGTGGACTCGCGCAGCGGGAAGCGCTGCTCGCCGTAGTGCAGCACGTCCCCCTCGACCCGCATCGCGCCCAGCTCGTCCCCGATGCGGCCCGCGAGCACCGGCAGCAGCACCTTCCCGCCGCCCGCCTCCCAGTCGATGTCGAACCAGCGGGCGTACGGCGACAGGGGACCCTCGCGCAGCACCTCCCACAGGGCCCGGTTGTGGCGCGGCACCGCCGCCATATGGTTCGGGACGATGTCCAGGACCAGTCCGAGGCCGTGATCGCGCGCCGTACGGGACAGCTCCCGCAGGCCCGCCTCGCCGCCGAGCTCCTCCCGCACCCGCGCGGGGTCGACGACGTCGTAGCCGTGCGTCGACCCGGGGACCGCCTCGAGCACCGGCGACAGATGAAGATGCGAGACGCCGAGCTCGGCGAGGTACGGCACGGCTTCCGCGGCGGCCGAGAACGGGAAGTCCGGCTGGATCTGCAGCCGGTATGTGGCGGTGGGCGTCATGCGAACGTACGTACCCACCTTGAGCGCTTCTGTGTCATCGGCCCATGCGCCGGTATCGGCCGATCGGGCTACGTTCGCCCGTTGCCCCTCATGGTCCGCACCTACCGCGAAGCGCCGGCTCTCACCCTGACGAGCACCCTCGCGGAGCCCGGCGGCCCACGACGTCGGGCTCGGCCGGCCCTTGCGGCGTCGGCGGCTACGCGGGCCGCCGCAGCACCGTCAGGCTCCGCCCCACCAGCCGCACCCGCTCCCCGGCCGCCACCTTCGGGCCCTCGCCCGGCGGGACTCCCTCCTTGCGTGCCGTGTCCACGACCACCTGCCACTGCCTTCCGTGGTTCACCGGCACCGCGAAGTCCAGATCCTCGGCGCTCGCGTTGAACATCAGCAGGAACGAGTCGTCGGCGATCCGCTCGCCGCGCGGTCCCGGCTCCGAGATCGCGTGGCCGTTCAGGAACACCGACAGCGCCTTCGCATGCACCGCCTGCCAGTCCCGCTGGACCATCTCCTCGCCCTCGGGGGTGAACCACGCGATGTCGGACAGCTCGTCGTGCGTCCCCTCCACCGGCCGCCCGTGGAAGAACCTGCGCCGCCGGAACACCGGATGGTCCCGCCGCAGCCACACCATCGCCCGGGTGAAGGCCAGCAGCGTGCCGTCCTGGTCCGTGCCTGGCTCCGGCCAGCGCACCCAGGAAACCTCGTTGTCCTGGCAGTACGCGTTGTTGTTGCCGCCCTGCGTACGCGCGAACTCGTCGCCGTGGCTGAGCATCGGCACACCCTGCGAGAGCATCAGCGTCGCGATGAAGTTGCGCATCTGCCGCTCGCGCAGATCCAGCACCTCGGGGTCGTTCGTATCGCCCTCGACCCCGCAGTTCCACGACCGGTTGTGGCTCTCGCCGTCGCGGTTGCCCTCGCCGTTCGCCTCGTTGCGCTTCTCGTTGTACGAGACCAGATCGTGCAGGGTGAACCCGTCGTGGCAGGTCGTGAAGTTGATGGAGGCCAGCGGCCGCCGCCCGTCGTCCTGGTAGAGATCGGACGAGCCCGTCAGCCGGGAGGCGAACTCCGCCAGTGTCCGCGGCTCGCCCCGCCACAGGTCCCGTACACAGTCCCGGTACATGCCGTTCCACTCGGTCCACAGCGGCGGGAAGTTCCCCACCTGATAGCCGCCCTCGCCCACGTCCCACGGCTCGGCGATCAGCTTCACCTGGCTGACCACCGGATCCTGCTGCACCAGGTCGAAGAACGACGACAGCCGGTCCACCTCGTGGAACTGCCGGGCCAGCGTCGCCGCGAGGTCGAAGCGGAAGCCGTCGACATGCATCTCGGTCACCCAGTAGCGCAGCGAGTCCATGATCAGCTGGAGCACATGGGGGCTGCGCATCAGCAGCGAATTTCCGGTCCCCGTCGTGTCGGTGTAGTAGCGCGGATCGTCGGACAGCCGGTAGTACGAGGCGTTGTCCAGGCCCCGGAAGGAGAGGGTGGGGCCGAGGTGATTGCCCTCCGCAGTGTGGTTGTAGACGACGTCGAGGATGACCTCGATGCCCGCCTGGTGCAGCGCCCGCACCGCCTGCTTGAACTCCAGCACCTGCTCGCCCCGGTCGCCCCAGGAGGCGTAGGCGTTGTGCGGCGCGAAGAACCCGATGGTGTTGTAGCCCCAGTAGTTGTTCAGCTTCGCGTCCACCAGCCGGTGGTCGTTGACGAACTGGTGCACCGGCATCAATTCGAGCGTCGTGACGCCCAGTTCCGTCAGATGCGAGATCACCGCGGGATGCGCGAGCCCGGCGTACGTACCGCGCAGCTCCGGCGGCAGCTCCGGATGCAGCATCGTGAGGCCCTTCACATGGGCCTCGTAGATCACCGTCCGGTGGTAGTCGATACGCGGCGGCCGGTCGTCGCCCCAGTCGAAGTACGGGTTGACCACGACCGATGTCATCGTGTGCGGCGCCGAGTCGAGGTCGTTGCGGGAGTCCGGCTTGCCGAAGTGGTAGCCGTACACGGTCTCGCCCCAGTCGATGCTGCCGCTGATCGCACGTGCGTACGGATCGAGGAGCAGCTTCGCGGAGTTGCAGCGCTGCCCGCGCTCGGGCGCGTACGGACCGTGGACCCTGAATCCGTACCGCTGACCCGGCATCACGCCCGGCAGATACGCGTGCCGTACGAACGCGTCGGTCTCGCGGAGCTCCACCGCGGTCTCGGAGCCGTCGTCGTGCAACAGGCACAGCTCAATGCGTCGGGCGGCTTCGGAGTACACCGCGAAGTTGGTGCCGGCGCCGTCGTACGTGGCACCGAGGGGATACGCCTGTCCCGGCCAGACCTGCATAGATATGACTCTTCCACTTCTGTTCCGGGTGCTGGGGGGCACTTGGCCCAGATCCTCCCCGAAAGTATCGCCGGTGAGGGGCCCCGACGGCGGTGGACGACGCGGTCAACATCGGGTTCGTTGTGTCGCCCCGGGACGCAACCGCTATGAATCCGCTCACTACGGCAGATCTTGCCTGGCAGAACGGCCATATTTGACAAGGGAGTTGGGAAAGTACACTGCCGATCCGGCTGCACCGTGTCCCGCAGGCGGAGTAGTCTTCCTTGATCGTTGAAGGGGTCTGGGAAGGCGGTGCGCGGGTGAGCTCGGGAGGGCTGGAGCTTCCCCCCGGTGACGCAGGTCACGAGGGGGACTCCACCGACGTCCCGCCCGGAGCGGTCTCCCTCGCCAGACCGATGGAGATCGGGGCGGAACTGGACTGGGGCGCGGACGCCTGGAGCGAAGTGCGTACGCGCGCCCAGCGTGCCGGGCGGGCCTACATCTGGCTGAACCTCGTGGAGCAGCGGCTGCGGGCCGTGGTGGCAGCCGTACTGCGCCCCATCTACGAGCCCGTGCACGGCGACGACTGGGTGGTGGCCGCGGCCGGGCCCGCGGGGCAGGAGTGGGTGCAGCGCGCGGTCGCGGTGCGGGAGGTCTCCCGCCGCAAGGGCTATCTCCTCGATCCGGCGGACGACAATGTCCTGTCTTTCCTCACCCTTCCTCAGCTGCGCGAACTGATGGTCCAGCACTGGCCCTGCTTCGAGCCTTACTTCGACGACCGGCGCGACGTCGAGCTGGCGCTGGACGAGCTGGAGGTCGCGCGCAATGTCGTATCGCGCAACCGGGCGCTGAACGAGGCGGTCCTCGCCCAGGCCGAGCGCGCCTCCGCCCGTCTGCTGGAGATACTCGACAGCGGCGCGGGTGTCCCCTCCGCCGACCGCCTGCCGGTCGACGCGGTCGAGGATCTCGTCGGCGACCGCTACGCGGACGTGGTCTCCGTCCACCCCGACCGGGTCCGGCTGCAGCGCCAGCTCCCGGCCGAAGACCTCTTCGGCGGCGCGCGCCGCCTCGACGCGATCGGCATAGGCCTGAACCTCCTGGTCCAGAACTTCTCCGGACGCCGCCTGGTCCGGCTGGCCGAATCGGGCTGCCGGGTCCGCCTTGTCTTCCTGAACCCGGCGAGCAGTGCGGTCAAGCGCAGGGAGCGCGAACTGGGCCTCAAGAAGGGGGAGTTGAGCCGCACAGTGGAGATGAACATCCTTCATATGCGCCGCGTACGCTCCCGTCTGCGCGACCCGGGAGCGTTCGAGATCCAGGTCTTCGACGAGACCCCCCGCTTCACGGCCTATCTGGTCGACGGCGACGGTCCCGACGGTCTGGCCGTCGTTCAGTCCTATCTGCGCAGGGCACGGGGCATGGAGGCGCCGGTGCTGGTGCTGCGGGGCGGCGGGCGGGCGGTCGTGCGTGCGGGGCACGACAGTGAGAACGGACTCTTTCAGACATACCGTGAGGAGTTCGAGTCCGTATGGGCGGACTCACGTCCCGTCTCCTGAGTTGTCAGTGGCGCGTGGGAGGGTGAGTACCCACTGGGGGAAAGCACCACCGCACCACGAAGGAGGGCCACGATGGCTTGGCACGGGGAACCGCTGGTCGGCTTCGATCTGGAGACGACGGGCACGGAGCCGCTGGAGGCGCGGATCGTGACGGCCGCGATCGTCGGGGTCCGGGCGGGGGAGCCCGTGCGGCGGCGGGGGTGGCTGGCGGACCCCGGGATCCGCATCCCCGCGCAGGCGTCGGCGATCCACGGCATCAGCAGCGAACGGGCGACGGCGGAGGGACGTCCGGCGCGCGAGGTGGCGGACGAGATCGCGGAGACGCTGACGGGGTACTGGGCGGAGAGCGTGCCGGTCGTCGCGTACAACGCGGCATTCGATCTGACGCTGCTCACGGCCGAGTTGCAGCGCCACGGCCTGCCCTCACTGAGCGACCGGCTGGCCGGACGCCCGATCGGCCCAGTGATCGATCCGTACACCATCGACCGCGCGGTCGACCGCTATCGAAAGGGCAAGCGCACGCTGGAGGCGGTCTGCGTCGAGTACGGCGTGATCCTGGACGCGGCCCACGATGCGTCGGCAGACGCTCTGGCGGCGGTTCGGGTGGCCTGCGCCATAGCGGAACGCCATGCTCCGGTGGCCGCGCTGACACCGGCTGAGCTGCATGAGCGTCAGATCGACTGGTACGCGGAGTGGGCGGCGGACTTCCAGCGCTTCCTGCGGAAGAAGGGCAGCCCCGAGGCGGTGGTGGACGCGTCCTGGCCGTTGCGGGAACTGGTGCCGACGACGGGCTGAGCCCGGGTCAGAACGCGTACCAGCTGAGCTCGGGTCAGAACGAAAACCAGCTGAGCCCCGGTCAGAACGCGTACCAGCGGACCCCGCGCGCGTCCTGGCGCAGGGAGGCGACCCGGCGGGCGAACTCCTCGCGCGCCTTCGGATTTGCCGGGGCATGCTGCGCCACCCATGCGCAGCTCGCCGTTTCGCGTGCGCCGCGCAGGACGTCGCAGCCTTCCCACTCGCGCACGTCCCAGCCGTACTCCGCGGTGAAGGACTCGTACGCCTCGGGCGCCAGGCCGTACCGGTCGAGGGACAGCGCCATGACCACCAGGTCGTGTTCGCGCAGGTCCCCCGAGAACGTCTCCAGGTCCACCAGGACCGGGCCGTCCGGTCCCACATGGACGTTGCGCGGGAGCGCGTCGCCGTGGATCGGGCCCGGAGGCAGGTGGGGAGTCAGCGCGGACGCCGCCGCGGCGAAACCGTCGCGGCGCTCGCGCAGGTACGCCGCGTCCGCCGGGTCGATCGCGTCGCCCGCCAGCCGCAGCCAGCGCTCGACGCCGCCGAGCAACTCCCGCCGCGGCAGGGCGAACGACGGCGAGGGCAGCGCATGGATCAGGCGCAGCAGCCGCGCCAGATCCGCGGGCTCGGCCGGACGCACCGCAGCCGGCAGCCGGTGCCAGACCGTCACCGGATGGCCCTCCACCAGGCGGGCCTTCGGCTCGGCCGGCCGGACCGCGGGCACGCCCGCCTCCGACAGCCACGCCCCGACGGCCAGTTCGCGCTCCGCCCGCGCCAGCAGCTCCGCGTCCCGGCCGACCTTGACGACCACATCGCCCGCCACGAACACCGCGTTCTCACCGAGCGCCAGCAGCGACGCGTCGGCGGGGAGCCCCGCGGCCGTCAGTACCTCGCGTGCCCGTGTCTCGTCCATGGGCGCAAAGTCTCGCATCCGTGCAGGCTGCCTTGACGAACCGACGGACCGTCAGCACGATGACGGGGGCCGCCGGGGCGGCCGGACCAGGTCGAGCCGCCCGAAGGAGTCGAATCCGTGACATTGGCGAGCGCAGCGCCGCGGTCCGGAGAGCCGGGGCCCAGCAGGCCGCGGCCCGGCAAGCCGCGGCCCGTCAGACACCTGGACCACGGGGCCTGGTTCCTCGTACTGCCTGCCCTGATACCGATCCTGGTGCTCAGCGTCGGGCCGCTGCTCTACGGCATCTCGCTGGCCTTCACCGATTCCCAGGCCGGCCGCACCGAGCCCACCGAGTGGATCGGGACGCTCAACTTCCAGGACCTGGCGCACGACACGCTCTTCTGGGACTCCTTCCGCATCGGCCTGCTCTGGGCCGTCGGCGTGAGTGTCCCGCAGTTCGTGCTCGCCCTCGGCCTCGCTCTGCTGCTCAACCAGAACCTCCGCTTCCGCTGGCTGACGCGCGCCCTCGCGATCATTCCCTGGGCCATGCCCGAGGTCGTCGTCGCCATCATGTGGCGGCTCGTCTACAACCCCGACGCGGGCATCCTCAACGAGACCATCCGCGACCTGGGCCTCGGAGACGGCAGGGACTGGCTGACCGGCCTCGCCACCGCGCTGCCCGCCGTGATCGTCGTCGGCATCTGGGCCGGCATGCCGCAGACCACCGTCGCGCTCCTCGCCGGGCTCCAGAACACGCCGTACGAACTCCACGAAGCCGCGGCCCTCGACGGCGCGGGTGCCTGGCGCCGGTTCCGCACCGTCACCTGGCCCGCCCTCAAGCCCGTCGCGCTCGCCATCACCGCGCTCAACTTCATCTGGAATTTCAACTCCTTCGCCCTGGTGTACGTGCTCACCAACGGCGGCCCCGGCGGACGCACCCGCCTCCCCATGCTCTTCGCCTACGAAGAGGCCTTCCGCTACGGCCAGTTCGGGTACGCCGCCGCGATGGGCTGCGTCATGGTCGCGGTGATCTCGGTGATGCTCGCCCTCTATCTCGTAGGACGGCTCAAGGGAGGCGATGAAAAGTGACGGCACTGCGCACCAGCAGGTCCGGCCGCGCCGGCCAGTACCTCGCGCTCCTGTGCTACCTCGTTTTCCTCGCGTTCCCCTTCCTGTGGCTGATCTCCACCGCCTTCAAGCCACCGCGCGAACTGGGCTCCCTGCACCCCACCTGGATCCCCGAGGACCCGACCCTCGACAACTTCCGGCAGGCCTTCGACGAACAGCCCCTCCTCCAGGCCGCCGCCAACAGCCTGATCGCGGCGCTCGCCGCAGCCCTGATCGCCGTGGTGATCGCCACGCCCATGGCGTACGTAATGGCCCGTCACCGCAGCAAGCTCTCCACCGCCGCCACCGGCTGGGTCGTGGTCAGCCAGGCGTTCCCGTTCGTCCTGGTGATCATTCCGCTGTTCCTGATCCTGAAGAACCTGCATCTGATCAACACCCTGTTCGGACTGATCATGGTGTACGTCGTGTGGGCGCTGCCGTTCGCGCTCTGGATGCTGGTCGGATACGTACGGGCCGTGCCGCGCGAACTGGAGGAGGCCGCGGCCGTCGACGGCGCGGGCAGGCTCCGCACGCTCGTCTCGGTCACCGCACCGCTGCTCGCGCCCGGCATCGTCGCCACCGCGCTCTTCGCCTTCATCACCGCATGGAACGAGTTCTTCTTCGCGCTCGTCCTACTCAAGACCCCGGAGAAGCAGACCTTGCCGGTCGTCCTCACACACTTCCTCGGTGCGGAGGGCGCCGCCGACCTGGGCCCGCTCGCCGCGGCCGCGTTCCTCGCGACGCTCCCCTCGCTCGTCATCTTCGCGATCATCCAGAAACGGATCACGGGCGGGATGCTGGCAGGGGCGGTGAAGTCATGATGCGCGCACGACTGCTGACGGCACTCACCGCCGCCCTCGCGCTGCTGCTGACCGGCTGCACGGACGGCGACGGCTCCGGCGCCGACGGGAAGATCACGCTCCGCTTCCAGTCCCTGGCCTGGCAGAAGGAGTCCGTCGACGCCAACAAGGAGCTGGTGAAGGAGTGGAACGCGAGCCACCCCGACATCCAGGTCCAGTACGTCCAGGGCAGCTGGGACAGCGTCCATGACCAGCTGCTGACCTCCTTCGAGGGCGGCGAGGCGCCGGACATCATCCATGACGCCTCCGACGACCTCGCCGACTTCGCGTACGGCGGCTATCTCGCCGATCTGAGCGAGCTGCTGCCCGAGCGCCTCAAGGCCGACATCCCGCAGCGGAGTTGGCAGACGGCGACCTTCGGCAAGGGGATCTACGGCGTTCCCTTCCTGCAGGAGCCGCGCGTCCTGTTCGCCAACAAGAAGATCCTCGACTCCTCCGGGATCCGCGTCCCGACCGCCGGGAAACCCTGGAGCTGGGAGGAGTTCCGGCAGGTCACCAAGGCTCTGACGGAGAAGATGGGACCGGGGAAGTACGGCGTCGCCTGGCCGCTCAAGGAGCCGGTCTCTCTCACCCTCAATCTCGGTCTGTCGGCAGGCGGTCAGCTCTTCCACCGCGGCGACGACGGCAAGGTCACGATCAGATTCACGGACGGCGACGGGGTGGTGCCCGGCACCGTCCACGACCAGGTCAACGCCGACAAGAGCGCGTCGCGCAGCACCCTTGGCATGGGCGGTTCGGACACCCTGCCCGGCTTCTTCGGCGGCAAGTACGCGATGGTCCCGCTCGGCTTCTCGTACCGGCAGCAGATTGTGCAGCAGGCGCCCGAGGGCTTCGAATGGACGGTGCTGCCCGCCCCGGCCGGACCCGATGGCCCGGCCCAGGGAGTAAGCCCGCAGACTCTCTCGGTCGCCGAGGACAGTCCGTACAAGAAGGAGGCGGCGCAGTTCATCGACTTCATGCTGGGTCCGCAGAACATGGTGCGGCTGGCGAAGGGCGACTGGATGCTGCCGACCGGTACGCAGGCGCTGGCCGACCCGTCGCTGCACACCGAGAAGGACGGCTGGGCCACCGGCGCGGCGCTCGCGCGGGATCTGCGGTCCGCGCCCGCGCAGTCGGTGCGCGGCTATCCGGAGTGGAAGGACAAGGTGGCGACGCCGGCGCTGCAGGAGTACTACAGCGGCGCGATCGACGCCGATGAGCTGGAGAAACGGCTGGTGAAGGACGGGAATCTGGTGCTGGCCCGCTATCAGCGCTAGGCGTTCGCGCGTGGTGACCAGTCGGTCCACCAGCCTGCTGGGATTGCTGCCGCTCTCGCAGACCAGCAGCGCCGCCAGGCCGGACATGCCGAGCGGCTGCCGCTCGGCGAGCAGCCGCAGAACCTCCGCCTGAGCGGGCGTCACTCCCAACGGGCATAGTGCCTGGGCGAGTTGCCGTTCACCACTGTATGAATCGGGTGAATGAATCAGGTTGCACGAGACGTATCGTCTCGCTTAAGGTTGCGGCATGACCGAACCCCAGCGTGCCCATATCGCCATGTTCTCCATCGCCGCTCCAGGGCATGTGAACCCCAGCATCGAGGTCATCCGGGAGCTCGTCGCCCGCGGGCACCGCCTCAGTTACGCGATCCCCGCGTCCTATGCCGACAAGGTCGCCGCGACCGGCGCCGAGCCGGTGATCTACACCTCCACGCTCCCCACGGAGGACGAACCGGAACTGTGGGGTACGGAACTGATCGACAACATCGGGCCGTTCCTGAACGACGCGATCCAGGTGCTGCCGCAGCTGGCGGCGGCGTTCGAGGGGGACGAGCCGGATCTGGTCATCCATGACATCACCTCGTATCCGGCGGTCGTCCTCGCCCACCGGTGGGGCGTACCCGCGATCTCGCTCTCGCCGAACCTCGTTGCCTGGGAGGGGTACGAGGAGGAGGTGGCAGGGCCGATGTTCGCGGAGCTGAAGGCATCCGAGCGGGGCCAGGCGTACTACGCGCGCTTTTGCGCCTGGCTCGCCGAGAACGGCATCGACACCCATCCCGACCCCTTCGTCGGCCGGCCCGCGCGGTCGATCGTGCTGATCCCGAAGGCGCTTCAGCCGCACGCCGACCGGGTCGACGAGTCCGTCTACTCCTTCGTCGGCGCGTGCCAGGGCGACCTGAAGGAACAGGGGGAGTGGCAGCGACCGGCCGGTGCGGACAAGGTACTGCTGGTCTCGCTCGGCTCGGCCTTCACCAAACAACCCGCCTTCTACCGCGAGTGCGTGAAGGCGTTCGGCGATCTGCCGGGCTGGCATGTGGTGCTGCAGATCGGCCGGTACGTCGACGAGTCGGAGCTGGGTGAGGTTCCGGCCAATGTCGAGGTGCACCGATGGGTGCCGCAACTGGCGATCCTGCGCCAGGCGGACGCCTTCATCACCCACGCGGGCGCGGGCGGCAGCCAGGAGGGCCTGGCGACGGCCACCCCGATGGTCGCGGTCCCACAGGCGGTCGACCAGTTCGGCAACGCCGACATGCTCGTCGGCCTGGGCGTGGCCTGTCGGCTCGACTCGGAGACGGCGACGGCGGATGAGCTGCGGGAGGCGGTGCTGGGGCTGACGGGAGATCCCGAAGTGGCGCGGAAACTGAAGGAGATCGGCGTCGGGATGGCGTCGGAGGGGGGCACGATGCGTGCGGCGGACCTGATCGAGGCGGAGCTCGGCGACCGGCAGGGCTGAGGTTACTGCTTGTCCTCAGCGCCGGACGGGCTTGAATGTGCCGCCTGTCGCAGAAATTCGGCCGTCCGGAGCAGACCCGGTACGCCCTTCGGGCGTGTCCTCAATCGCCGGACGGGCTGAAGTCAAGCCCGTCCGGCGATTGAGGACTGGGGGTCCCCCCCATGCCCGCCAGGGCATAGGGGGCGGGTCTGGGGCGGAGCCCCAGCCAGGGGCCCCGTCCCCGTGCGTAACCGCTAGACCCGTACCCGGTCCGGCCTGTCGTCGTCGTGGCGCGCGGCCGCGACCGAGGCCGGACCAACCGCCGGCTCGTCGTGTGTCAGATCCGGCAGCCACCGCAGCCACTTCGGGAAGTACCAGTTGCGCTCGCCCAGCAGCGCCATGATCGCCGGGAGCAGCACCCCGCGGATGATCGTCGCGTCGATCAGGACCGCCGCCGCAAGACCCACGCCCATCTGCTTCATCGACTGCATCGACAGCGTGCCGAAGATCGCGAACACCGCCACCATGATGACCGCCGCGCTCGTCACCACACCGGCCGTCGTCACCACTCCGTGCGTGATCGCGTCCCGCGTGTCGCGCCCCTGCATCTTCGCCTCGCGGATCCGCGACACCACGAACACGTGATAGTCCATCGAGAGCCCGAACAGGATCACGAACAGGAACAGCGGCAGCCAGGCGATGATCGCGCCCACGCCCTCCGCGCCGAACGCCGACGCGCCCCAGCCGTGCTGGAAGACGGCCGTCAGGATGCCGTAAGCCGCCCCCACCGACAGCAGGTTGAGCACGATCGACGTGATCGCGATCGTCAGCGAGCGGAACGACAGCAGCATCAGCACGAAGGCGAACACCACCACGAAGGCGAAGACCGGCGCCACCGCCCCACCGAGCTGGTCGTTGAAGTCCTTCGACCCCGCGACCTGACCGCTGATCGGCGCCTCAAGTCCGTCTATCTGGCCCAGGGTGGCAGGCCGGACGTCGTTGCGCAGGATGGCCAGGCTCTTCTCGGCCTTGTCCTGGTCGGAGCCGCCCACCAGGGGTACGTATACGAACGCGAGGTTCTGCGCGTCGTGCGTCACGACCTCGACCGGGCCACGGGACGCGCCCGAACTCACCGCCTGCTTACGGAATTCGGCGATCGCCTGCCGTACCGGCGCCGCGTTGATGTCGTCCGCCTTGACGATGACCTCCGCGGGATCCGCCCCGCCGGGGAACGCCTCGTTGATCCGCTCGTACGTCGCCACGATCGGCACCGAGTCGCCGAACTCCTGGTCCAGCGTGAAGTTCTGGGTCTTCATGCCGACCGCGGGCAGCGCGATCGCCACCAGCGCGCCCGCCGCGACGAGCAGCGACACCAGGGGCCGCTTCAGTACGCCGCCGAGCACCCAGGTCCATACGCGGCTCTCGCCGCCGGTGCCGCCGGTGCCGTCGGCGCCGCGCTTCAAGCGGTTGAGGAAGGGGATGCGGCCCTTCTCGACCCGGTCACCGAGCAGCGAGAGCAGCGCCGGCAGCACCGTCACCGAGCCGACCATCGCCACGGCCACCACGATCAGCGAGGCCAGGCCCATCGACTCGAACTCGCCGATCCCGGTGAAGAGCATGCCGGCCATGGCCACGCACACCGTCACGCCGGAGACGATGACGGCCCGCCCGCTGGTCGCCGCGGCGATCTGCATCGCTGTCTGCCGGTCGCGCCCCGCGGCCCGCTCCTCGCGCTCACGCCGCAGATAGAAGAGGCAGTAGTCGACGCCGACCGCCAGACCCACCAGCAGCATCACAGAGCTTGCTGAATCGCTCATCGGCTGGAGATGGCTGACGACACCCATCAGTCCCATCGTGGCCACGATCGCGGTGATCGCCAGAGCTACCGGCAGCAGCGCAGCCACCAGGGCGCCGAAGGCGATCAGCAGAATGCCGAGCGCGACCGGCACCGCCGAGAGCTCCGCCTGCTGGAAGTCGTCACCGAAAGCGTCGTCGAAGGTCTTGTTCATGCTGGCGCTGCCGATCTCCTCGATCCGCAGCTCCTTGTGCCCGTCCTGGACCTTGGCAACGGCCTGCAGAACCGGCTCGATCCGGTCGCTCGCCGTTTCTGGATCACCGCGCACATTGAATTGGACGAGCGCACTGCGCCCGTCCTTGGAAATGCTCTTGGTGTCGTACGGAGAAGTCACCGCGGTTACTTCACCGGTGCCGCCGACCGCCTTCACCACCGCGTCGACGGCCTTGCGGAACTGAGGGTCGGTCGCCTTCGTTGTGTCGTCCTTGGCCTGGACGAGCACGGTCTCGCCGGCCGGCTCCTCGACGCCCGCCTCCTCCGTGATCCGCGACGCCTGGGTCGTCTCACCCTTCAGCTGATCGCTGTCCTTGAGCTCCACCGTGCCCACGGCCGAACCGGCAACCGTGGTGAGAAGGACGAACAACACCCAGATTCCCACGGCAGCCCAGCGGTGCTGCGCACTCCAGCCGCCGGCCCGCGCGGCGATTCCGCGCGGTCTTCCTCCTGCGTTTCCCATGACAGCCCTGTCCCCTTGAGCATGACGTCGGCGCGGCGCCGTCGTCCCCGCTTCGAAGCTATGGGCTCATTCAGGCCTTCTCCTCCTGCTCGCCGGTGACCCCGCTGGGCGGTTCACTCCTCCTTTCGGACCGGTCGGATCCCCGACAAGAAGGATCGAAGCCCCTTACATGTATGGGGGGTTGAGGGTGAAGTCCGACTTGTGCGACCCTGGCCGATTTCTTATTACGAAACCTTGTTGTCTAAGTCACAGCTGTATGAAGGTCTTGATCTGAGCCCGTCAATCGGTCAGGGTTTCGAACCAGCCCCCGGAGATTTTCCGTCCGCGGGCCAATCCCCCCACAAATGATGACGAGGAGACCCCTCTTCATGGCAACTCACAAGCGCGCGAGCAGGATCAAGCTCACCGCGGCGATAACCGCCGTGGCTGCCGCAGCAGGAGTGACCGTACTCAGCACGTCCTTCGCCGGAGCGGCGACTCCTGCCCAGGGCACCATCTACGGCGCGAACGCCGAAGGTGCCGTCGCGGGCAGCTACATCGTGCTGCTGGACAAGAAGGCCGACAAGCAGGACCTGGCCAAGGAGTACGGCGGCAAGCTGCAGCGCAACTACAGCTCCGCCGTCAACGGCTTCTCCGCCAGCGGCCTTTCGGAGACCGAGGCCAAGCGCCTCGCCGCCGACCCGGCCGTCGACAAGGTCGTCCAGAACAAGAAGTTCTCGATCAACGCGACTCAGGACAACCCACCGTCCTGGGGTCTGGACCGGATCGACCAGGCCGACACCGCCGGCGACAAGAAGTACACCTACCCGGACAGCGCGGGCGAGGGTGTCACGGCGTACGTCATCGACACCGGAGTCCGCATCTCCCACAAGGACTTCGAGGGTCGCGCGGCCCACGGCTTCGACGCCGTCGACAACGACGACTCCGCCGACGACGGCAACGGCCACGGCACCCATGTCGCCGGCACCATCGCCGGTGCCGCCCACGGCGTCGCCAAGAAGTCGAAGGTCGTCGCCGTCCGCGTCCTCGACGACAACGGCTCAGGCACCACCGAACAGGTCGTCGCGGGCATCGACTGGGTCACCAAGAACCACCAGGGCCCGTCCGTCGCCAACATGAGCCTCGGCGGCGGCGCCGACGAGGCGCTCGACGAGGCCGTCCGCAAGGCGATCGCCTCCGGTGTCACCTTCGCCGTCGCGGCCGGCAACGAGTCCACCGACGCGAGCCAGGGCTCCCCGGCGCGCGTCAAGGAAGCCATCACCGTGGCCTCCTCGACCAAGGACGACGCGCAGTCGGAGTTCTCCAACTTCGGCCAGATCGTGGACATCTACGCCCCGGGCTCGGACATCACCTCGGCGTGGAACGACAGCGACGAGGGTACGAAGACCATCTCCGGCACCTCCATGGCGACGCCGCACGTCGTCGGCGCCGCGGCGGTCTACCTCGGCGCCCACCAGGACGCCACCCCGGAGCAGGTGGCCACGGCGCTGACCGACGGCGCCACGGCCGACAAGATCACCAATCCCAGCGAGGGCACGCCCAACAAGCTGCTGAAGGTCGTCGAGTAACCGACGCTCTCCATCGCTGAACCGGCGGTCGCCGTGCCCTCCCCCACGGGGCGCGGCGGCCGTCCTATGGTGTGCCCATGACCACGAGGTATGCGGCACTCCTGCGCGGAATCAACGTGGGCGGGCACAAGAAGGTGCCGATGGCCCAACTCCGCGAACTGCTCACGGAACTGGGCCACGGCGACGTCGCCACGTATCTACAGAGTGGCAATGCCGTCTTCACCAGCGACTCGGACGACGAGAACGCCATCTGTGCCGCGTTGGAACGGGCCATCGCGAAGCGCTTCGGCTTCGGCGTCGACTGCCTGGTGCGCAGCGGTCCGTATCTGCGCGCGGTGGCCGAGGCGTGCCCCTTTCCCGCCGCGTCGCTGGAGGGCAAGCAGCTGCACGTCATCTACTTCTCGGAGCCGGTCGGCCCCGAGCGGCTCGCGTCGATCGACGCGGCGGCGTATCTGCCGGAGGAGTTCCGGCTCGGTGACCGGGCGCTGTATCTGTACGCGCCGAACGGCCTCGGCCGCTCCAAACTCGCCGAAGCGCTCGGAAAGCCGAGCCTGTTCAGGGGCACCGTCGCCACCAGCCGCAACTGGAACACCGTCGTCAAACTGGCGGAGCTGACGCGTGAGTGAAGGCTGATCGCCGAAGGCCGATCACGGAAGACCGATCACCGAAGGGCGGCGCGATCCTCCTCCGAGAGCCGGATCGCGCCCGCGTCCAGGTTCTCCTCCAGATGTGCGAGCGAGCCGGTGCCCGGCGTCGGACACAGCACCGTGCGCGACGGCGGTCTGCGGCTGACCACACCCGACGGCAGGCACACTCACCGGCTGCCCGTTGTCGAAGGACCGCAGCAGCTGGGCGAGTTGCGCGAGGACGATGTGCTGGTACTGGCCGCGGGCATCGAGGCCGCCGGCGAGGAGGAGCAGATACGGGCCCGCGCCGAGAAGGTCCGGCTCGAGCCCCTCTGCGGCTCCGAGCGCGGCGGCGGCTCGTCCTGGCAGTCGCTCAACCGCGGCACGGGCACGATCGAGGCCGACTACCTCAACGGCGAGATCGCCCTGTTGGGCCGACTGCATGGCGTTCCGACGCCCGTCAATGACGTCCTCCAGCGCGTGGCGAACAGTTTCGCCCGCGAGCGCAGGGCAGCCGGCTCGATGTCCGTCGCCGAGCTGACCGCGCTCGTCGACGCCGAAATGGACCAGTGAATCAGCTCGTGAGTGGCCCAGGATTCCGG
Source organism: Streptomyces sp. V1I1 (assembly GCF_030817355.1). Lineage (NCBI taxonomy): Bacteria > Bacillati > Actinomycetota > Actinomycetes > Kitasatosporales > Streptomycetaceae > Streptomyces > Streptomyces sp. V1I1. Next base: position 1,728,491 of record NZ_JAUSZH010000001.1, on the reverse strand, counting down.
GCCACTTCATGGCTAGCCTCAAGGCATGACCACTGACGTGACCACTGACGTGACCACTGGCATGACCACTGAGAAGAACAACATCGCAGTCGATTTCTGGTTCGACCCCGCCTGCCCTTTCGCCTGGATTACCTCTCGCTGGATGCTGGAGGTCGAGCGGCAGCGCGACATCGCGCTGAACTTCCGGCCGATGAGTCTGTATCTGCACAACATCGGCAATGAACTGCCTCAGTGGTACCGAGAGTTGGTCGACAAGTCGATCGGTCCCGTACGGGTGGCGGTCGCCGCGGCCGAGCAGCACGGCGACACGATCCTGCGCGGCCTCTACACCGCCTTCGGCACCCGCATCCACGAGCGCAAGACCGAGGACTTCGACGAGGTGATCGCCCAGTCCCTGGCCGAACTCGGCCTGCCCGCGTCGCTCGCCAAGGCGGCGCACGACGAGTCGTACGACGAAGCGGTGCGCCGCAGCCACGACGCGGGCAAGGACCCGGCGGCCGACGCCTATGTCGGCACGCCCACCATCCATGTCGACGGCACGGTCTGGTTCGGCCCGGTGCTCAACTCCGTCCCGCGTGGCGAGGAGGCGGCGCGGCTCTTCGACAGCTTCCGGGTCATCGCCGGACACCGGGACTTCTTCGAGCTGAAGCGCACCCGCACCGGCAGCCTGAACTTTGACTGACGGGGGGACCGGCCCGCCCGGCCGTCGCGTTTGTTCAAGACCATGCCCCGCGCCCGTCCCTAGGGTGCCGGGCATGGACATGGACAGCGTGTACCCCTACCTGACCGAGTGCGCGAGCGAAGCCGCCCGCATCGCCCGCGGCGTCACCGCCGACCAGCTGTCCGCGCCGACGCCCTGCAAGGAGTGGGACGTCCGCGGACTCGTCAGTCATCTCGTGCTCTACTCCTCCCACGGCCTCGAACACCGCGCCCTGCGCAAGCAGCTCCCCGACGAGCTCACCAGTCGCGACTTCACCGCCGACGCCGACTGGGCCGAGCGGTACGCCGCCCAGCTGGACCGCGCCGTCGCCGCCTGGTCCGACCCGGCCGTCTGGAAGGGCGACGTGGACCTGGGCTTCACCTCGATGCCCGCACCCGAGATCGCCGCGCTGATCACCAAGGAACTGGCCGTCCACGGCTGGGACCTGGCCCACGCGACCGGGCAGCAGTGCCGGATCTCCGACGATGCCGCGGCGCTGGTCCTGTCCGTCGTCGACGAGCACGCCGAGGTCTACCGTCAGTACGGCGGCTTCACCGATCCCGTACCGCTGCCGGACTCGGCCCCTGCCTTCGAGCGCGCCCTGGCCGGCTCCGGCCGCGACCCGCGCTGGACGCCCTAGCCGCCGTGCTCAGCGAGCCGTGCTCAGCGAGCCGTGCTCGGCCAGCCGTGCTCAGCCGCCGCTCAGCCCGCCGCCGCGACCCGCTCCTCGACCCGCGCCTCGTCGAAGCGCCGCAGCAGCAGCCGTGCCAACTCCGGTGCAGCGCCGAGGACATCGGCGATGACGTCCGCCTCGCGGGCCCCGGCGGCGATACGGTCCGGGAGGCGGCCGGGAGCGATGACGTACGGAGCCACCGCCACCCGGCGGACGCCCTCGGCCCGCAGTTGTCCTACCGCGTCCTCGGTGCGGGGAAGGGATGCGGAGGCGAACGCAGGCCGCACGGCGCACCAACCGGTGTGCCGCAGCTCCCGCGCGATTTCAGCGATCACTGCGATCGCCTCCGGGTCTGTGGAGCCCGCCGAGGCCAGCACCAGGCCGGTCGAGCGCTTACGGGACGGGTCGAGCCCCGCCTCGTACAGCCGTCGCTCCAGGGCGGACAGCAGCAGCGGCGACGGGCCGAGGACCTCGGCCTGGCGGATCCGCAGGCGCGGCAGGCGCGCCGACGCCTCGTGCAGTACGGCGGGGATGTCGGCCTTGGCGTGGAAGGCGCGGGTCAGCAGCAGCGGCAGCGCGACCACATCCTCGACGCCCTCGGCGGCCAGCCGCTCCAGCACCCGCGGTACGGCAGGGGCGTTGAAGTCCAGGAAGCCCGTCTCCACGCGCAGCCCCGGCCGCAGCGACCTGGCCCGCTCCACCAGGGCGTGCACGGTCGCCGCATGCCGCGGGTCGCGGCTGCCGTGGGCGATGACGAGGAGAACAGGGCTGCGCATGGAGGTGCTCAGTTCTTGACGAGGAGACCGCGGCTGCGCAGCACCCGCCGCTCCAGCGGGCTGAAGATCAGCAGGTCGATGGCGATGCCGACGATCAGGATGAGGATGATGGCGAGCAGCACGCCGGGCATGTCGGCGTTGTTGCGCCCGTTCTCCAGCAACTGGCCGAGCCCCAGGCCCAGATCGGGCGAGGACGCGATGATCTCGGCGGCCATCAGCGAGCGCCAGGAGAACGCCCAGCCCTGCTTGAGGCCCGCCAGATAGCCGGGCAGCGCGGCCGGCATGACCACGTGCCAGATGCCCCGGTACCCGATGGCGCCCAGGGTCCGGCCCGCCCGCAGGAACAGCGGCGGCACCTGGTCCACTCCGGAGACCAGCCCGTTGGCGATCGAGGGGACCGCGCCGAGCAGGATCACCGCGTACATCATCGAGTCGTTGAGGCCGAGCCAGATCACCGCCGGAGCCACCCAGGCGACCGAGGGCAGCGCCTGGAGGCCGGAGAGGATCGGTCCGATCGCCGCACGGACGAACTTCACCCGGGCGACGAGCAGTCCGAGCGGGGTGCCGATGGCGAGTGCCAGCACAAAGCCGAACAGGCCACGCGAGACGCTGGTCCAGACGACATCGAGCAGCGTGCCCTGTACCCACTGCTCGGCCACGCTGTCCCACACCGAGGACGGGGCGGGCAGCTTGTAGTCCTCGGTGACCTTCGCCCAGACCAGCACCTGCCAGACGACCAGCACGAGGGCCACGGCCAGGATGGGCGGCAGCACCTTCTGCAGCAGCACCTGGTGCACCGGGGTGCGATGGACCTGTACGGCGTCCAGTGCGTCCAGGCCGGCTTCGAGGCCGGCGAGGTCGTCGGCCTTCGTGCCTGCCTTTGCGACGTCGTCGCGAACCTCAGTGCTGGCCATGGCGGCGGATCTCCCCACGCAGTTGTTCAGTGATCTCGACGGACAGCTCCGCGACGTCGGCGTCCTCAATACGGCGCGGCTGCGGGATGTCCACGGTCCACTCGTGCGCGATCCGGCCCGGCCTGGAGGACAGCAGCACCACACGCTCGGCGAGCCGCACGGCCTCGCGGACGTTGTGGGTGACGAACAGGACCGAGACGTTCGTCTCGCGCCAGATCCGCGTCAGCTCGTCGTGCAGGACGTCCCGGGTGATGGCGTCGAGCGCGGCGAACGGCTCGTCCATCAGCAGCAGTTCGCTGTCCTGCGCCAGCGCACGCGCCAGCGCCACGCGCTGGCGCATGCCGCCGGAGAGCTCGTGCACCCGCTTGCCGTACGCGCCCTGGAGCCGTACCAGCTCAAGGAGGCGCTCCGCTTCGGCGCGCCGCTCGGACTTGGCGACGCCGCGCAGCCGCAGCGCCAGTTCGATGTTCTTGCCCGCGGTCAGCCACGGGAAGAGTGCGTGCTCCTGGAACATCAGGGCGGGCCGCCCGCCGGGGGTCTCGATGGTCCCCGCGGTCGGGCGGTCGAGCCCCGCGACCAGGTTGAGCAGGGTGGACTTACCGCACCCCGACGCCCCCAGGAGGGTGACGAACTCGCCCGGCGCGACATCAAGGGTGATGTCGTCCAGCACAAGCTGCCGCCCGGACGGACCGCCGAAGGACTTCGAGACATGCTCGATACGGGCGGCGTGTGTCACCGCGGCACGGTCATCGGCCTGGGCCTTGTCCTTGGTGAGGGTGGTGGCCATGGTCGTCACCTCCTGGGAACGTGGGCGGGTGGACTACTTGACGCCGAGACCGGCGTCGGTGACCTCGGGCTGCCCTGCGGCCTTGAGCACCTTGTTGAGGAGCGTCAGGTCGTAGATCCCCTTCAGGTCGGGTTCCTTCAGCAGACCGGACGCGACCGAGTGCTGCGCCTGCGTGTTCAGCGTGGCGGCCAGCGGGTCATTGGTGATCTGGATGCTCGGCCAGGCCAGGTCGATGACCTTGGCGGGGAGCTCCTTGCCGGTCTCCTCCTTGAGGGCGGCGTTGGCCGAGGCCTTCGCCTTGTCCGGGTTGGCGTTGATCCACTCGTTGGTCTTCACGGTGCCGCGCAGTACGGCCTCGACGACGTCCGGGTGCTCCTTGAGGAAGCTCTGCTTCACGATGATGTTCGTGATCACGAACTTCTTGTCGGGCCACAGGGTGGACTCGTCGAGCAGCACCTTCGCGCCCTCGGAGACCAGTTTGGACGCGGTCGGCTCCGGCACCCAGGCGCCGTCGATGGCACCGGACTTGTAGGCGTCCGGGGTCACCTTGTTGTCCGTACGGACCACGGAGACGTCGCCCTTGCCGCTCTGGGCGTCGACCTTCCAGCCCTTCTCGGAGATCCAGTTGAGGAAGGCGACATCCTGGGTGTTGCCCAGCTGCGGGGTGGCGATCTTCTTGCCCTTGACGTCGTCCAGGGTCTTGATCTTGTCCGGGTTGACGACCAGCTTCACGCCACCCGATGCGGAGCCGGAGACGATCTGCAGGTTCTGGCCCTTGGCCTTCGTGTAACCGTTGATGGAGGGGGAGGGGCCGATGAAGCCGATGTCGATGCTGCCCCCGTTGAGGGCCTCGATCTCGGACGGACCGGCGTTGAAAGCCTGGGGGGCAACCTTGGTGCCGCCCAGCTCCTTCGCGATGAGGCCTTCCTGGAGGCCCACCAGAGCGGTGGCGTGCGTGAGGTTCGGGAAGTAGCCGATCTTCACGGTGTCGGCGGAGAGCTTCTTACCGCCGGCGGCGACGTTGGCCTTCTTGCCGTCGTCCTTCTTGGCCTCGGAGCCGTAGCCGCAAGAGGCGAGCGCGCCGATCAGCAGCGGCAGGGCGGCGGCCGCGGCGAGGCTGCGACGCAGGGTGGTACGGGTGGCAGGCACGGGAGGGTTTCCTCTCGGAGGCCCGGTTCTTACGTCACTTCGGACGCGGCCGGGAAGTCGGCATATCTTCGTTTGTGCAGGGTGCGGGGGGTGCGGGCGCGCAGGCAGTGCGCGTACGTCATCGCGCACATCGCGCAACCCCGCCCGTGCCCGCGCCGAGGGCGCCGCTGCCGACGCGGCCGCCCTCCTTCGCGAACGTCGCGTAGAAGTCGGTGGACATCAGAAGTCCCACCCCTCGTCGTCGGTCACCTGCACGGCCTCGGCGGTCGCGGTGAACGAGTCCCCCGCCATGCCGGCCGCCAGCGTGGTGCCGTCCGCGGGGTCGATCAGCAGGAACGACCCGGTACGGCGGGAGTCGGCGTACGAGTCGAGCGCGAGCGGCTCGGCGGTACGGATCTTGACCCGGCCGATGTCATTGGCGACCAGCTGCCCGGGGTTCGGGTGCTGGGACAGGTCGTCGAGGGTCAGCCGGGACGGGATCTCCTTGACGATCGCCTTCACCGTGCGGGTGGTGTGCTTGAGCAGCACCCGCTGGCCGACGGCGAGCGGCTGGTCCGCGACATGGCAGACCGTCGCCTCGACGTCCTGCGTGGTCGCGGGCGCGTCGCCGCTCGGCACGATCAGGTCGCCCCGCGAGATGTCGATGTCGTCCTCGAGCAGGAGGGTGACGGACTGCGGGGTCCAGGCGATGTCCACCGACTGGCCCAGCAGGTCGATCCCGGCGATCTTCGAAGTGCGGCCCGCCGGCAGGACGGTCACCTGCTCGCCGACCCGGAACGTGCCCGCGGCGATCTGCCCCGCGTAGCCCCGGTAGTCGGGGTGCTCGGCGGTCTGCGGACGGATCACGTACTGCACCGGCAGCCGGGCGTGGCAGCCCGTCAGATCGTGGCTGACCGGGACCGTCTCCAGGTGCTCCAGTACGGTCGGGCCGCCGTACCAGTCCATGTTCGCGGAGGGGTCCACCACGTTGTCACCGGCCAGCGCCGAGATCGGGATCGCGGTGATCTCGGGGACGCCCAGGGAAGCGGCGTACGCGGTGAACTCCTCGGCGATCGCGGCGAAGACGGGCTCGGCGTAGTCGACGAGGTCCATCTTGTTGACGGCTAGGACGACATGCGGGACGCGCAGCAGGGCGGCGACCGCGGCATGGCGGCGGGTCTGCTCGACCACGCCGTTACGGGCGTCGACCAGCACGACGGCCAGCTCGGCAGTGGACGCGCCGGTGACCATGTTCCGGGTGTACTGCACATGCCCGGGGGTGTCGGCGAGGATGAACCGCCTGCGCGGCGTCGCGAAGTAGCGGTACGCGACATCGATGGTGATGCCCTGCTCCCGCTCGGCCCGCAGACCATCGGTGAGCAGCGCCAGGTCCGGGGTCTCCTGGCCACGCGAGCGGGAGGCGTGCTCGACGGCTTCCAGCTGGTCGGTGAGGATCGACTTGGAGTCGTGCAGCAGTCGCCCGACGAGGGTGGACTTGCCGTCGTCGACGGAGCCGGCGGTGGCGAAGCGCAGCAGGGTGGTGGCCGAGAGCTGCTCGGCCAACTGGATGTCACGTGTGGTCATGGCTAGAAGTACCCTTCGCGCTTGCGGTCTTCCATCGCGGCCTCGGACATCTTGTCGTCGGCGCGGGTCGCGCCCCGCTCGGTGAGCCGGGATGCGGCGATCTCGGTGATCACGGCGTCCAGCGTGGTGGCGTCGGAGTCGACGGCGCCGGTGCAGGACATGTCGCCGACGGTGCGGTAGCGCACCAGCCGCGTCTCGACGCTCTCGGACTCCTTCGGGCCGCCCCACGCACCGGCGGTCAGCCACATGCCGGAGCGCTGGAAGACCTCGCGCTCGTGCGCGAAGTAGATCTCGGGCAGCTCGATCTTCTCGCGTTCGATGTACTGCCAGACGTCCAGCTCGGTCCAGTTGGACAGCGGGAAGACTCGCACATGCTCGCCGGGCGCGTGGCGGCCGTTGTAGAGCTGCCACAGCTCGGGCCGCTGCCGGCGCGGGTCCCACTGCGAGAACTCGTCCCGCAGCGAGAACACCCGCTCCTTGGCGCGCGCCTTCTCCTCGTCCCGGCGGCCACCGCCGAACACCGCGTCGAAGCGGTGCTCCTGGATGGCCTCGGTCAGCGGCACGGTCTGCAGCGGGTTACGCGTCCCGTCGGGGCGTTCGCGGAGCACACCACGGTCGATGTAGTCCTGTACGGAGGCCACATGGAGCCGCAGCCCATGTGCGGCCACCACGCGGTCGCGGTACTCCAGCACCTCGGTAAAGTTGTGCCCGGTGTCCACATGCAGCAGCGTGAAGGGGATCGCGGCCGGCGCGAACGCCTTCAGCGCCAGATGCAGCATGACGATCGAGTCCTTGCCGCCTGAGAAGAGGATCACCGGCCGCTCGAACTCGCCCGCCACCTCGCGGAAGATGTGCACCGCCTCGGACTCCAGAGCGTCCAGGTGCGACAGGGCGTAGGGGCTGTCAGTGCCCTCGTGAACAGTGGCGGCGGTCGTCATGCTGCACCCCTTTCGTTTGCTTCTCCGCCCGAGCGGCGCAGAGGCGCGGCATTCGTATTCGTCTGCGGCCCGGCGGCCGCACGTGCGTCGCTCACAGGAGGCCCCTCTCGGTGAGCAGCGCGTGAAGTGCCGCCGCGGACTCCTGCACGGTCTGGGTGTGCGACTCGATCCGCAGATCCGGGTTCTGCGGCTCCTCATACGGGTCGTCGACGCCGGTAAGACCACTGATCTCGCCGGCCGCCTGCTTGGCGTACAGACCCTTCACATCGCGTACGGAGCACACCTCCACCGGAGTGGCGACATGCACCTCCAGATACGCGGTGCCCTCGGTCTGGTGGCGCTTGCGCACGGACTCGCGGCTGTCCTCGTACGGGGCGATCACCGGCACCAGCGCCTTGATGCCGTTGGACGCGAGGAGTTCGGCGACGAAGCCGATCCGCTGGACGTTGGTGTGGCGGTCCTCGCGGCTGAAGCCGAGGCCCGCGGAGAGGAATTCGCGGATCTCGTCGCCGTCGAGCACCTCGGTCCGGTGGCCGTCGGCGCGCAGCCGGTCCGCCAGCTCGTAGGCGATGGTGGTCTTGCCCGCGCTCGGCAGACCGGTGAGCCAGATGGTGGCCCCAGTCACGTGCTTCTCCCGCTGCTTCTCGTCGTCGTTCATCAGCCGTGCAGCCCGCATTCGGTCTTTCCCCGGCCGGCCCAGCGGCCGGCGCGTGCGTCCTCGCCCTCCAGCACCCGGCGGGTGCAGGGCGCGCAGCCCACGGAGGCGTAACCGTCCATCAGCAGCGGGTTGGTGAGGACGCCGTGTTCGGCGACGTACGCGTCCACGTCGTCCTGCGTCCAGCGGGCGATCGGCGAGATCTTGACCTTCTGCCGCTTCTCGTCCCAGCCGACGACCGGGGTGTTCGCCCGGGTCGGGGACTCGTCGCGGCGCAGGCCCGTCGCCCACGCGTCGTACCCGGTCAGGCCCTCTTCGAGCGGCTTGACCTTGCGCAGCGCGCAGCACAGGTCGGGGTCGCGGTCGTGCAGCCTGGGGCCGTACTCGGCGTCCTGCTCGGCCACGGTCTGCCGCGGGGTGAGCGTGATGACGTTGACGTCCATCACCGCATCCACGGCGTCCCGCGTCCCGATCGTCTCCGGGAAGTGGTAGCCGGTGTCGAGGAAGACTACGTCGACCGGGCTGCCGCCGGGGAAGACACGGGAGGCGAGATGGGCGACCACCGCGTCCTCCATCGAGGACGTGACGCAGAAGCGCGGCCCGAAGGTGTCGGCCGCCCACTTCAGAATGTCCAGGGCGGAGGCCTCTTCGAGGTCCCGCCCGGCCTGCTCCGCGAGCTCTTTGAGATTGGTCTGAACCGCCGTCATATCTCGTCCCCTCCACCGTCATTGCGCTGAAGTCCCCGGGTCAGCAGACCGAGGAACTTCAACTGGAAGGCTCGATTGCACGCCCCGCATTCCCATGCGCCGTGGCCCTGCTCGTTCGGACGCAGGTCCTCGTCGCCGCAGTACGGGCAGTAGAAGGGGGCAGCCCTCTCACTCATGACAGAGCCTCCTCGGACGCACGCGCCGCCCAGGTCGCGAAGCGCTCGCCGTCCTCGCGCTCCGCCTGGAAGCGCTTGAGGACGCGCTCGACATAGTCCGGCAGCTCGGCCGAAGTGACCTTCAGACCGCGGACCTTGCGGCCGAAGCCGGGCTCCAGGCCCAGCGCGCCGCCCAGGTGCACCTGGAAGCCCTCGACCTGGTTGCCTTCGTCGTCCAGCATCAGCTGGCCCTTGAGACCGATGTCCGCGACCTGGATACGGGCGCAGGCGTTGGGGCAGCCGTTGATGTTGATGGTGATCGGCTGGTCGAACTCGGGGATGCGGCGCTCGAGTTCGTCGATCAGCGAGGCGCCACGGGCCTTGGTCTCGACAATGGCCAGCTTGCAGAACTCGATGCCGGTGCAGGCCATCGTGCCACGCCGGAACGGCGACGGGTTGACCCGCAGGTCCAGTGCCTCAAGACCGGCCACAAGCGACTCGACCTGCGACTCCTCGACATCGAGCACGATCATCTTCTGCTCGACGGTGGTACGCAGCCGGCCCGAGCCGTGCGCGTCCGCCACCTCGGCGATCTTGGTGAGCGTGGCGCCGTCGACCCGGCCGACGCGCGGTGCGAACCCGACGTAGAAACGTCCGTCCTGCTGCCGGTGCACACCGACGTGGTCGCGCCACTGCTGTACGGGCTGCGCCGGGGCGGGGCCGTCGATCAGCTTGCGCTTCAGGTACTCGTCCTCGAGAACCTGGCGGAACTTCTCGGCGCCCCAGTCGGCGACCAGGAACTTCAGGCGGGCGCGGGTGCGCAGCCGCCGGTAGCCGTAGTCGCGGAAGATCGAGATGACGCCTTCCCAGACGTCCGGGACCTCGTCCAGCGGCACCCAGGCACCGAGGCGCACCCCGAGCTTGGGATTGGTGGACAGTCCGCCGCCGACCCAGAGGTCGAAGCCGGGGCCGTGCTCCGGGTGTTCGACACCGACGAAGGCGATGTCGTTGATCTCGTGGGCCACATCCAGCAGCGGGGAGCCGGAGATCGCTGTCTTGAACTTGCGGGGCAGGTTGGAGAACGCCTTGTTGCCGATGAACCGGCGGTGGATCTCCTCGATCGCCGGAGTGCCGTTGACGATCTCGTCCGCGGCGATACCGGCGACCGGCGAGCCGAGGATGGTGCGTGGGGTGTCGCCGCAGGCCTCGGTCGTCGACAGGCCCACGGCCTCGAGACGGTTCCAGATCTCCGGGACGTCCTCGATGCGGATCCAGTGGTACTGGACGTTCTGCCGGTCCGTGAGGTCGGCGGTGCCGCGCGCGAACTCCTGCGAGATCTCACCGATGACGCGCAGCTGCTCGGTGGTCAGCCGGCCGCCGTCGATGCGGACGCGCATCATGAAGTACTTGTCGTCCAGCTCCTCCGGCTCCAGGATCGCGGTCTTGCCGCCGTCGATCCCGGGCTTGCGCTGGGTGTAGAGCCCCCACCAGCGCATCCGGCCGCGCAGGTCGGCGCCGTCGATCGAGTCGAAGCCTCGGTGGGCGTAGATCGTCTCAATGCGTGTCCGCACATTGAGACCGTCGTCGTCCTTCTTGGTCTGCTCGTTGGCGTTCAGCGGCGTCATATGGCCAACGGCCCACTGGCCCTCGCCGCGGTGGCGTCCGGCCTTGCGGCGGGGCGTGGCGGAGGCGGGCTTTTCGGAGGTGGCGGCCATGGCGGTATGTCCTTCGAGACTGCAGGAGGGCGGCTCTCAGCTGCACACTCGCGCGGGGGCGCGGCGGTGCGCAGGAGGTTCAACGGGGTACGGAATGCTCGGCTGTGCTGGTCTTTCAGCAGACCGGACAGATGGCGCTGGACATGCGGCCGAGGTCGACGTGCCGCCGACTCACCAAGGCAATTCCAGCTCGAGACATGACGGAAGCGTGTCACGGCGATCCGACGGCAGTCCACCGTTATCCAGAATGTGGACAACACCGTCCTGCATCGTGAGACGATGTGTTGCCCGTCACTCAGCGGTGAGCGCCGGGCCAGGGACCGGGAGCGACCGATTCGGACTCCTCGTCGACCACTGTGTCGAAGAGAGTGAAGCCGCGCCGCAGATAGTTGTCCATGGCGTGCGGGCCGTCCTTGGAGCAGGTGTGCAGCCAGACCCGCTTCGCCGGCGTCAGCCCCGGCCATCGCTCCGCCAGGTCCCAGGCCCTGGCGACCGCGTACGACAGGAGATGGCCGCCGATCCGGCGGCCCCGGAACGGCAGGATCAGCCCGAAGTAGACGATCTCGACCGAGCCGCCCTCCTGCGCCTGAAGCTCCGCATAGCCGGCCGGGGTGCCCTTGTCGTACGCCACCCAGGTCTCGGTGCCCGGCCTGGCGAGCAGCTCCTCCCACTGTGCGTACGTCATGCCGAGCCGGTCGTTCCATTGGATGTCACCGCCGACGGCCGTATACAGAAAGCGGCTGAACTCCGGGGACGGCACCTCGGCGCGGACGATGCGCACATCCCCTTCGGGCGCGGCGGCCGGCCGCAGATCCGCGGGCGAGGTCTGTTCCAGGGACCAGGTGGTCACGGTGATGCTCATGCCCGCCAGGGAATCACGACGTGCTGATCAGGCCAAAGCCGCGTCCGCGGATCATTGAGGACCGGATCATTGAGAATCGGACCATTGAGGACCGAGGTGGGCGCGGCGCACAGCCGGGGCCGTGGAGTGCGGCAGCAGCTCGGCCGGCTGCTCCGGCCGCACCAGCTCCACCTCGACGTCCTCGACGAAGCGGTACGGGCGGTGGGCGAGGACCGGCGCCAGATGCCGCCGCAGCCGCGACATCTCGGCCCGTACCGTCCCCGTCCGCGTCCCGTCCCCGAAGATGTCCTGCGCCAGCTGCACGGCGCTGCGCCCGTCCCGGTGCAGGGCCAGCACATACAGCAGCTCGGCATGGCGCGGGCTGAGCTCCTGCGCCCAGCTGCCCGCGTCGCCCGAGACGGTGACCAAGGGCCGCCGTGATCTGCTCAGATCCAGCACCACCCGGGCCGGTGCCGCCGGGGAACGCTCCTCGTCCACCCGCACCAGCCAGCCGCCGGGCAGCGGCTCGACCGTGCACATGCCGAGTGAGGGCAGCCAGAGCCGGCCGCCGCCGATGGACTTCGGCAGCGGCAGCCGCCCGGTCGGCGGCATGCCGGTGACCGCGGCGGGCCAGCCGTTCACATCCACGGCCAGTGCCCGGCCGGCCAGCCTCGCGAGCAGCGGGGCCGCCACACCGCGCAGCCGGTCCAGCACCGCGAAATGCCGGTTGCGCAGCTCGGCCTCGGCGAGCCGGGTGACCGAGGTGACCAGCGAGAGGGTCGCCGGATGCATGGTGGACACCGGTCCGCTGATGTCGACGACACCGATCAGCCTGCCGTCGCGCGGATCGGTGACTGGTGCTCCCGCACAGGTCCACATGTGGTTGGCGGAGACGAAGTGCTCGGCGGAGTGCACCTGGACCGGCCGCCGGGAGACGAGGGGGGTGCCGATGCCGTTGGTGCCGACGAGATCCTCGTTCCAGTCGGCCCCCAGCACGAAGCCGTGCGAGTCGCCCTTGCGCAGCACGGTCGCCTTGCCCTCGCGCCAGAGCAGCTTTCCCTCGGTGTCCGCGACGACCATGATGTGCTGCGCCGCGTCGGCGATCGACACCAGACCGTCCCGCAGGACGGGCAGCACCTCCCGCAGTGGCGAGGCGTGCCGACGGCGTTCCAACTCCTCCAGCGGCAGCAGCCCGGCCCTTCGGCCCCGGTCGGGATCCACGCCCCCGCGCAGCATCCGCTGCCAGGACTCCTCGATGTCCGCCCGCGGGCCGACACGCGACGGGCGGCCGTTGAGAGTGGCGTCCCGCACTCCCTTCAGCAGTCGGGCAGCCTCCGCGCTGTCCATGGCGGCGAGTCTGGCCATGTCGAGTGATGTCGTTTGCACTGGGGTCCTCCTGGGCGAGGCCAGCGTCCGAGTGCGGGGGGCTGGCACAATCGTGCCCCTCCTGGGCGAGAGCCGTGGCGATACGGCGCACAAAGCTGCAACCTTTTGCAACCCTCGCGAACGGGGGTGCGTGTGTACGAGGCTGACGGAGCACCGGTTCGTTCCGGTGGTTCGTCATGCACCGCACCGCTTTGCTGTGGGCGCATGACGGAGCGCGGGGTGGTGCCGTGTCGGCGCAGCACCACCCCGACAAACTTCCCGACGCGGCGAACTGCGGCTCGCGCCGCTCGACGATCGCGCCCCCCGAGCCGGCGCGGCCCGCGACCGTCGGCCACGGCTCGCGCCGCTCCACGACCGGCTGTCAGACCACCGCTCGTGCCCGGTCCACGACCGACGCCAGATCCAGCGTGTGCGGCAGCGTGCCGAACGCCGCGCCCCAGTCCCCGCCGAGCCGCGACGCGCAGAACGCATCCGCGACCTCCGGCGGCGCCCAGCGCACCAGTAGCGACCCCTGAAGCACCAGGGCCATCCGCTCGACCAGCCGGCGCGCCCGCGCCTCGATGCCGTTCAGATCGGCCAGCTCGGTCAGCAGGTCCTTGATCGCCCCGTCCAGCCGGTGGTCCGCGCCCCGCGCCGTGCCGACCTCCTGCAGGAACGCGTTCAGCGCCTGCGGCTCTCTCCCCCTACGCCCTGCGGCGTGGGGGGACCCCCAGAGCGCCCGCAGGACGTCCAGTGCCTGTACGTTGCCCGAGCCCTCCCAGATCGAGTTGAGCGGCGACTCGCGCAGCAGCCGCGGCAGCCCCGACTCCTCGACGTAGCCATTGCCGCCCAGACACTCCAGCGCCTCGGCCACCGTCGGCGTACACCGCTTGGTCACCCAGTACTTGGCCGCCGGCACTGCCAGGCGCAAGAACGCCCGCTCCTCCTCCGTATCGGCGTCGTACGCCGCGGCGAGCCGCAGCGCCAGTGTCGTGGCCGCCTCCGACTCCAGTGCCAGATCGGCCAGTACGTTGCGCATCAGCGGCTTGTCGATCAACAGCCCGCCGAACGCGCTGCGGTACGCGCTGTGGTGGATCGCCTGCGCCACCGACTGCCGCATCAGCGCGGCCGATCCGACGACGCAGTCCAGCCGGGTCGCCGCCACCATCTCGATGATCGTGCGAACCCCGCGCCCTTCGTCGCCGACCCGGCGAGCCCACGTCCCGTCGAACTCGACCTCGCTCGACGCGTTGGACTTGTTGCCCAGCTTGTCCTTGAGCCGCTGGATCCGGAACACGTTCCTCGTCCCGTCCTCCAGCACCCGAGGCACCAGGAAACAGGTCAAGCCCCCGGCCGCCTGCGCGAGTACCAGAAAACCGTCACTCATCGGAGCCGAGCAGAACCACTTGTGACCGGTGAGCACATACTCCCCGTCACCGGCGACGGGCTCGGCACGCGTCGTATTGGCCCTGACGTCGCTGCCGCCCTGCTTCTCCGTCATCCCCATCCCGAACAGCGACCCCGCCTTCAGCGAGGCAGGCCGCAGCCCCTCCTCGTACACCTGCGAGGTCAGCCGCGGCTCCCACTCGGCCGCCAGCGCCGGGTCCGTACGCAGCGCGGGGACGGAGGCGTGCGTCATCGACAGCGGACAGCCGTTCCCGGCCTCGGCCTGCGTCCACACCAGGAACCCGGCCGCGCGCCGCACATGCCCGGCCGGCCTGCCCCAGGCGTTCGTCAGACCCGCGGAGACGCCGTGGCCCAGCAGCCGGTGCCAGGCCGGGTGGAACTCGACCTCGTCGATCCGGTTCCCGTACCGGTCGTGCGTCCGCAGTTTCGGCGGATTCTCGTTGGCCTGCACCCCCCACTCCTGGGCCTGCGCGGAGCCCGCGGTGGTGCCGAGCTCCGTGAGCTCTGCCCGCGCCTCGTCGAGGAGTTCCGGCGCGACATGCCGCTCCACGCCCTCGGTGAGCGCCTGGTCGGATGTGTAGACGTCGTACCCCACCAGGGGCGGAGCCTGGTTGGTCACTGTGTGGGTGGTAGCTGCCATGCCGATACGGTAAGGAGGTGCAGGCAGCAAATGAAACACCCGAGCGGCCATCGGGCCGACTCCACCGGGCCCGAGTCCTCTATCGCAACGTCTCCAAGCGGAAGATGGCATGGCTGCTGCTGAAAGACACGGTCAATTCGTGCATCGAGTACCGCATCCTGGGCCTCGCCGCCGAGGCGGCGTTCTTCACGCTGCTGTCCCTGCCGCCGCTGATGCTCGGCATGATCGGTCTCCTCGGCTATATCGACAACTGGACCAACACCACCACCGTCGCCTCGATCGAGGAGAACATCCTGGGCGCGGTCGGCACGGTGCTGTCCGACCGGGGTGTCAACGAGATCGCCAAGCCCCTGCTGGAGGACGTCACCCACGGCGGCCGTCCCGACATCATCTCGATCGGCTTCGCGATCGCCCTCTGGTCGGGATCGCGGGCGGTGAACGTCTTCATCGACACCATCACCGTGATGTACGGCCTCGACGGCCAGCGCGGCATCGTCGCCACCCGGCTGCTCGCCTTCCTGCTCTACATCGTGGCCCTGCTGATCGGCGCGGTGGTGCTGCCGCTGGCGGTCGTCGGCCCGGACCGGGTGGTGGAGTTCATCCCGTGGGGCACGGAAGTCGTCAGCGTCCTGTACTGGCCGGTGGTCAGCCTGCTCTCGATCGCGTTCCTGACCACGCTCTACCACGTGTCCGTCCCCGTCCGGTCCCCGTGGATCGAGGACGTCCCCGGAGCGCTGGTGGCGCTCGGAATGGGAGTGTTCGGCAGCTTCCTGCTCCGCATCTACCTCACCAGCACGGTCGAGGGCCCCACGATCTACGGCTCGCTCGCCGCCCCGATCGCCGTCCTGCTGTGGATCGGCCTCACAGCCTTCGCGGTCCTGGTGGGGGCGGCGGTCAATGCCGCGATCGACCGTGTCTGGCCGTCGGTGGCCACGGCCGCGGCCCGTGCGGCCAACGAACGCGTCCGCGCTGCCCACGCGGCGGAGGTCCTGGCCCGGGCGAAGGCGCATCACGTCTTCGCGGAAGAGGACGACGACGAGGACGAGGACGACGCGGACAACGGGGACATGCCCTCGGAGTTCCCGGAGCGGTGGTCGCGGTTCCTGCCGCCGGACGATGTGAAGTCCCGGCTGCACTCGACCCGGGAGCACCGTGAGAAGGAGCACCGCGACAACGGCCGTGACAAGGAGTCCAAGGAGTAGCGGCGGTCGGCATTCTTGATCAATTCCGCGCCGTTCGGGAGGGATTAGCCTCGGTGTCATGTACGAGGAACGGCGGTCGCGGCTCGACGGCGCCGTCGTCTGGACGCGGACGATCGACACCCGCGCCGACGCCGCCCACCCCGTGCTGTCCGACGGCTGCATGGACCTGCTGTGGACCGACGGCCGCCTCCTCGTGGCGGGACCCGACACCCACGCCCACATCCCCGAGGGCGCGCCCGTCCTGCGGTACGCGGGCGTCCGCTTCGCGCCCGGGACCGCGCCCGCGTTCCTCGGCGTACCGGCCCACGAGCTGCGCGACCGCCGGGTCGAGCTCGCCGACCTGTGGGGCGGCGCCGAGGCCCGGCGCCTCGCCGAGCGGATCGACGAGGCCGCGGACCCGGTGGCGGAGCTGGAGGACGTGGCGCTGCGCCGTGCGGCCGCGGCCGGCCCGCCCGATCCGCTGCTGGGCGAGGTGGTGCGCCGCCTGATGGCGGGCGGCACGGTCGCGGGCGCGGCGGACGCCATCGGCCTCGGCGCGCGCCAGCTGCACCGCCGCTCCCTGGACGCCTTTGGCTACGGGGCCAAAACGCTGGCCCGGGTGCTGCGGTTGCAGCGTGCACTGACGCTCGTACGGGAAGGTGTGCCGTACGCCGAAGCGGCACTCGCCGCGGGCTGCGCCGACCAGGCGCACCTCGCCCGCGAGATGCGCGATCTGGCCGGAATCACCCTGGGGGCTTATTCCGCGCTGGCGAACAGCGAGACGGCACAGCCGTCGGGGTCCAGGACGAGCGCGTAACGCTGTCCCCAGAAGGCGTCCCAGGGCCTCCGGTGCCCGTGGTAGCCGGCCTCGATCAGCTCGGCGTACACCGAGTCCACCTCGGCGGGGCTGCCACAGAGAAAGGCGAGACCGAGACGCTCGCCGCCGGCGGTGGGCCGGGTCCACCCGGGGTCGAAGGAGCGGACGGTCTCCTCGGTGTCCCACAGCACGCGCAGCCCGCTCGGCAGCGTCGCCTCGGCGTGGGGCGCGGAGTCGGCTTCGGCGGGGATGTCCAGGCCGAGCCGGCGGTAGAAGGCGAGCGAGGCGGCCATGTCGGCGACGACGAGGCCGATCGCATCGAGTCGTGGAGTCATGACCTCACCGTAGGCAGGGCCCGGACCTGCGGTCTTGAACGAATCGGACGTCTGCGGTTTCGCAGGACCCAGTTCTTCGGGCGACTCTTCGGGCGTCATGGTTTCGTAAGGCGACGCGTGCCGTGGACCGTGCTCCGTACGAGGACACTGGCGGTATGCACAACATTCTGGTCGTCGACGACGATCCGACCGTCGCCGAGGTCGTCACCGGCTATCTGGAGCGCGCGGGCTTCACCGTGGACCGGGCCGCCGACGGGCCCCAGGCGCTCCGGCTCGCCGCCGCCCGGCTGCCCGATCTGGTCGTCCTCGATCTGATGCTGCCGGGCATGGACGGCCTGGAGGTGTGCCGCAGGCTCCGGGCCGGCGCGCCCGCCGCCGTGCCGGTGATCATGCTGACCGCGCGCGGCGACGAGGACGACCGGATCCTGGGGCTCGAAGTAGGCGCGGACGACTATGTCACCAAGCCGTTCAGCCCGCGCGAGCTGGTGCTCCGGGTCGAGTCCGTACTGCGCCGGGGCGGAGCGGCGGGGGAGCGGCGGGCGGGGCCCGAACTGGCGGCCGCGGGCATCGTGCTGGACCCGGCGGCGCGGCGGGCCACCAAGGACGGGCGTGAACTGGGCCTGACCCTGCGGGAGTTCGACCTGCTCGCGCATCTGATGCGGCACCCGGGGGAGGCGATCGGGCGGGAGCGGCTGATGCAGGACGTGTGGGGCTGGGAGTTCGGCGATCTGTCCACCGTCACGGTTCATGTGCGGCGGCTGCGCGGCAAGATCGAGGACGATCCGGCCAGGCCGCGGCTGATCCAGACGGTGTGGGGCGTGGGCTACCGCTTCGACGTGCCGGAGGACGCCTCCCCGGGCGACGGCACATCGCACGGCCACGCACCGCACGGCCACGCACCGCACGGCCACGTTCCAAACGGCCACGCACCACGAGAAGAGGCCTGATCACCGTGCGGGACATGCTCCTCATCGCGCTCTTCGCCTTCCTCGGGGCCGCGGCCGTCGGCCTCCTCGGCGCGCTGACCCTGCGTCTGCTGCGCCACCGGTCCGTCGCCGTCTCCCTCACCGTCGTCGCCGCCGTCGCGGTCACCGCCATGCTCGCCGGTACGCTCGCGGTCGCCCAGGCCATGTTCCTGTCCGCGCACGACCTCACCGTCGTCACCACGGTCGTCGCGATGGCGGCGGTCGTCTCGCTCGCCACCGCGCTGCTGCTCGGCCGCTGGGTCGTCGCCCGCAGCCGTGAACTCACCCTGGCAGCACGCTCGTTCGGCGACGGCGGCTCCTTCGCCGCCCCCGACGGGGCGTCCACCGCCGAACTGGCCGCACTCAGCCGCGAACTCGCCGCCACCAGCGACCGGCTCGCCGCCTCCCGCGAGCGCGAACGCGCCCTGGAGACCTCCCGCCGCGAGCTCGTCGCCTGGATCTCGCACGATCTGCGCACTCCACTGGCCGGGCTGCGCGCGATGTCCGAGGCCCTGGAGGACGGCGTCGTCCAGGATCCAGAGCGCTACTTCCGCCAGATCCGCACCGAGGTCGACCGCCTCAACTCCATGGTCGGCGACCTCTTCGAGCTCTCCCGCATCCACGCGGGCACGCTGGCCCTCACACCCACCCCGATGTCGGTGTACGACCTGGTCGGCGAGGCGCTCGCCGGGGCGGACCCGCTCGCCCGCGAGTACGGCGTACGCCTCGTCGGGGACCGTGTCGAGCCGTTCCCGGTCGAGGTGGACGGCAAGGAGATGACCCGCGTCCTGGCGAACCTCCTGGTCAACGCGATTCGCCGGACCCCGGCCGACGGCACGGTCGCCGTCGCCGCCGAGCGCCGCGAGGAGTGGGTGGTGCTGTCCGTCACCGACGGCTGCGGCGGCATCCCGGAGGAGGACCTGCCCCGCGTCTTCGACACGGGCTGGCGCGGCACGCAGGCCCGTACGCCCCCGGCCGGCGCGGGTCTCGGCCTCGCCATCGTCCGCGGCATCGTCGAGGCGCACGCGGGCCACGCCGACGTACGCAATGTGACGGGCGGCTGCCGCTTCGAGGTGTCGCTGCCCGCGGCTGCGGCCCAAGGCCGTTGAGCCACAGGGTCGTTGAGCCACAGGGTCGTTGAAGCAAGAGGCGGTTGAAACGGCGACGGTCCGCATGAGTGACCGCCGAGCCCGCCGGGCAGTCAAACGTCGATGCCCTCGGGGGAGGCGTCGCGATCTGTAACCGGCAATAGGCAGGGGTGGGGACGGTATGGCGCGTAAGAAGGACTGGGAATTCCTGGACGACCGCGGCCGCCTGGCGGCAGCGGCAACCACACCGTCGAGGCCGGTCGCCTACATCCAGGCCGGGGCGACACTCTTCGACCACGGCATTCGCCCGGTGGGCATCTTCGGTTCCAACCACGACGGCGACACCGCAGACCCGGCCAAGGCCGGCCCCCTGCCCGTAGGGGACATCGCCTATCTCGGGTCGGGATCACGCGTGGACGCGGACGCGGTCCTGCGGGCGGACCCCGACCTGGTGGTCGCCGTCGCCTACGGCACCGATCAGGTGTACGGCCTGGATCCGGACACGGCGAAGTACATCGAGGAACGGGTCCCGGTGGTGGTTTTCGACGTGGGGCAGGGCCGCTCACTCGGTGACGTGCGCGACCGGTTCACGGCGCTCGCCCGGTCGCTCGGAGCGGACGCCGACAGCTCGGGTGCGGTGGAACTCGCCCGTGCGGAAGGCCGGTTACGTACCCTCGCGGCCCGGGCCGCCGGGTTACGCGTACTGGCGCTGTCGCCCGCCACCCGGGACAGTGTCCACCTCGCCAGGCCCCGAGCCTGGGCGGACCTGCGGGCGCTGGCCGACTGCGGTATCGGCCTCGTGGAGCCCGAGTGCGGACCGGGCGCCAGCTGGTCCACCGTCGACTGGACCGCGGCCGTGTCGCTGCGGCCGGACATCGTGCTGAGCGACGTACGCGCCAATGCTCTGCCGGTCGACCGGCTCAGCGCGATCGAGGCGTGGCGGCCTGTGGCGGGACGGGCGCGGCTGGTGCCGTGGAACCCCGAGATTCCGTGCAGCCACCTCGCGCACGCACGCTTCTTCGACGCTGTGGCGGACGCGGTGGAGGCGTCTGCGGGATAACCGGGGGCTGCGCCCGCAGACCCGTCCCCTACGCCCTGCGGGCGTGGGGGGACCCCCAGTACGGCCTTCGGCCGTGTCCTCAATCTCCCGCCAGACGAAGTCTGGCGGGAGATTGAGGCGCGGGGTCCGGGGCGGAGGCCCAGCTCGGTCAGTTCGCGGCGGCTGTCGCCCGCGATGCGACCTTCCCCTCCTGCGCGGCAGCCTCCGGGGTGAGGAGCCGTTCGGCGAGGTGACCGAAGACCAGTCCGAAGACGGTCCAGACCGTGACCTGGATGGCGAGCGTGGCCAGCCGGAACTCCCAGACCACGGTTGCCGGGAAGCCCTTCGGCACCTCGTTGAACGAGGGCAGGAAGGCGAAGGCGAGACCGACGGCGACGACGAACGCGGCCGCGGCGGCGACGGTCGCGTTCCAGTTGCCAAGACGGGGAGCCAGACGCTTGCCGAGGATCACCGCGGCGACCGAGAGCAGGACGCTGAGCAGGATCATCAGGAAGTACAGCGTTGTTCGTTGGCCGATCGTGTCGGGGTCACCGACGGCCGGTGGGTTCGGCGGGTACTTGAGGAACGGCACGACGTACACGCTCAGCAGCGCGCCGAGAGCGACCAGCAAGGCTGTGGCGCGCGGTCCGAACCGGCCGATGCGGCCCAGCGCGACAGCGAACGCGAGGGCGGCGATGCCGCCGATCGCGACGGCGAAGACCAGTACGCCCGTGGCGAGACCGCCCGTGGACTGCATGGCGCGGCTGACGAGTTCCTCGCCGCCGCCGTGCTCATGGCTGTGGCTCTCCTCGAACGCGATGGCGGCGTCCACAGGGGACTCACCGAGCAGATACGCGACGACGAGAGCGAAGACGCCGGCGACCAGGCCCGCGAGCATGCCGCGGCCGAGCAGGCCTCTGACAGATATGGAGTTCATGGTGTTTCCCCTGAGCTCTGAAGAAGTTCTAGTGGCAGGGGAATCCGAGCAGATGGCGTCCGTCGTGGACCCACTCGTGGACGTTCTCGCCGGAGATGAGCGAGGTGGCGCCCTGCTCCGCGCCGACGAAGTAGAGCAGAACCAGCATCAGAACGCCGAAGAAGAGCGCCCAGGGGGCGATGGCCGTGAGCGAGATGGGGGTGATGGCCGGTGCGGCGGTGGCGGGCGCAACAGACTGTGCCATGGCAGAACCTCCTGGGGGAACACGCGTCCCGATCGTGGTGCCTGAGACGAAGGTGCTGGGTCTGACTTCCCGCGGGGAACGGGTACACAGTGGCGCGACCGTGCCGGATTCTCACCGGGCTTCCGTCACACCGTCGTCAATGTCCACGAGACCGTACCGCTTGCGGGCCTGCACCGCTACGGCGCAGGGGCGCGTGAACGGGCGCCCGAACGCCCATGATGTGCTTGTTCCTTGGCCGCGAAGGGGAGGGGAGCGCACGGGATGACGGTACGGGTGATGTTGGTCTCACCTGCGACGAACACGGCGCTGCGGGAGGCCCGCTTCGACGGCGACGCGCCGCTGGACGCGTCGGGAGCACGCCGCGCCCGCGCCGCCGCGGGTGCGCTGCCTCGCGCCGACCGGCTCTTGAGCGGCCCGTCCGCGCGCTGCCGGGAGACAGCCGCCGAGTTGGGCCTGCGGGCGGAGCCCGCCGAGGCCCTCGGCGACTGGGACTTGGGCCGCTGGCGTGGGCGACGACTGGACGAAGTGAGCGCCGGCGAGCCGGAGTCGGTGTCGGCGTGGCTCAGTGACCCGTCGTGCGCACCGCACGGCGGCGAGTCGCTGCGGTCGCTGTGCACGCGGGTGGGCGCGTGGCTGGAGTCGCTCCCGCCCGACGCGGGCCGTGTCCTCGCGGTCGTCGACCCGGCGGTGACGCGGGCGGCGATCGTGCAGGCTCTGTCCCTGCCACCTGAGGCGTTCTGGCGCTTGGACGTCGCGCCTCTGACCCTGACGGAACTCACCGGGCGCGGGGGCCGCTGGAACATGAGGTGCGGACGCCCGCTGGGCCCGGAGGCCGGCTGACACCCACGCTCACTGCCCCTCGGCCGGCAGTGGCTGTTCCGTCCAGATGACCTTGCCGTCCGAGGTGTACCGCGTGCCCCAGCGTTCCGCGAACTGGGCGACCAGGAACAGCCCCCGGCCGCCCTCGTCGGTGGTCGCCGCCTGGCGCAGGTGCGGGGACGTGCTGCTGTGGTCCGAGACCTCGCAGATCAGGGAGCGGTCACGGATCAGCCGTACGCGGATCGGGCCCGTGGCATACCGGATCGCGTTGGTGACCAGCTCGCTGAGGATCAGCTCCGTCGTGAAGGCCTCCTCCTCCAGACCCCACTCGGCCAGCTTGCGGGAGACGGCGGACCGCACCTCGCCCACGGCCGACGGGTCGGACGGCACCTCCCAGTCGGTCACCCGGCTGGAGTCCAGGACGCGCGTACGGCCGACGAGCAGCGCGATGTCGTCGCGCGGGCGTTCCGGCAGCAGCTCCTTCAGCACCGCCTCGCAGGTTTCCTCCGGGCTCCGGTCCGCGTGCTCCGCCAGCGTCTGGCGCAGCAGCGCCAGGCCGTCGTCGATGTCGCGGTCGCGGTCCTCCACGAGCCCGTCCGTGTACAGGACCAGGCGGCTGTCCTCGGGCAGCTGAAGGTCCAGGGTCTCGAAGGGCAGTCCGCCGAGCCCGAGCGGCGGGCCGCCGGGCACATCGGCGAAGACCGCGGTGCCGTCCGGGTGGACGATGACGGGCTGGAGATGGCCGGCCCGTGACATCGTGCAGTGTCCGGACACCGGGTTGTAGATCACGTAGATGCAGGTGGCTCCGGTGACCCCCTCCGTGCCGTCCGCGGTCTCGTCCTGGTCGATGCGGGCGACCAGCTCGTCGAGGTGCCACAGGAGCTCGTCGGGCGGCAGATCAAGGCTGGAGAAATTGTGGACCGCGGTCCGCAGCCGGCCCATGGTCGCCGCGGCGTGCAGGCCGTGGCCCACGACGTCGCCCACCACGAGCGCCACCCGGGCGCCAGGCAGCGGGATGATGTCGAACCAGTCCCCGCCGACACCGCCGAGCCCGCCGAGCCCGGCCTGCGCGGGCCGGTAGCGGTAGGCGACGTCGATGGCGTTCTGCTCGGGCAGGCCGCGCGGCAGCAGACTGCGCTGGAGGGTCACCGCCATGGTGTGCTCGCGGGTGTAACGGCGGGCGTTGTCGATGCTGACCGCGGCCCTCGCGACCAGCTCCTCCGCGAGGGACAGGTCCTCCTCCTCGAACGGTTCGGGCTTCTCGGAGCGCCAGAACATCGCCACGCCCAGAATCACGCCGCGGGCGCGCAACGGCACCGCGATCATCGAGTGGATTCCGTGCTCGACGAGCTTCCTGGCCCGCACCGGATCCTGCTCCTGCCATCCGGCGTACGCGGTCAGATCGGCCTCCATGACCGCCTCGCCCCTGCGGATGCCGAAACCCAGCGGCGTGGACGGCACAAAGCGGATCAGCTTGCCCAGCGGGTAGAGCGCGGTGTCGTCCCGCCGTCCCCTGAAGGCCATACGCCGCATGTCGTGGTTGGTGCCCGCGGCAGTCGGCTCCTCGCCGCGCAGCACCTCCTCCACCAGGTCGACGGTGGCGTAGTCGGCGAACCGGGCCGCGGCGAACTCCGCCAGCTCCTCGCAGGTGCGCACCACGTCGAGGGTGGTGCCGATCTCCGTACCGGCGTCGTACAGCAGCTTCAGACGCCCCCGTGCCACATCCGCCTTCCCGGTCAGCGCCCGCAGCTCGGTGGTGTCGCGCAGCGTCGCGACGCTGCCCGGCGGGCCGCCGTCCTGGTCCGTCGGCCGCTGGTTCACGGCGAGCAGCCGGTCCCCGACCAGATGCACCTCGTCGGTGGCGGTCCGCCCGGAGGCGAGCAGCCGGGCGGTGAGCGGGTCAAGGCCGAGCTCGGTGACCGGGCGGCCTTCCACGTCCGACGGCAGATTGAGCAGCCTGCGCGCCTCGTCGTTGGCGAGCAGCAGCCGCCCGTCACCGCCGACGATGAGCACGCCCTCGCGTACGGCATGCAGCACCGCGTCGTGATGCTCGTACATCCGGGTCATCTCGGCCGGGCCGAGGCCGTGGGTCTGGCGGCGCAGCCGTCGGGTCACCAGTGCCGTACCGCCGGTGGTGACGAGAAGCACCGCCCCGGTGGCCGCGAACAGAAGGGGGAACTGCTCCTCGACGACATTGCTGACATGCGCGATCGTGATCCCGGCGGACACCAGGCCGACGACCGAGCCATCACGTCCCTTGACCGGCACCACCGCCTGGACGAGCGGCCCGATCGTCCCGATGATCTTCTCGGTCGTGACGCCGCCGGCCAGCGCGGGCCCCAGATTGCCGACGAACTTCTTCCCGATCCGGTCGGGCAGCGGGTGGGTGTAGCGGATTCCGTCGGTGTTGGTGACGACGATGAAGTCGACGCCGGACCGCTTACGGGCCTCTTCGGCGCGCGGCTGGAGCACGGCCGTCGGATCGGGACTCTTCAGTGCCGCCTCGATGCCCGGCGAATTGGCGAAGGTCTCGGCGACGGCGACCGACCGGTTGCGGGCCTCGCGCTCGCTGTCGGACCTGGACTGCAGGACGAGCGCGACCATGGCGGCCGCGACGAGCAACACCACGATCGCCAATTGCAGGAGAAAGACCTGGCCTGCGACAGTTCGCATCCGTAGAACCGAGCGCGGGCGGCCGTAGCGTGCGGCCATGTCCTAGTTCTACACCTCCCCCATACGCAGAGCTATCTGCGCACCGTAGAGCGCAAAGGCCGCACGCGCGACGGGTTCGCCACAGATTTAGTGTGGTCCGGCCCGCGGATCTGCGCCTGGGTGGGGTAGCGGGACGTCGGTCAGGCGCGACTCAGCAGCGTGCTCATCGCCGCGTGGAGCGTCGCCTCCGGATCCTGGACGGCGCCCGGCGAACGCCAGGCCACGAAGCCGTCCGGGCGTACCAGCAGCGCGCCCTCGGGCGTGGTGCCGTGCATTGCGGCCCAGTCTGCATCGCCCTCGGGGACCAGATCGGCGTCCGGACCCGCACCGACCGCGTACGCGTCCAACTGCACGGACAGCCGCTCCGCGACCCTCCGCGCCGCTGCCTGCCACGCGGTGCCCGCCGCGCTGAGCAGCACGAACGACCGCTCGTAGAGGTCCAGGGTGGACACCCGCCCGGTGGGCCCGCCGACCCACATGTGCGGGGCGCGGGTGCCGGGTGCGCCCATCAGCTCCATGCGCTCCGGCACGATGGGCCGGTCCGGGGCGACGCCCAGGACCGCGCCGTGCAGATAGCTGTAACCCATCGCCACCGAGAGGATCCCGCCCTTGCGCCCGCCGCCCGGGGTGACCGCGGGTGCGTAGCCGGGGTGGCTGTGTTCCGCCGAGCGGGACGAGGCGCGTTCGCTCGTCGCGCGCGCCACCGGGCGCCGCTCCGCGTCGTACGTCTCGAGCAGCCCGGGACCCGCCGATCCGTCCAGCACCAGCGCGAGCTTCCAGGCCAGGTTGTGGGCGTCCTGGATGCCGGTGTTGGAGCCGAACGCCCCGGTCGGGGACATCTCGTGGGCCGAGTCGCCGGCCAGGAAGACCCGGCCTGACGAGTAGCTCCCGGCAACCCGTTCCGCGGCGTGCCACGGCGCCTTGCCGGTGATCTCAACGTCCAGGCCCGGCGCACCGGTTGCCTTGCGGATGTGCTCGGCGCAGCGCTCGTCGGTGAAGTCCTCGAGTGCCTCGCCCCGCTCGGGGTGCCAGGGCGCGTGGAACACCCACAGCTCCCGGTTGTCCACCGGCAGCAGGGCCCCGTCCGCTTCGGGGTTGGTCAGATAGCAGACGATGAAGCGCCGGTCTCCCACCGCGTCCATGAGCCGACGGGAGCGGAAGGCGATGCTCACGTTGTGGAACAGATCGCCGTTGCCGGTCTGGCCGATGCGCAGCTGTTCCCTGACGGGGCTACGAGGCCCGTCGGCCGCGACGAGATAGTCGGCACGCACGGTGCTGTGCTCACCGGTGTCCCGGTTCTTCAGGACCGCCATCACGCCCGTCGAGTCCTGCTCGAAGCTCAGCAGTTCGGTGGAGAACCGCACGTCGCCGCCTTGCGCGCGGGCACGGTCCAGCAGCACGGGTTCAAGGTCGTTCTGGCTGCACAGGCACCATGTCGTCGGGCTGAAGCGGGCCAGCCCGCCGCCGGGGTCGATCTCCTTGAACAGCCACTCCTGGTCGTCGCCGGTCAGCGAGCCCGCCTGCAGGATGCCGTGGTTGTCCGCGAGGACCGACGCGGCCTGCCGGATGTCCGCCTCCACCTCGGCGCCCCGGAACAGCTCCATCGTCCGCACGTTGTTGCCGCGTCCGCGCGGGTGCATCGAGGTGCCCGAGTGTTTTTCGACCAGCAGATGTCTGACGCCGTGGCGGCCCAGAAACAGCGACGTGGACAGGCCCACCAAGGAGCCGCCCACGATGAGGACCGGTACGCGGTGGTCGACGTTCTCTTCCATATCTGCCATGAGTCGCTCCAGCTCCTGCCGCCCGGGGGGATGGAACTTTCATGCCCTCTGGGGGAACGGTTCCCTCGCCCATTCACCCGCTTGGTTCTCAGCTCTCGCGCCAGTCGAAGTACCGGACCACGATCAATTGCGGGAGCGCCACCCGAGCCAGGGAGGCGGACCGTCCGTATCCGCAGGGTGGTTGAAACCCGGGCGGATTCCACCGACGACGGACGAGGAGCCACGGCACGTGGCGGCCGAGCTGTCGATAAGGAGTGTGAACGATGACAACCCTGTCGGAACGGATATCGCAGTCCGCCTTCGATGGCTCCAGGCTTCGGGTCGTGCTGCTGCTGGACCTCCAAGACGGCGCACAGAACCAGTTCCTCGAGGCGTACGAGCATCTGCGCAATCAGGTCGCATCGGTCCCTGGCCACATCAGCGACCAGCTGTGCCAGTCGATCGAGAACCCCTCGCAGTGGCTCATCACCAGCGAATGGGAGGGCGCCCCGCCCTTCCTCGCATGGGTGAACAGCGAGGAGCACGTGACGACGGTTCAGCCGCTGCACAACTGCGTACGGGACACCCGCTCGCTGCGCTTCAGCGTCCTGCGGGAGACCGGACAGGCCTTCACCGAGACACCCGCACAGCTCAAGGGCAGGCTCCAGGCCGCACCCCGGGTCGGCGACGGCGTCGTACGGCATGCCCTCACCTTCACGGTGAAGCCGGGCAGCGAGAAGGAAGTCGCGAAGATCCTGTCCGGGTACACCTCCCCGGCGGCCCGCGTCGACGAGAACACCCACCTGCGCCGCACCTCCCTCTTCATGCACGGCAACCGTGTCGTGCGGGCGATCGAGGTGCAGGGCGACCTTCTCGCCGGACTGCGCCATGTGGCCAGGCAGCCCGAGGTCAGGGCCGTGGAGGAAGCCATCAACCCGTATCTGGAACAGGACCGGGACCTTGAGGACCCCGACTCCGCCCGGATGTTCTTCACCCGGGCGGCTCTCCCGGCGGTCCACCATGTGGCGGGCGACGGGCGAAACCCCGCCGAGCTGAGCCGCCACGCGCTCTACTACCCGGCCAAGGAGGGCTGCGGAATGGCGCTGGCCCGGCTGCTCGCCAAGCAGGACGAGGCGGCGGCCGAGAACCCACAGAGCCCCATCGCGAGCAGCACCATCTTCCAGCGCGACGACATCGTCGTCCGCCTCGTCGATGTGAGCGGCAAGCTCGACGCGCAGCCCGCCCTGGCGCTCGGCGTCAGCGGACCCCGCAAGGCAGCCACCCTCGCCCGGCTGCTCGCCAACGGCGAGGACGGCATGCCGACCACCAAGAAGGAGATGTCGCGATTCCTCGCGGACTCCGAAATGCACCTGATCACCGACCGGATCGCGTCGCCGGAATCCTGAACCGCGCGTCCGGCCATCACGGCCACCGGCCGAGCCGTCGGGGGCAAGCACCTGGAGGAACCATTCATGACCACGCACCGCCCACGCATCGTGGACCTCAGCGAAACCCAGCCCAACCGCAGGCGCGGAGGCGACCTGCGCGCCATGCTCACCCCGACCGCGGTGGGCGCCACCAGTGGATTCATGGGCCTTGCCATCGTGCAGCCCGGCGAACGCATCGGCGAGCACTACCACCCGTACTCCGAGGAGTTCGTGTACGTGGTGAACGGGCTTCTGGAGGTGGATCTGGATGGTGAGACGCACCCGATGCGGTCGGATCAGGGCCTCCTGATCCCCCTGAACGTGCGCCACCGGTTCCGTAACGTCGGGGACGTGGAAGCCCGCATGGTCTTCCACCTCGGCCCGCTCGCCCCGCGCCCGGAGCTCGGGCACGTCGACACGGAGGAGAACGAGCGGCCCGACGACAACGACACCGGACACCCCGGAAGCGCCGAGCAGGGCAGGCCGCCGGAACGGACTGGGGTCGTTTCGTGAGCCGGCGGGTGGCGGTCACCGGGGTCGGTATCGTCGCCCCCGGCGGAGTCGGCGCCCAGGCGTTCTGGGACCTGCTCGCGAACGGCCGTACGGCGACGCGCGGCATAACGCTCTTCAACCCGGAGGGCTTCCGCTCGCGCATCGCCGCCGAGGTCGACTTCGACCCCGGGGCCCACGGTCTCGACCGGGAGCAGGTGGCGCGCTCGGACCGGTACATCCAGTTCGCGCTGGTGGCCGCCGAGGAGGCGATACGCGACTCCGGCATCGATCCGGAGAAGAAGGACCCCTGGCGTATGGGGGTCTCGCTCGGCACGGCGGTGGGTGGAACCACCCGCCTGGAGCACGACTATGTCGCGGTCAGCGGCAAGGGCGAGCGCTGGGACGTGGACCACCGGCCGGCCGGACCGCATCTGCACCGCGCGTTCTCACCGAGCTCCCTCGCCTCAGCGGTGGCCGAACAGGTCGGCGCCCACGGTCCGGTGCAGACCGTCTCGACGGGCTGCACCTCAGGGCTCGACGCGATCGGCTACGCCTGCCACGCCATCCAGGACGGCCGGCTCGACGTCTGCGTCGCGGGTGCGTCGGACTCACCGATCTCCCCGATCACGGTCGCATGCTTCGACGCGATCAAGGCGACCTCGCCGAACAACGACGACCCGGCCCACGCATCCCGGCCGTTCGACGCCAACCGGGACGGGTTCGTCATGGGTGAGGGCGGCGCCGTACTGGTCCTGGAGGAACTGGAGCACGCCCGGGCCCGCGGCGCGCGGGTGTACTGCGAGATAGGCGGCTACGCCACCTTCGGCAACGCCTACCACATGACGGGACTGACCCCCGATGGACTGGAGATGGCCCAGGCGATCAACAGCGCCCTCGATCACTCCCGTATCAACAGCTCCGAGATCGACTACGTCAACGCGCACGGCTCGGGCACCAAACAGAACGACCGGCACGAGACGGCCGCGGTGAAACGCTCCTTGGGCGACCACGCCTACAAGACGCCCATGAGCTCGATCAAATCGATGGTGGGCCACTCACTGGGCGCCATCGGAGCGATCGAACTCGTGGCCTGCGTCCTCGCCATGGACCGGCAAGTAGTGCCGCCGACGGCGAACTACGAGACCCCCGACCCCGAATGCGACCTGGACTACGTGCCGCGCACCGCCCGCCCCCGGAAGCTGCGCAGCGTGCTCTCGGTCGGCAGCGGGTTCGGCGGATTCCAGTCAGCGGTCGTCCTGACCCGGCCAAGTGGGAGGGCGCGATGAGCTCCGGAGAAGCCCGGCAGACGGTCATCACAGGCATCGGCGTCATCGCCCCCAACGGGTTCGGCACCGAAGTCTTCTGGAAGTCGACCCAGGCGGGCACCAGCGTCCTCGACCGGGTCACCCGCGAGGGCTGCGAGCAACTGCCGCTCCGTGTGGCGGGGGAGGTGCGCGACTTCGACCCCGGTGCGCTGATCGAAGAGCGCTACCTCGTCCAGACCGACCGCTTCACGCACTTCGCGATGGCCGCGGCCGATCTCGCCCTCGACGACGCCCGGCTCGGCCGCGCCGACTACGAAGGCTCGCCCTTCGCCGTTGGTGTGGTGACCGCCGCCGGGTCCGGCGGCGGCGAATTCGGACAGCGTGAACTGCAGCGGCTGTGGGGCCAGGGCTCCCGCTTCGTCGGCCCGTACCAGTCCATCGCCTGGTTCTACGCGGCCAGCACCGGCCAGATATCCATCCGCGCCGGCTTCAAGGGACCCTGCGGCGTCGTCGCCAGCGACGAAGCTGGTGGACTCGACGCGTTCGCGCACGCCGCAAGGGCGGTACGACGCGGCACCGACGCCGTCGTCGTCGGCGCCGCGGAAGCCCCGCTCGCCCCGTACTCGGTCGTCTGCCAGCTCGGGTACGAGGACCTGAGCACCTGTGAGGACCCGACACGCGCCTACAGGCCCTTCACCTCCGACGCCTGTGGCTTCGTCCCCGCCGAAGGCGGAGCGATGCTCGTGGTCGAGGAGGCGGCGGCGGCCCGCCGCCGAGGCGCCCGGCCGCGCGCCCTGGTGGCAGGGCACGCGGCCACCTTCACCGGGCCTTCCCAGTGGGAGCAGTCCCGGGAGGGTCTGGCCCACGCGATCCGCGGTGCGCTGGCGGAGGCCCAGTGCGCGCCCGAGGAGGTCGACGTGGTCTTCGCGGACGCGCTCGGCGTGCCGGAGGCCGACCGGGCCGAGGCGCTGGCGATCGCCGACGCGCTGGGCGCACACGGCCGGCGCGTACCGGTGACGGCACCCAAGACCGGTACCGGACGGGCCTACTGCGGAGGCCCCGTGCTCGACACGGCCGCCGCGGTGCTGGCCATGGAGCACGGCCTCGTACCGCCCACGCCCAACGTCTTCGACGTGTGCCACGACCTCGACGTCGTCACGGGCAAGGCCCGCCCCGCGCAGCTGCGGACTGCGCTGGTGCTGAGCCGCGGGCTGATGGGCTCGAACGCGGCGCTGGTGCTGCGCAGCGCCACCGACACCCCCTCGTGAGAAGGAGAAGTCCCCATGTCCGATCGACTGACCATCGAAGAACTCGCCGCCCTGATGAAGAAGGGCGCCGGACTCACCGTCGACCCCGTCGACCTGGCGAGCCGGCCCCAGGCCCGCTTCGACGAGTTCGGCCTCGACTCGCTGGGCCTGCTCGGCATCGTCGGCGAGCTGGAGAACCGGCACGGCCGTCCGCTGCCCCCTGACGCGGACCGCTGCAAGACCCCCCAGGAGTTCGTGGACCTCGTCAACAACACCCTCATGACTGGAGCCTGAAGTGCCCGGACACACCGAGAACGAGATCACCGTCGCCGCCCCCCTGGACCTCGTCTGGGAGGTGACCAACGACATCGAGAACTGGCCCCAACTGTTCAGCGAGTACGCGTCGGTCGAGATCCTCTCCCGGGAGGGCAGCACCACGACCTTCCGCCTGACCATGCACCCCGACGACAACGGCACGGTCTGGAGCTGGGTCTCGGAGCGTACGACCGACCGCAAGGGCCGCAAGGTACGGGCCCGCCGCGTCGAGACCGGGCCCTTCCAGTTCATGGACATCCTCTGGGAGTACTCGGAGGTCCCGGGCGGCACGCGCATGCACTGGACGCAGGACTTCGCGATGAAGCCGGACGCCCCGGTCGACGACGACTGGATGACCGACAACATCAACCGCAACTCCCGCGTCCAGATGGAACTCATCCGGGACAAGATCGAGCAGCGCGACCGCGAGAGCCGCTCCGCCTCGGTCACCGCCAACTGAACCCCGGGCAAGGGACCTGAGAGAGAAAGGGAGCTCCCCGATGCACCAAGCCCTGATCGTCGCCCGTATGGCGCCGGAGTCGGCCCCGGACATCGCCAGGCTGTTCGAGGCCTCCGACAACGGCGAACTGCCGCACCTCGTCGGGGTCGCCCGGCGCAGCCTGTTCCAGTTCGGCGACGTGTATCTGCACCTGATCGAATCCGAGCGGCCCCCCGGCCCCGAGATCGCGAAGGTGACGGACCATCCGGCGTTCCGGGACATCAGCGACCGGCTCACCGCCTTCGTCAGCCCGTACGACCCGGAGACCTGGCGCACCCCCAAGGACGCGATGGCCCGCCAGTTCTACCGGTGGGAGCGTGACGGAGCGGCCTGACACAACAATTGCCCCGGGCCCGGCTCTGTGCCGGGCCCGGGGCTTTTGTGCCGTAGGAGTGTGCCGCAGGGTCTCACTCGGGCACGGCGCCCTCGAACGCATGGAGATACGCGTTCACCGGACGGATCTCGCCGACGAGCAGGCCCGCCTCGGTCATCCTGTCCACCAGGCTTGCCTTGGTGTGCTTCGCACCGCCGACATTGAGGAGCAGAAGCAGGTCCATCGCCGTCGTGAACCTCATCGAGGGAGTGTCGTCGACGAGATTCTCGATGACGACGACCCTGGCGCCCGGGCGGGCCACCGTGACGATGTTCCCCAGCGTCCTGAGTGTGCTCTCGTCGTCCCACTCCAGGATGTTCTTGACGATGTAGAGATCGGCCTCGACCGGGATGTCCTCCCGGCAGTCCCCGGGAACGATGCGCACCCGCTCCGCCAGCGAGCCGCCGGCCCGCAGCCGGGGGTCCGCCTTCGCCACCACGTCGGGCAGATCGAGCAGGGTGCCCCGGACGTCCGGATGCTTCTCGAGCAGACTCGCCAGCACATGCCCCTGGCCGCCCCCGATGTCCGCGACCACACGGATCCCGGTCAGGTCGAGGAGCTCCGCGACCTCCAGCGCGGACTGCACGCTGGAGGTGGTCATGGCGCGGTTGAAGACATGGGCCGACTCGTGCGCGTCCTGGTGCAGATACTCGAAGAACCCCTTGCCGTACAGCTCGTGGAAGATGCTCTTGCCCGAACGCACCGCGTCGTCGAGCCGCGGCCACGCGTCCCAGGTCCATGGCTCCGTGCACCACAGGGCGATGTACCGCAGGCTGTTGGGGGCGTCCTCGCGCAGCATGAGGGACATGTCCGTATGGGCGAACGTCCCGTCCTCGGTCTCGACGAAGACGCCGTAACAGGACAGGGCGCGCAGGAGCCGGCGCAGGGGCTGCGGTTCGGTGTTCAGCGCGGCCGCGAGTTCCTCCGCGGTCGCCGGCGCGTCGCCGAGTGCGTCGGCCACACCCAGCCGGGCCGCAGCACGCACGGCAGCGGCGCATGCCGCTCCGAAGACGAGCTCCCGCATGCGCATGGCCGACTGGGGAGTGGACTCGAAGGTTGACGCTGGTCTGGGGGTAACGGTGGTCATACCGCCTCGATTCTCCGGGTGTCGGGGAACACCGGTCAGCACATCCCTGCGGGGGCGGATTCCTGGCACACGTTGTTGAGGAACGTGTTGTCCGTCCCCCCTTCTTGGTCGACCAGGTCCGCCGTCTTGTTGCCCTGCACCTGGTTGTTCTGGATGACGTTGGCGGTGTTCTGGGCGCCCACGAAGCTCTTGAACAGCACGATTCCGCCGGAGAGCGGCGTTGCGCCCACGTTGTTCAGGATCTGGTTCGAGCGGACGACGGTCGCCTCGGAACCGGTGAGGACGATGCCGGAGCCCTGGATGGCGGGCAGGCGCGGGGTGGCGGCGCAGAACTTGTTGTTCTTGTAGATCATGTTGCCGCGTACGGTCATCGCGCCGGCCGCGGGCTTCGATTCGTCGCCCACGACGAACACGCCGGCACAGTTCTCGGTCATGGCATTGCCGCGGACGGTGAGGTTACGGACCCGCCTGACCGTGACTCCGATCCGGTTCCCGATCAGTACGTTGTCCGCGACCACCGCACCCATGGTGTCGGTCGCCCCGCCCTCCTCGTCGACCGTGTTGGCGATGAAGATGCCGGCGTCGCCGTTGTCCCGCGCGACGTTGCCACGGAACACACCCCGGGTGGACTTCTGCTGAGCGATGCCCCAGATGCCGTTCTTCTCGGCGAGCACCCTTCTGACCGTCAGCCGGTCGGTGCCGGACGCCCAGATGGCGTTCTTCTTGAAGCCCGAGAGGGTGAGTGAGCGGATGCTGACCCCGTCGACGGTCTTGGCCGCCGTACCCATCACACAGATGCCGTTGCCGCTCTGCGCACAGGTGTTGGCGGTCGGCGTGGCAGCGGGCCCCGGCATGATGACCGTGCTCCTGCCGGACCCGCGCAGGGTCAGGTCCGCCTTGGTGATGAGCACGCTCTCTCGGTAGGTGCCGGGGTAGAGGAAGATTGTGTCTCCCGGCGCGGCGGCGTCGACCGCCGCCTGAATCGATTCGCCCGGATACACCGTGTGCCTGGCCGGTCCGGTGGACGGCGCCGCGGCGCCCAGTCCGGTGACCATGATTACTGAGATGCATGCGAGGCATCTGATCTGTCGTTTCGTCATGAGGCGAAGCTATGGGCGATCATCCGCGCTCGCCACATGGAGTGAGCGGATGGATACCTACTGTGCGCGAATGGCCGCTCACGTCCCCCCGACTGGGCCAACTGCGCCTCGGCCGGGCGGTGCTCAAGGGGGTGTGGGCCGAGCACGCCAACCGCTGAGGCGCGAATGCCGCGGCGTGATCGTGGGCAGCGCGGTCGGTGCGGCGCCGGGGTCGTCGTCGGACATCGCGACGGCGACCCCGTCGCCCACTCGGGCGGCGGGGTCGCACAGGAGACGATGGAGGAGGCTCCGCGACAACAGGTCTTCGCCTCACAGAGCTTCGCTAGGCACGGAAGCCGTCGAACGCGATGTTCAGGTGGCGGGGTCCGCGCAGGACGGCGTTCTGGCGGTAGGGGGGTGGGTCCTCCAGCAGGCGGGGGTTGTCGAGCCTGCGGGCGAGCTCGGTCAGGGCGAGCTGTGCCTCCAGGCGGGCGAGGGGCGCGCCGAAGCAGTTGTGGATGCCGCTGCCGAAGCCGAGGTGCTGGTTGTCCTTCCGGTCGGGGTCGAACCGGTCGGGGTCGAGGAACCGTTGCGGGTCCCGGTTGCCGGAGGCCAGGACGAGCCAGACGGACGCGCCCTTGGGGATGGTGGTGCCGGCGATGTCGATGTCCGCGAGGGTGGTGCGCTGTGGAAGCAGCTGCACAGGGGGCTCGAAGCGCAGGAGTTCTTCCACGAGCGGGACGGCCAGGCGGGGTTCGTCCCGCAGCCGCTTGAGAACGTCCGGGTTGCGCAGCAGGGTGAGCATGCCGTTGGTGATGAGGTTGACCGTGGTCTCGTGGCCGGCGATCAGGAGCAGCGCAGCAGTGCTGAGCACCTCAATCGGGGTCATCTGCCCGTCCGGGCCATGGTCGGTGACCAGCGCGGAGAGCATGTCGTCGCCGGGTGCGCCGCGACGTTCGTCGATGAGCCCGGACAGGTACATGCCCAGTTCGGTGCGGGCCTGCTGGGTGACGCGGAGCCGCTCGCCGGGGTCCTGGTCCGGGTCCGGGTCGAGGCTGGCGGCGATGGTGTCGGCCCAGGAGTGGAAGCGTGCCTCGTCCTCGCGTGGAATCCCGAGCAGTCGGCAGATCACGGTCACGGGGAAGGGGTAGGAGAAGTTGTCGACGAGGTCGACCTGGTCCCGGTCTCCGAAGCCGTCGATGAGGTCGGAAACGATCCGGGCGAGTTCGCCGTGCATGTTGTGGACGCGCCGGGGTGTGTGCGGCGGTCCGAACGGGTGCATCGTCATACGGCGCAACCGGTCGTGCTCTGGAGGGTCGAGCTTCAGGAAGGCGGGCGGCAGAGCCGTTGTCTCCTCTTCCTGCTGGGGAAGTGCGCCGGCGGCCTGGGGCGAGAGGTTACGGGCGTCCGAGCTGATCCGCGGATCGTGCAGCAGGCTCTTGATCTCCCAGTAGGTACTGACGACGAACAGAGCGTCTCCCTGTTGGGACACCGGCGTCTTGCGGAGCTCGGCGTACAGGGGATAGGGGTCGGCGCGGTTGGCGTGATCGGTGATCTGCCGCAGGAGCATGCCTTGCGTCATGATGGCGTCCTTGTGGGCGTTGGACAGCGGGCTTCCGGGTGCCCCGTGCCGCGGTCAGGCTCGGGCAGGGGTGAACGTGATCCGCCGGTCGGTCGGCGAGTAGCCGCTGAGGGTGACAGACGGCCCGTGGGTGGGCAGTGAGGGGTCGGGGAAGTCGGCCGGGACCGGCCGCAGACCTTCGGGACGGCGGTCCACCGTGGGGAATGCCGGCGGGAACGGCGCGGCCGTTTCGATCTGCCGCTGGTAGAACTCCAGCCACTTCGTCTGGTCGAAGGTGACGGCGGCGATGACGCGGCCCTGGTATCCGTACACGCCGGTGAAGCGGCGCTCGGCGAGTGACCCTTGGGCGATGAGGACCTCCTCGCCCAGGGACGGCACGCCGACCGACTTGATGCTGACCCCGAATTGGGAGGACCAGAAGGCCGGCACCCACAGGTGCGGACGGCGGTCCGAACTGGCGCTGATCATGTTGTGCGCCGCGATCTCGGCCTGTGCGACGGCATTGCCCCAGTGTTCGAGGGACAGGAACTGGTACCCGAAAAGCGCGTGCGGGGATCGTGCGACGTCGCCGGCGACGAAGATGTCGTCGGTCACGATGCCCCGGACGTCGAAGGCCCGGCATCCGGCGTCGCAGGCGATTCCGCGCGGGCCGGCGCCGAGTCCGGATTCCGCCAGCCACGCGGTGTTGCGCGTCGCGCCGAGCGAGACCACCGCGACATCCGCGTCGATGGTGGTGCCGTCGGACAGGTGGGCGCTCCGCAGGCGTCCCGCCGAGTCGCCCTCCAACCCCGTGACCATGATTCCGCAGCGCAGGTCCACGCCGTGTTCGCGTTGCAGCTCTGCGGCCGCCTGGCCGACCACGCCGCCGAGCGCGCCCACGAGAGGCGCTGCTGCGCGTTCGGCGACGGTGACCGGCAGCCCGCGCTCGCGGCAGGCGGATGCGATCTCCGAGCCGGTGAAGCCGGCACCGATGACGAGCACCCGGCGGGGCGCGGCCATCAGCCGCCGGTGCAGACCGGCCGAGTCGTCGCGCGTACGCAGTACGAAGACCCCGTCCAGGTCGGCTTCTGCCTCATGCGGCCATGGCCGGGCATGAACGCCGGTCGCGATCAGCAGCCGGTCGTACTCCACCTCGTCGCCGTCGGCCAGGCGCACCCGTTTGGCCGCCATGTCCAGCCCGGTTGCGGCGACACCGAGCCGCCAGTTTGCGTCGAGCGCCATACGCCGGGGCAGTGCGGTGCGGTCGGCGGTCGCCTTGCCCAGCAGGACCTGCTTGGAGAGCGGCGGCCGGTCGTACGGTTCGTAGGGCTCGTCGCCGATCAGCGTCAGTGAACCGGTGAAGCCTTCCTCCCGCAGGGTCTCCGCGGCCCGGAGGCCGGCGAGGGAAGCGCCCACGATCACGATCCGCCCCTCACGCCTCATCCATTCCAAGAACCCGTCACTGGCCACTGGACAGGCCCTCCTTCACCGTGGCGGCCGCATCGCCCAGGTCGTCCACCAAGATGGCCTGGACCGGACACGACGCGACGGCGCGCGCCACGTGCTCCCGCTGTGAATCGTCGGCGTGCGGGTTGTACAACAGCGCCTCGTCGCCGTGCATGGCGAATACATCGGGTGCGAGGAAGGCGCACTGCGCGTACCCCTGGCACCGGTTGAGATCGACGACAAGCCTCATCAGGGGGCCGCCCTTTCAGTAGTCCCTGCCCCAGCATGCGAGCGTTGTTGTGCTTCCGCGAGCACAGCGGGCCAAAGGAGTTATCGGTCGATAACGCTCGGGAAATGGCTCGTCATGAGGAGACGGCTGGTGCGGGCCGAGGGCGGAAGCTGGCCACAAGAATGTGGATGCTGACAATCAGCGCCCAGAGGGGGAAGACCAGTTCGGACCAGGCGATGCTGTCCGTCACGAAGAGCAGTGTCAGGGCGACGAGATAGCCCAGGAGGGAAAGCCAGCGCGGAAGAACTCCGAGCCGATGCCCGATGGAGGAGGTCGAGAAGACGAATACCGCGGCCATGCGCATCGAGTAGGTCGTCAGAAGGCTGTAGGTGAAGTGCTGGCCGAATGACGACAGTTGCTCGTTGGAGCCCGCCCCGGACCCATCAGCCGTGGCCAGCAGGCTTCCGGCTGCCGCCGAGGCCCCGAAAAGAGTCGCCACGAACAGCAGACCGCTGCCCATGAAGACAGTGGCGATGAACTTGTCCTCCGCTTCTCCGATACGTGCGCGCACAGCGCCCATGAACCAGAGGAAGAAGATGCCCGCGAATGGGATGAGGTCGAGCGCCGTCTGAACCGTGCGCCGACGCGAGGGATCGATGAACCAGTCGCTGCCCCCGTCGCTCGGCTCGTCCGGTATCGACAGGCGGACCAGAATGATGGCGCCGGCCAGCAACAGGGCGAAGATGATCCCCACCAGGCCCGCAGCTCGTGGAGTGCGCAACGACTGATGTCTCGTCTCCATGGGCGGTCGTTCGCTCCTCTCCCTGTCCCTGCGTCACCCGATCCGAGGACGACTAGGACCAGCAAGCACCCGCGCAGGCGGCAGCGCCACCCGGACCACGCGTGAGGGTGACGTGCGGCGACCAGCAGCAGGCCCCGGCCCCGGCACGCGGACACGAGCCGGGCCGCACGGAGCGTCGCATGCGGGCCCTGCCTGAGGTGGGGGAGGACGGGCTTCCTGTGGAGCCTGCTCCCGCGGTCGTGACGCCGCACGATCCGCTGCGGGTCATCAGCACCGGTGACTGGGGCGCCCTCGACCACGCGAGGGCCGCGGCAGACCACGCGAGGGCCGCGGCATGGCTGCGGACACGACAGTCCCCGGCAAGTCCTTGTCGATGTCGTGAGTCTCAGTCGTCGCTGCTGGCTCCGATACCGACAGATTCCGCCGGGGGCCTGGCCAGAGCCGAGAATAGGGTCACGCCGCCCATGGACGTCTCCATAGGTATTGCGGCTCTTTCCGGTTGTCCGGTGTATTGACCAGTTTCCTCCCCATTCTGTTCTAGTCAAGGGGCTTGCCTGGCTTTTCGGGGGACGAACCTAGCCTTGAAGTAACCCGCGCCCGCATCGGCAATTCCCCATGGACCCTGGGCCACGGCCTGGACACCCGAGTCGTGCCGCGGACGAACAGGGGGAACGCTTGAAACAGGGGGAACGCCTAGGGAACGACGGCGGAGCAGGGTGACGGCATGAACGAGATCGAGATCATCACCACCGCATCGCTCGGTGACACCAGCTACCTCCTGGTCAGCGGAGACGAGGCCGCGCTGGTCGACCCTCAGCGGGACAGCTGGGCACTGATGGAGTCCTGTACCTCCAGGGGGGTACGGATCCGGTACGCCCTGGAGACGCATGTGCACAACGACTACGTCTCCGGTGCGCTGGAGGTCCGCGCGGCGACCGGCGCCACGGTGGCCGGCCCGGCACGGGCGCCGTACGCCTTCGACCACCTGCCGCTGGCGGAGAACGACGAGATCGCCGTCGGAGACGTGATCGTCCGGGCGATGGAGACACCCGGGCATACGGTCGAGCACACGTCGTACCTCGTCTTCGAAGACAGCCAACCGGTGCCGACGGCCGTCTTCACCGGAGGCAGCCTGCTCGTCGGCAGCGCCGGCCGTACCGACCTGTCCGGTGACGACCACACCGAAGAGCTCGCCCGGGCGCAGTTCCGTTCGCTGAGGCGACTGTCGCTGCTGCCGGACGCCACCCGGGTGCTGCCGACGCACGGAGCGGGCAGCTCCTGTGCGGCCGGACCGGTGTCGCAGGACAGGACCACCACCGTGGGCGCCGAGCGGCGCACCAACCCCGCACTGACCACCCAGGACGAGGAGGAGTTCATCAGCCAACGGCTGTCCGGCCCGGCGCCGTACCCCGCCTACTACCAGTACATGGCACCGATCAACCGGTTCGGACCGGGTGTACTCGGTGGGCCGCCCGCTCTTGGGCCGCTGACGCCGGGCATGGCGGAAGGAATGGCCGCGGGAGGGGCGCAGATCGTCGACGGGCGTGACCGCGGAACCTTCGCCGCGGCCCATGTGCCCGGGTCGCTCTGCGACGAGCTGGACGACCGCTTCGCGAGCCTGATCGGCGAGGTTGTGCCGTTCGGCACACGCATGGTGCTGGTACTGCCGGAGCCGGCCGAGGAGGAGGCGGCCGACGAGGCGATGACCCAGCTG
Organism: Streptomyces sp. V1I1; assembly: GCF_030817355.1. Taxonomy (NCBI): domain Bacteria; kingdom Bacillati; phylum Actinomycetota; class Actinomycetes; order Kitasatosporales; family Streptomycetaceae; genus Streptomyces; species Streptomyces sp. V1I1. The sequence goes on along the minus strand of NZ_JAUSZH010000001.1, from coordinate 1,688,073 downwards.
CTGCGGATCGGATACGAGAACGTCGCGGGCTACCTGGAGGGAGGCATCCACGCCTGGCAGTCCGACGGCCGCCCGCTGCGTGCCTTCGGTACTGCGGACGTGTCCGAGTTGGCCGCGCGCATCGCCGAGGTGCGGGTGCTCGACGTCCGGCCCATGCGCCCGGAGGGCGGAATTCCGGGCACGCTCGGCGTGCCCCTCGCCGAACTGCCCGGGCGGCTCGACGAGATCCCCAGGGACCGCGAGATATGGACAGTCTGCGGAAGCGGTCGCCGGGCGATCATCGCGGCGAGCCTGCTCGACCAGGCCGGCATGCCCGTGACGGCGGTGGTCAGCGGTGGCGTGCAGGACCTGATGGCACTCATATGAGTGAGGAGAAGATCATGGGCAGCAGTGGCTACGCACATCCGGAGCGCGTATCCGACCGGGGTCGGTCGCCGCATGCTCCGCGCTGGACTTGCCCTCGCTGATGCAGTTCGCCGGCGGGCTCCTGCACGACCAGGATGCCGTTATCGCGTCGATGACCGGCGCGACGGTCGCGTTGGCCGGAAGGTCGAGTTGCCGAGGTGCCGGCCCGGCTGGAGTGGGGGTGTCGGCGAGTCGTCTTGGCCGCTACCGCCAGGCTGGGTATACAGCGGTTCCACCGGCACGACGGCCGTCCCCGTCAGCGCCGGGTGAGGGTGGACGGCGCGCCGGCGGACTGCGCCCCTTCCTCGCCCAGGTCCAAGGTGTCGCGGCCGGTCATCGTGACGACGTAGATATTTCCCTTCGGGCAGGAGACGGCGGCCGACTGGTCGGTGGGATGGTTGGTGGCCGCCTCGAAGACCATGGATGTCCTGCGTACCTCCTGCAGTCGCAGAGCCTCGGTGCATCCCAGCTCACGGCCGGTGCCCACTTCGGTCACGTGGCTGACCTGCTTGCCCGCCAGTGCACCTCGCAGTGCCCGGTGGAGGGTCAAGGTGACGGCGAAGCCGTTGGTCCGGGCCTGGGTGACGCCGTCGGCCGATGGGGTGCCCGGGCCGGTGCCGACCCATGTACCCGCCCAGGCCGCGGGCAGAGAAGCGACGGTGGAAGACGGCGAAGGCGTCCCGCCGGATGCATCATCGCCGGGCAGATGCCGCAGGACGAGCGTCCCCGCCGTCGCGATCAGGGACGCGGTGACTGTCCCCGCGATCGCCCAGGCGGTACGGCCGGACAAACGCCGTCGCAGGAATCCGATGGCCGGCGGGGCGGCGGTCCCTGCGCCGCCGGAAGCCGGGGCATCCGCAGCCGCACCTGACGCAGCCGCCACAGGCGGCAGTTGCGCTGGGGCGGCGACCAATGCGTGCGCCTCCCCCTCCCGCACCGCGATATCCCTCTCCAGCGCCTCAGGCAGCAGCTGCGGCCAGGTACCGGTGCGGCCGCCCAGGCGTTCCAGCAGCGCGCCGATGGCGCCGGCCGTCGGCCGCTGCTGCGGGTCCTTGGCCAGACAGGACCGAAGCAGCGAAATCAGGGACGCCGGAACCCCGTCGAGAATCGGCTCCTCGTGCACGATTCGGTACAGCAACACCGCGGCCGAGACCTCCTCGTCCCGGCGGGAAAAGGGGCCCATTCCGGTCGCCGCGTACACCAGCACCGCAGCCAGGGAGAAAACATCAGCCGGCGCACCCGACCCCCCGGCACTCGCCTGCTCCGGCGCCAGATAACCGGGAGAACCGATCACACCGCCGGTCCGCGTATGACGCGAGTCCTCCATAGCCCGCGCGATCCCGAAATCGATGAGCAATGGACTACGGCGGCCCAACAGCACATTGGACGGCTTGACATCCCGGTGCGCAAGACCCGTCCCATGCACGGCCCCCAGCGCCCCGCACAGCTCAGCTGCCAGGGCCAGTACGGACCGCTCGGGCAGCCGGCCGTACCGCTGCACCCACTCCGCCAGGGACGGCGCGGCCACGTACTCCGTGGCGAGCCACTGCGGGCGCTGCCCCACCGGGCTGTAGTCCACCACCGCAGTGGTCCAAGGGGAGCGCACCCGGTCGCTGTTACGGATTTCACGCGCGAACCGCTCCTCGAACCCCGGTTCCCTCCCGAACTCGGCACGCACCGTCTTCAACGCCAGCGGACGCCCCGACACCGTCCGGGACAGATACACCCGCCCCATGCCACCCTCACCCAGCCGCGCCAGCAGCGGATAGCCACCAATAGCACCCGGATCCGACCCGTCCAGCAACTCCACGCCCCCGCCGCCCCCTCACACCTACACACTGCCAACCGTGCCCAGCCCCCGGACCCAGTCCAACCGAGATCCGCATCCGCACCAGGCATCACCCGCCACACCCAGCACAGCTCTCGGCCGCCCGAGAACTGTAGCTGCGTCCGTCACTCCAGGGGGCTTCCCCTGACTGCGGCGCCGCGAGGCCGAGGTGTCCGCGGTAAACAGCTGGCGTCGCATCGCGGGGCGGGGTTACCGTTCCTTCGTTCCCGGACGCGGCCGTGGGTCGCTCCCGGAAGGACACGTTGGTTCGTTGAGGAAGCAGGAGGTGAGGACATTGATGACTGTCACGGCGACGGGCGCTGCCCGCATTCAGGAGTTCATCATCGTTTCCACCCCTGTGGTCTCCGGCTGACACCCACTCATCTTCCGTGCGCGCTCAGCGCGTTGCCGGGGCCACCCTTCGAAGGGTTTCCCTTGTCCAACGCTTCGCTCAACCCGTCTTCCACTTCTGATGCCCAGCACGCCCTCGCCTCCTACGGCTGGGACGAAGGCTGGGCCGCCGAGTTCGCTCCGTACGCCGAGCAGGGGCTGCTGCCCGGCCGGGTCGTACGGGTCGACCGCGGCCAGTGCGATGTCGTCACCGCCGACGGGCTGGTCCGCGCCGACACCGCGTTCGTGACGCCGCACGATCCGCTGCGGGTCGTCTGCACCGGTGACTGGGGCGCCGTCGACCGGGTCGGCGATCCCCGTTTCGTACGGACGTATCTGCCGCGCCGTACCGCCTTTGTACGTTCCACCTCGTCGAACCGCTCCGAGGGGCAGATCCTCGCCGCCAACGTCGACCACGCGATCATCGCGGTCTCGCTCGCCGTCGAGCTCGACCTCGGGCGGATCGAGCGGTTCCTCGCTCTGGCGTGGGAGAGCGGGGCGCAGCCGCTGGTCGTCCTCACCAAGGCGGACCTCGTACCGGATGCGACCGGGCTTTCGTACCTCGTCCAAGACGTGGAGACGACCGCGCCGGGGGTGCAGGTGCTGCCCGTAAGTTCGGCGACCGGTGAGGGCGTCGACGTGCTCGCGGCAGTCGTGTCGGGCGGTACGAGCGTGCTGCTCGGGGCGTCCGGTGCGGGCAAGTCGACGCTCGCCAACGCGCTGCTCGGCGAGGACGTGATGGATGTTCAGGCCACCCGCGACGCCGATGGCAAGGGCCGGCACACCACGACGACCCGCAACCTCCTCGTCCTGCCCGGCGGGGGCGTGCTCATCGACACCCCGGGGCTGCGGGGGGTCGGGCTGTGGGACGCGGAGGCCGGTGTGGGCCAGGTCTTCTCGGAGATCGAGGAGCTCGCCGAGGGGTGCCGCTTCCACGACTGCGCGCACGATGCGGAGCCGGGGTGCGCGGTGCTCGCCGCGATCGAGGACGGTTCGCTGCCGGAGCGGCGGCTGGAGAGCTACCGCAAGCTGCTCCGGGAGAACCAGCGCATTGTCGCGAAGACGGACGCGAGGGTGCGGGCGGAGATTCGGCGCGACTGGAAGCAGAAGGGCGCGGCGGGCCGCGCGGCGATGCAGGCGAAGCGCGGCCGCGTGCGCTGATTTTCGGGGCTCGGCCCGGGCCCCGCTCCTCAATCTCCCCCGGACGTCTGGGGGAGATTGAGGACAACGCCCGAAGGGCCGTACGGGGGTCTGGGGCGTGCCCCAGTTCGGGAAGGGGCGGGGTGGGGAACAGGTCCCCTACTCCTCCAAGCCCCAGCTGTGAATCTTCCTCGGGTGGATCCGGATCAGCTCCTCACTGAAGTGCGGCCCCAACTCGTGCGGCTCCGTCAGGAGTTCCGCCTCGCCCCGGATGTCCACTCCGCGTACCTTCCACGGGCGGAAGCTCACAATGTCGTCAACGACCAGCGCCACCTTCGGGTTCGCCTTCAGGTTGCGCCACTTCTTCGTCGTGCCCAGGGCATAGCCACCGATCAGGATCGTCCCGTCGTCCTGCGGGAAAAAACCGACCGGGTTCGCCTGCGGCTGGCCCTTCGGGTCGACGGTCGCCAGCCGGCCCAGTCGCTGGGACGAGAGGTACGCGCGCTCGGCTTCGCTGAATTCGGTCATGAATAAGAGCCTCACACGCGTACCTCGTCTGCCGCATCGGATGCGGGACCTAGGCGAGTCCTAGGACCTCAGCCCGGTTTCACGCCGGTCAGGTTCACGCCCGGTCAGTACACGCCGGTCAGGCCGGCAGCCCCCACGCCGGGGCCGGCGCGTTCGGCTTCACCGGGCGGATGCGGAGGTCCGGACGGTCCCCCCGCGCCGTGATCAGCGCCGATTCGCCCTTCCGCAGCCGGATGCGGATCGTGCCGTCGCCCGCCTCCTCCCATCGCAGCCGACCGCCTCGCCCGTCCCGCCCGTCGCGGACCTCGATCTCGCCCTCGATGCCGTGTCGTACGACGCACGGCGCGCCGGCCTCGCTCGTGATCCGGATCCAGCGGGTCCTGCCCGCCTCCCGTACCGCGCTGAGCAGGAACGCCCCCTGCGTACGGAAGTCGTGCACGACCAGTTCCCGCCACGCCGCCGGCAGCGCCGGGAAGACCCGGATCACCCCGCCCCACGACTGGCACACCATGTCGTGCAGCGACTGCGCCGCCGAGAGCGGGGTCTCGATGACCGGGCCCGACTCCTTGTACATGGTGTTGGCCTGGATGAAGCGGGTCATCAGCTCGCCCAGATACTTCAGTGCGTCCTCGCCCTTGCCCAGCAGCGCGGACATGGACGCCGCGCCCGTGAACGTATAGCCCTGCAGCGCCCCTTCGAAGCTGACCCAGTGGCTGAGCGACTTTTCGATCAGGGCGCGCTCCTGCGGCGTGCGGCCGGTGATCTCGTACAGCGGATAGACCGCGAGGAGATGCGAGTAGTGACGGTGCGACTTCGCGAAGGGGACCCCGGCGCCGATCATGTAGCCGTTCGCGTCCACCGGATAGGGGACGAGTCTGGTCAGGACCTCCTGCCAACGGGGCTCCAGCGGATCGGAGATGCCCAGTTCGGCGGCCGAGTCGATGAGCGTGCGGCAGCCCCAGCGCAACAGCATGAGGTCGTAGTTGCAGTCGGGTGCGTCCACGCCGTACTCCGGCGAGAACGTCGGCGGCAGATGCAGCTTGCCGTCCGGGCCGGGGCCGAGGAAGTGCAGGTAGTAGTTGACCGCCTTGCGCAGCAGCGGGAAGAGGAGGTCGCGCAGCAGCGACTGGTCCATGGTGTGACGGTAGGTCAGCCAGACGTTGTGCAGCGCCCAGGCCAGGTTGCCGACCTCGGGGGTCGGCGGGTTCTGGCCGGGGATGCCGACGCCGTAGCCGTTGCCGTTCGGGGTGGCGCCGCCGTTGACCAGGCGGGTGTCGGTGGTGCGGGGGATGCCCGCGGAGTCGCCGCGGTAGGGGGCGGCGACCTCGGCCGTCAGCTGGTCCCGGAATTCGCCCAGCGCCCGTGTGACGGCGTCGAGTTCGAGATGGTTCGACCCCTGGATCAGCCAGTACTCCAGCTGGACGTTGAGGTTCCACCAGGTGTTGGGCCAGGGGGTGGACTCCAGCCAGGGGCCGCAGGTCGCCATGACGGGGGCGTCGCGCCGGGCCGCCGCTGCCGTCTTGTACAGCTGGATCCAGTAGAACCGCTGCAGCCGCGCGTCGGGCAGCGACAGGAAGCTCTTGCGGTAGAAGCGCTCCCACCAGGTGCGGTGGGGGAGCGCGAGTACGTCGTACGGAACCGAGGACGCGCCCCGCACCGTACGCAGCGCCCGGTCGCGGGCGGTCGTCTTCGGGAACGAGTGCGCGACGGAAACGTACAGCGTCCGCTTCTGGTCCTGGGTCCGCTCCCGCCAGGCGGTGACATGCTGGCCGCCCGCGAGCAACGGCTGGACGGCGGCCGTCAGTTCGCCGTGGCGCTCGACGACGGCCGGCGGGTTGCCGGTGTACCCGTCGGGCAGCGGACGGAAGGCGGCGCGCGGACTGATGGCATCGGCCGGGTGGAAGACCCAGCGGAAGTTCTTCTCGCCCTCACTCGGGGTGATCTCGACGGCGAGTACGGACGTTTTGGTGTGCACGAAGGCGCGCAGGCGCAGGGTGCCCGCCGTGGTGGTGATGGTGCCGGTCAGTTCGGCGTCGCGCAGCCGCAGCCGCCAGTCGAGACCGGTGATGGCGCCGACGGGCTCCAGAGTGAAGTGGCCGATGGGCAGCCGGGCGAGGCCGAAGAGGGAGCCGAACTGCGGGCGGTGGTCCTGGACTTCGGAGTGCTGGACATTGAAGCGGACGGCGTTCTTGCCTCCGGGCTCGGCGTAGATGCCGGAGCCGAGGTAGCCGTTGCCGAGATACGGGCCCTCGTACCAAGTCTTCGGCATCTTCTGCCAGACGAGGTCGGCGTCGTCGAGGACCGTGCGCCAGGAGTCCTCGGGCGCGGTGAGGGAGTCTGCCCCGACGAGAGCGGACGAGGGCGCCGCCTGCGCGGGGATCGCACCGGCGGCGCCCACCACCAGCGCTCCGCCGATCGCCGTGCCCGTGGCAAGGACGGTTCTCCTGGACGGGTCCCTGGACGGGTCTGGTGCAGTGGCCATGTCGCCTCCCGGCGGCTCGTACGCAGACATGTCAATTCATCCGAGCTATCCCTCGACGGAAGGTAGGGAAGCGGTGGGAGGCAGTCAATACAGCAAGAGAGATCCGATGTGTATCTCTCTATCTGGACGGTGTTCAGGACTCCGGTGTCGGGAGAGGGCTCGGCCGTCAGCCCGAGATCACCACGCCCAGCCACGCCCCCACGACCAGCAGACAGGCGAACAGCTCCACCAGCACACTCGTCCCCACCGCCCGCATCACCGCCCGGGTGGAGGCCACCGCCGGGCCGTGCCCGCCGAGCCGCCGCCGCTCGGAGGCGTAGATCCCCCCGATGAATCCCGGTATCGCGCCCACGACGGGCACCAGGATGAAACCGACGAGCGCCCCCGCGCCCGCCCACACCACCATGCGCCGGGTCACCCCCACCCCACGCGGCCGGCGCGGCGGCAGCTGCCACACCACGACCTGGTCGATCAGCAGCACCACCGTCGAGGCCACCAGAAACGCCCAGGCGGGAACGGACTTCACGTTCATCGACCACCACAGGATGGCGGCCCATATCAGCCAGCGTCCCGGCACGCCGGGGACCAGTACCCCGAACAGGCCCAGCAGCATCACCAGGCCGACCATCAGGAGCTGCCACACGCCCATCTGCCAAGCGTGCAGGATCGCGATCACTACCGCAGGTCGCGAGCCACCCAGCCCTTCGCGTACGCCTGCCAGCCGAGCTGCATCCGGGTCGTCACGCCGGTCAGCTCCATCAGCCCCTTCACACGGCGCTGTACGGTCCGCAGCCCCAGGTCCAGCTGCTTGGCCACGCTCGCGTCCGTCATCCCGGCGAGCAGCAGCGAAAGGATCTCCAGATCCGTGGCGTCCGGCCCCGCCGCGTCCTCCTCCGAAACCCCGCCGCCCGCTCCGAGCCGCAGCGGCAGCGCCTCCCGCCACACCGCCTCGAACAGGCCCATCAGCGACTCCAGCAGCCCGCTCGCATGGACTACGAGCGCCGCGGGCTCGGCCCCGCGCGCCGTCAGCGGCAGCATCGCCAGGGCGCGGTCGGCGACGACAAGCTTGGTCGGCACCCGGTCCACCACCCGTACCTGCTCCTCACGGCCCAGCGCCGCGGTCAGCTCGGTGATGCCCGCGGGTGCCGCAAGCACCGCCCGCTCGATGACCACGCGGTACGTCACCCCGCGCTGCGCCACCTTCTCCTCGGCCTCGTTGTCCGTGGCGGTGATGGCCATCGGATCGCCGGTGACCAGGGCGCAGACCTCCTCGGCCGCACCGAGTTGGAGGTGTAGGAAACGGTGCGCGATGGCGCTCGCGCCCGTCACCACCTCGACCAGGTCGTGCACGGCGGGTTCGGTGGCCTCGGCGCGGTACTCGTCAGCGAGAAGCGCTGCCGCCAGCTCCGCCCGGTCCAGCTCGTGCCGTTGCTGGGTCAGCAGCGCGCCGAGCGCGACGCCTGGCGGGGCCGCCACCCAGCGGCCGGTGCGGGCCGACGACTGCGCCGCCAGCCCCTGTTGCTCCAGTCGGCGCAGCGCGCGCTCGGTGTCCGTCTCCGGCAGAGCGAGACGGTGGGCGAGATCGGTGACCTCCGCCGCCCCGAGCGCGACCAGCGCGCGGTACGCCGACTCCTGTCTCTCGTCGAGACCTATCGCTCCCAGCACCCAGACCCTCCCCGGACGTGCACTTCCCCGGCCGCCGTGGCGGAAACCGGCCACGGCGTATACCCGCCGCGTACATCATCCCTATCCATGCTTCGGATGGGGAGAGCGATGCGCCCGACAGCGATGCCGCATTTCCGTCACCCCGTTAGTGGCCAATGCCTACGCCGTGCTCTGAACACTTGTCGTACTGTGCTTTTTCGGGATGCCTCGTTTTCGTACGGCCGGTGCGGTGGACAATAAGGGCATGAGTCAGCAGGGGGAGAGGCCCGCCGCCGAGGACGACTGGTGGAACCGGCTGTACGACGAGTCCGCCCCGGACATAGGTCCCGCGGCGAGGGCGGGCGACACGCTGGACGACCGATTCGACTCCGCGGCGGATGCGGTGGCCGCGGACGACCCGCCCGACCCGCCTGAGGCGCCGGAAGCGGCGCCGGAAGCGGAGCGTCCGCGCGCCTGGTGGGAGGCGGATGCGGCCGCGCGGGAAACCCCGCCCCGGCCGACCGCGCCTCCACGGCAACGCGCCCCGTGGGAACCGCCGAAGGCCCCCGAACGACCGCCCGCGTCACCGCCCCTGCCGCCGCCCGAACCGCCCCGGCCCGACCCGGCCGTCCAGGCGCAGACCGGTGGCGCGCGGCCGCACGTCGCGTACGTCGGAGACGGCCCGCCCACCTACGAAGCCGAGCCCACCGCCCTGCCCGCCGCCCAGCCCCAGGAGTTGGACGAGCTCGTCGCCGACACCGTGCTCGACGGCGCGAGCTACGGCACGTACACCCTGCGCGCCGTCTCCATCCGCGGGGACTCCGCGCGCTACCGCGGTGAGCCGCGCCGCGACGCCCTGCTCACCGCGCGCTTCGGCACCGGCGACGCCGCGCTCGTCCTGGTCGCCGTCGCCAGCGGCGCGCGCGCCGCCGAGGGCGCCCATCGCGCCGCCGCCGACGCCTGCCGCTGGATCGGCACAGCCGTCGGCCGCAGCCACGCCCGCCTCTCCGAGGACATAAGGGCAGGCCGTCGCGGCGACCTCAAATCGGGCCTGCACCGGCTCACCGACCGCAGCTTCGGCAAGCTGCGCGCCAGCGCGGCCGAACAGGGCGTGGAGCCGCAGGAGTACACCGCCAACCTGCGGTGCCTGCTGCTCTCGGCCGACCCCGAGTGCCGTACCCGCGTGTTCTTCGGCGTCGGCGGTGGAGGCCTCTTCCGCCTCCGCGACGGTGTCTGGCAGGACCTCGAGCCCCTGGTTCCCGAGCCCGCGGCGGCCAGAGGCGAACCCGTTGTCGGATTCGGCTCACCGCCCTCCGAGACCCCGGACGGCGACCGGCTCACGATGGACCTGGGGATCGCGACGCCCCCGTCCCCGTACATCGAGGCACCGCCCCCGCCACCCGCCGAACCGTTCCGGTTCCGCGCCTCCGTGGCCCACCCGGGCGACGCCCTGTTGCTGTGCAGCACCGGCCTCGCCGAACCGCTGCGCTGCGAACCCGCCCTCGCCAAGGAGCTGGGCGGCCGCTGGGCGCACGGCGAGCCGCCGGGCCTGGCCGCGTTCCTCGCCGACACCCAGGTGAGGGTGAAGGGCTACGCCGACGACCGTACGGCTGTCGCAGTCTGGGAGGCGTAACCGAGCCCGCCATGGGTTGATGGATGTTCAGGCCCCAAGCCGAGAAAGGGTACGCATCCCATGGCCAAGCAGAATGTGGCGGAGCAGTTCGTCGACATCCTTGTCCGCGCCGGCGTCCAGCGGCTGTACGGAGTCGTCGGTGACAGCCTCAACCCCGTCGTCGACGCCATCCGCCGCAATTCCGCCATCGACTGGGTCCAGGTCAGGCACGAGGAGGCCGCCGCCTTCGCGGCGGGCGCCGAGGCCCAGATCACCGGGAAGCTCGCGGCCTGCGCCGGTTCCTGCGGCCCGGGCAACCTCCACCTCATCAACGGGCTGTACGACGCCCACCGCTCCATGGCCCCAGTGCTCGCCCTCGCCTCGCACATCCCCTCCAGCGAGATCGGCCTCGGCTACTTCCAGGAGACCCACCCCGACCAGCTGTTCCGCGAGTGCAGCCACTACAGCGAGCTGATCTCCAACCCGCAGCAGATGCCGCGCCTGCTGCAGACCGCGATCCAGCACGCCATCGGCCGCGGCGGCGTCAGCGTCGTCTCGCTCCCCGGCGACATCGCCTCGCAGTCAGCCCCGGAGAAGTCGATCGAGCACGCCCTGGTCACCTCCCGTCCCACCGTGCGGCCGGGAGACTCGGAGATCGACAAGCTGGTCAGGATGATCGACGATGCGGACAGGGTCACGCTCTTCTGCGGCAGCGGCACGGCGGGCGCGCACGCCGAGGTCATGGAGTTCGCCGAGCGCATCAAGTCCCCGGTCGGGCACGCGCTGCGCGGCAAGGAGTGGATTCAGTACGAGAACCCCTTCGACGTCGGCATGAGCGGCCTGCTCGGCTACGGCGCGGCCTACGAAGCCACCCACGAGTGCGACCTGCTGATCCTGCTCGGCACGGACTTCCCGTACAACGCCTTCCTCCCCGACGACGTCAAGATCGCTCAGGTCGACGTCAGGCCCGAACACCTGGGCCGCCGCTCCAAGCTGGATCTGGCCGTCTGGGGCGACGTACGCGAGACGCTGCGCTGTCTCACCCCGCGCGTGCGGGCCAAGACGGACCGCAGGTTCCTCGACAAGATGCTGAAGAAGCACGCCGACGCGCTCGAGGGTGTGATCAAGGCGTACACCCGCAAGGTGGAGAAGCACGTCCCGATCCACCCCGAGTACGTCGCTTCCGTGCTGGACGAACTCGCCGACGACGACGCGGTGTTCACCGTCGACACGGGCATGTGCAATGTGTGGGCGGCCCGCTATCTCTCGCCCAACGGCCGCCGCCGGATCATCGGCTCGTTCAGCCACGGCTCGATGGCGAACGCCCTGCCGCAGGCCATCGGCGCCCAGTTCATCGACCGGAACCGACAGGTCGTCTCGATGTCGGGCGACGGCGGCTTCACCATGCTGATGGGCGACTTCCTCACCCTCGTCCAGTACGACCTGCCTGTGAAGATCGTCCTGTTCAACAACTCCTCACTGAGCATGGTGGAGTTGGAGATGCTGGTGGCGGGACTCCCGTCGTACGGAACCACCAACCGCAACCCGGATTTCGCGGCGATCGCGCGGGCGGCGGGGGCGCACGGCGTACGGGTTGAGAAGCCCAAGCAGCTCGCGGGCGCGCTCAAGGACGCCTTCCGGCACAAGGGCCCCGCCCTGGTGGATGTGGTCACCGACCCGAACGCGCTCTCCATCCCGCCGAAGATCAGCGCGGAGATGGTGACGGGCTTCGCGCTCTCCGCCAGCAAGATCGTGCTGGACGGGGGCGTAGGCCGGATGGTCCAGATGGCCCGCTCCAACCTGCGGAACGTGCCGAGGCTCTGACGCCGTTGCCGTTGGTTGAGGAATCTACATGAATCGACATGAGTGGCGCTGTCCGCGTGGGGCATGCATTTCCGTGTACATATTCGACACATGGGGTCGTTCCGAAGAGAGGGCTGTTCGACGTGCGGGTGGGGATGATGACTGGGCGTCAGGGAGGGGCCGGGCCTGCCGCGAGTGGGCACGGCCGGGAACCTGGGGCGGAGGGGGACCCGGGCGGTCGGCTGCGCCGCCGATTAGGCTGCGCGGATCTCACCGCTGTCCCTGAAGTACGACGTGCGCTGCGGGAGTTGCTGCGGCACTGGGGAAAGCAGGACACGGCGGAGGTGGCCGAGCTGCTCGCCAGCGAGCTGGTGACCAATGCGCTGGTCCACACCGATCACGGCGCGGTGGTCACAGCCACCGTCGCCGCCTCCACACTCCGCGTGGAGGTACGGGACTTCATGGCCGGACTGCCGGTGCCGCATGTGCCGGCAGCAGCGCACCTCGGCACCCACGGCAGAGGGCTGGTCCTGGTGCAGAGTCTCGCGGACGCGTGGGGCGTGCGCACCCACGGCGTGGGCAAGGTGGTCTGGTTCGAGCTGCACGAAAGGCCGGCCTGACAGTCGCAGACCGGCCTTCGCGTGACTGTGTGCCGACGGGCTTTCGGCCTCTACCCGTACTGCTGCTCGAGATCCCTGAGTTTCCGCTCCAGGGAGTCGAGACGCGGCAGTGTCAGAGTGTCGTCCTCGGCGGTGAGGTCGACCGTGTGCGGCTCGGTGCCGTTGGCCGCCTTCACGGCCTGGAGGGAGGGCCGGGAACGAAGCGGCAGCTGCCCAGGCTCGGCTATGACGGGCTCCGCGACGGACCCGACGCCGGACGCGACGCCGCCGGAGGCGGTCTGCGTGGATCCCGCCGTGGAGCCGAGGGCGGGAAGCTCCGCCCGGCGGTCGCCGTGAACGCGGCCCCAGGCCCGGTGCTGCCGGTTCAGTGCCCTTATCTGCGCCCGCTCCAGCTTCTCCCTGTCCCGCCTGCGCAGACGGTTCCGCTGCTTCTCCTGCCGGTCCTCGCGGACCTCGTCGACCGCCTCGTCCAGAGTGCGTACGCCTTCGAGCAGCATCAGCGACCAGGCGCCGAAGGTCTCCCGGGGTGCCCTCAGCCACCGTACGATCCGGATCTGCGGCAGCGGGCGGGGCACCAGGCCCTGCTCGCGCAGCGCGGCCCTGCGGGTCTGCTTCAGCGCGCGGTCGAACAGCACCGCGGCCGAGAGCGACATGCCGGCGAAGAACTGCGGGGCACCCGCGTGGCTCAACCCCCGTGGCGCATGGACCCAGTTGAACCAGGCGGCCGCGCCCGCGAAGGTCCACACCAGCAGCCGTGAGCCGAGTGCCGCGTCGCCATGGCTGGCCTCGCGCACCGCGAGCACCGAGCAGAACATGGCCGCGCCGTCGAGGCCGAAGGGGACCAGATACTCCCAGCCTCCGCTGAGGCTGAGATTCTCCCGGCCGAAGCCGACCAGGCCGTGGAAGGAGAGCGCGGCGGCGACCGCCGCGCAGCAGAACAGGAGCACATAGGAAGCCGTGCCGTAGACCGCTTCCTTGCGCCGTCGGCGCTCCTCGCTGCGCTCCCAGGAGTCCTCGGCCGCGGCCTTGTCACCGGCGCGCCTGCCGCGCGCGAGCACCGCCACCGCCACCAGGACTCCCACGAGCATCACGCCGCCAGGAAGCAGCCAGTTCAGTGATATGTCGGTCAGTCTCATGGGCGGTGTCCCTTGCATCGCGGTAGGGCGTTTCGGCCGCAATAGTGGCCGAACTCCCGGGACCCCCAAGGGCTTTCGGGGCAATAGAACGCCAACGGGGTCGCATCGCATACGGATAGGTGCGTTTCGGTCGAACTGCCGTATGGGCAAGGGGGATTGGTTCGATTTACGCCATCCGGTCAGGTGACGTGACAGCGGGCATGCGGGAGATCAGACGTTCGGCCGCAGTTTGCTCACTCGGTCGGCATCGCACGTGCGCGGACAGGTGACGCAGGTGTCGTCGGGCCGCAGCGTGTAGAAGAGGCAGCAGCTTGCCCGGTCGCGGGTCGGCAGCGGCTCGCCGCCCGGTCCGGCGAGCTCACGGAAGCCGGCGGTGCCGACGTACGGCTTGGTGGTGCCCGGCAGCAGCTGCTCGAGCTCCACGACGGCGCGCTGCTCCTCGCCGAGCAGATGCGCGACGTACCAAAGGCCTTCGACGATCTCGTCGGTCGCCATGCCCCACAGCGCGCGCTCGCCGCGGCGCATCCGCGGCCCGAAGCCGTCCAGGACGGGCCCGATGTGCTCGGCGACGGCGGCGCGAACCTCGGCGCGCAGCGCCTCCTCGTCCGGTACGACACGGGCGCCGGGCAGCTGCGCCGCGGGGTCGTCCGGCAGGCAGGCGAACTCTGTCACCCGGACAGCCATCCGCCCACGCGCGCGGTGGAAGGCGACGTCCTCGACCGGCGCCCGCACCACCCGGCGGTGCAGAAACCAGGGGACCGTGATCAGCAGACAGGCGGGCCAGGCATAGCGGTGCAGGCCGAAGCTGGCGATCACGTCGGGGCGGGCCTGCTGTCCGTAGTCCCGCAGGACCTGAGCGTTGTCCCAGGCGAGAAAGGCGTCGAGGGCGGGTCCCCCGCCGGCGAGCTCGGCCGCGCCCACCCAGCCCGCGCCGGACGGAGGCCGCTCGCCCGCAGTGAGTTCCCGCACCCCCAGCCCGGGGAAGACCTCGGCCAGGCGCGCGTACGCCTCGCCGACGGGCGAGGCAAGGGCGGGCAACAGGGCGGGAACGGTCATGCTGGAGGACCACCGAATCGCGATCGTTAGCAGGTTAGCCTTACCTTACCCGACGCATTCGATGTTTGAACTGCGGCCCCGTCCGCCTATGGTGCACAGGGGCCCTGCGCTTGGTGCCGGGCCTGGCGCCAAGCCGGAGGAGGACCCGAGTGGAGCAGGCCCGAGCGCGCGATGCCGCGCTGTCGCAGCCGTACGCGTCCGCCCGTGTCCCCGGACAGGCAAGCCCGCCCGACCGCCCGGGCCCCGAGCAGCCACGCATTCCGGCGCAGTCGGCCCGCGCCGCCCGCGCGCCGGAAGGCGCGCGAGGCGAGCACACCCACAGCGAGCCCCCTGCTCCCGGCACCGCGCCCCGCACGGTCCAACGCCACTCGGTGCGCGGCCAGATCCTCGAAGCCCTGCGCACCGCCCTGGTCGACGGCGAGCTGATCCCCGGTGAGGTCTACTCCGCCCCCGTCCTCGGCGAACGCTTCGGCGTCTCGGCGACGCCCGTACGCGAGGCGATGCAGCAACTGGCGATCGAGGGCGCGGTCGAGGTCGTCCCCAACCGCGGCTTCCGCGTCACGGTACGCAGCGCCCGCGAACTGGCCGACCTGGCAGAGGTCCGCTCCCTGATCGAGGTCCCGGTCATGCTCCGCCTGGCCCTCACGGTCCCGGCCGCCCGCTGGGCGGCCCTGCGCCCCCTGGCCGAGGCAACGGCGGCGGCTGCGGCCACCGGCGACCGCGCCGCCTACGCCGAAACGGACCGAGCCTTCCACCGCACCGTGCTCGCGCTGTCCGGCAACCACCAACTGGTGATGGTCGCCGACGACCTCCACCGCCGCTCCCAATGGCCCCTGACGAGCGCCCCCGCCATGCGCCGCGCGGACCTGGTGGCGGACGCGGCGGAACACATGGCACTGCTGGAGGCGCTGACCGCGCAGGACTTGGCGGTGGTGCGGTCGCTGGTGCGGGAGCACTTCACGGGCGCGGACGGCTGACGGCATCCACCCGACGTTGGTCTCGGCCGACGATGTACCCGCCCTCGAGTAGCCCGGCGCATTCGGCCGCGGTCGGCTTGCCCGCCTTGCCGGGCCGCGGTGCTGTTGATGCGTGCCGACGTCCAGGGCATTGGTGGCATCGGACGCTCAGCCGTGAATGCGGAAGGACAGCGTATGCCCATACCCGGATGCATAGCGGGCCGCCGGTGTCATGCCGCGGCCATCGCCGCGGTGGTGATCTACTCGACGATATTCACCGGGCCGAACCTCGCTCCGGCTTGGCGTGGGCGCTCGTGAAGATGCGGTAGCCGCCGGCGGTGCGTTCGACCGGCGGCAGAATCCCCATCTCTATGTAGTTGCGGACCTGTTGAACGGAGATGCCTGCCGTAAGTGCAAGGTCGATGGCCCGCAATCGGTCACTCATACCGCCTTGCCTCCTGGCTGTTTGTGCGCGGGACGGCACACCGTACTGCCTCACTGCTGGTTGAGACTTTTCGGGCATCTCTGGTCGCTGACCAAGGGTGTTGCCTCGAAAAGTACCCAGTAGCAGTTCAATGAAATGATTGAAGCTACGAGCCGGTGGCCGCATCGGCATTGGTGACCGAATCTGGCAATGGAGGCGAGAAGTGAAGTTTCTTCTCGAAGTCGATATGGGTGACAAAGCATTTGACGGGGACGCCGTCGGCGAGCTGGGCCGGATCCTGCGGTACTGGGGCGGGAACCTTCACCACTACGACCTGAAGCCCGGGACTGGTTCGGTCGTCTACGACTCGAACTACCACGAGGTCGGACTGTGGAGCGTCATCACGACCGCCGAGTACTAGGCTGCGGGCGGCGAGTCTTGAGGCATGTCTGCCTGCCACGTCTGTCCGATGCGTCGCATCAGTGGCGGGTACACGAACAGGTGCCGGAACGGCGCGATCGCGGCCATGTAGGCCTTCCCGAACAGGCCGTTCGGCTTTACCAGAACGGCCATCTGGCCCCGGTACCCACCGGCATCGTCCGGGACCCAGCCCATGTGCATCACCGCGTGCACGGTCCGGTTGCAAGCGTCCACGATCGCGTGCCCGTCGGGAAGACCGTACGGGCGGAGCTCACGCTGCCGCGTCGAGCCCGCCGCTAACCTTTGGCCAGAGCTGGATTGTCCATCGAGTGGGGGGTCATTCATGTCCGCGGAGCTGCCCGAGTCGTCCATACCCGACGAGGCGTGGGAGGAGTTCCAGCGTGAGAGCGAAGGGCCCGCACGCCTCGCCGCGCCCAAGGAGCCGTCCGCGCGGGCGCGGATGGTGACCGAGCGGCTGCGGCGCGAGGACGAGGAGGCCGCGCGGCGGCACGGCAAAGTTCGGGGCTGGGGCAGGCGCAGGACCCAGGTTCGGGCGGAACCCGACGCGTGGCGGGCGTGGCCGTCCCAGCAGCGGCAGGCGCGGCGGCGCAGGGTTTGGGGCGTCTTCTGGTTGCTCGTGGTCGTCGGGGTCGTTCTGGTCGTGATGAATCCGGCCAAGTCCCTTTCCTGGCTCGTCGGCTAAAGCGGCGTCCCGCAATTCCTTGAGCAGGTCTTCGCGGGCGCCGACGGTGGACGGTCAGGCCCTCTCCACCAGTGCCGAGTAGGCTCTCTCGAGGCCCTGCGTGTAGCCGGCCCCCAACTCGATGTAGACGTGCCCGCTGGCCGCACAGGCTTCACGTAGGGCAGTGCTCTGTTCCCTGACCCACGCGGCGATCTCCCGGTAGGTGGTGTCATCGGCTCCATCGAGCCAGTCCGGGGCGGCCCTCAAGTGTTCGGTGGTCAGCTCCGTGTTTCCGAGGAAGACGCAGCTCAGTGGCATCCCGAGACCGGTGGCGGCTGTGGCCGCCGCCGGCGTGACGATGTCGCCCTCGACCACATAGCCGTCCAGGGGATCGGAGTCGTCGAGGCCCTCCGCAGTGGCACGGATGAACTCGAAGAGGAAGGGCTGCGCCCGTACGGCCTTGTCCGGATGCGTACCGTGCCGCACGCCGTGCTGGGGCGCAGCGCGCTGCAGCATCGAAACCAGAGCGTCGGTCGGGCATCCCGGGATGCCGTCCCGGTCCAGCAGCATCCATGCGAGGGTGCTCTTGCCCACCCGTGGCGGGCCGCCTATCAGGTAGATCACGTGCAGACCGTACCCCGGGCGACAGCGTGAGTGATCTCGCGGCAGCAGAGTCGTGACCAGCGCCTCCAGATCAGGCAGGTGAACGTGCCATGGGATGATCTTGGCCGTGGCTGGTGTAATCACGGCATCGGAGCCCTCCTGGATAGCCCCATTCACCCGGCTGAACCCGCGCGCCTTCGACAAATTGGTGACCGCGCTGCGCCGCGAGGGTGCCGACGAGGTGCGGCGGGGACGGCCGTGGGCGCTGCCCCTAGAGGACCGGGTGCTGCTGGTCGCGGCCTACTGGCACACGAACTTGACGCTGCGCCGGCTCGCCCCGCTGTTCGGCGTCTCGAAGTCCGCCGCGGACCGCGTCATCGGCCAGCTCGGCCCGATGCTCGCGCTCCGGCCGCGCAAACGGTTCCGCAAGGACACCGTGCTCATCGTCGACGGCACCCTGGTGCCCACCCGCGACCACACGGTGGCCGAGCAGTCCAAGAACTACCGGTACTCGACCAACCACCAGGTCGTCATCGACGCCGACACCCGCCTGGTCGTCGTAGTCGGCCGGCCACTGCCGGGCGACCGTAACAACTGCAAGGCGTGGGCGGAATCCGGCGCGAAGGAGGCCGTCGGAAAGACCACGACCATCGCCGACGGCGGCTATCCCGGTACCGGCCTGGTCCTCCCGCACCGCCGCCGCAAAGGCGGGGAGCTGCCCGACTGGAAAATCGCGCACAAGAAGTCCCACAAGCAAGTCCGCGCCCGCGTCGAGCACGTCTTCGCCCGCATGAAGTGCTGGAAGATCCTGCGGGACTGCCGCCTCAAGGGGGACGGCGTCCACCACGCCATGCTCGGCATCGCCCGCCTGTACAACCTCAACCTCGCCGGATAGACGGTAGGTTCGCTCGGCAGCCCACCGCGATCCGACCATGCCGGAGATCATTTACGGGACAACCCTTGGGAGGGGAAGCTGGGTAGGAGGCATCCCGTCCGGGAGCGCCCCGAATCCCTGCGAAGGAGTCATCCGTGGCCTTGACCCGTGAAGAGCGTGAGCAGTTTCTGGGTGAGCCCCACATCGCCGCGCTGGCGGTGGACGCGGGCGAGGGCGGGCGGGCTCCGCTCACCGTGCCCATCTGGTACCAGTACGCGCCCGGCGGCGACATCTGGATCATGACGGGGCGTGACTCTCGTAAGGCCGCGCTGATCGCCCGGGCGGGACGGTTCAGCCTGATGGTCGACCGCGTCACGCCCACCGTCCGGTACGTCTCCGTCGAAGGGCCCGTCATCGAGACCGTACCGGCCACCCGCGAACAGCTCGTCGAGATCTCGGCCCGCTACCTCCCGGCCGAAAAGGTCGACGTCTACGTCGACTTCGCCTGGAAGGAGCACGGCGAGCAGGTGGTCATCCATATGCGGCCGCAGCGCTGGATCAGCTCGGACCTCGGCGAGGGGTGACCAAGCCGCCTCTCGTCATGCCGCAGGCTCGGGCTGCGGAGGGGAGGACTGGGTCGGCGCCGACGGGGACAGTTGCGCAGCCAGCCACACCGGTACGCCGCCCAGCAGGCGGAACAGCCGGCCCGCCTCTGCCCGCAGTCGGCCCGCCTCCGGCTCCGGCTCGCAGTCGGCGAGCGCGGCCAGCACCGGGGCCGTGCCGATCAGATAGCCGAGCTCCTCGCGGATCCGCAGTGACTCGGTGAAACCGTGCCGCGCCTCCGCCAACTCCCCGTCCCGCAGGGCGAGTCCGGCCTGGTGGTGCCAGGTGAAGGAGAGCAGGAGCGTGTCCCCCTGCGCGGTGGCTCCGGCGTGGGCGCGCTGGTACGCGGCACGGGCGGCCTGCGGAGAGTCCGCGATGTGCTCGGCGACCAGGCCGCGGCGGAAGTCGAGCAGCGGGCGTCCTGGTGAGGTGGGGGCGAGCAGTGCCGCAGCCCGGCCGAGCGCGGAGCGGGCCTCGTCGGCACGGTCGCGTACACCGAGGCGGGTCGCCGCGTACGCGAGCCGCCCGCGCTCGCTCGCCGCGCCGCCGCGCTCCTCGTCGTCCCGGGCCACGGCCTCCGCCGTACGCAGCGCGTCCTCCGCGTCGGCCCAGCCGTCGGCGGTGAACAGACAGCGCTCGACGAGCAGTCCGGCCCGCTCCAGCGCGGCCGCGGGATCTGCCGCGTGGGGGGTGAGCAGGGCTGCCGCATCGGTCCAACAGCCGCGCGAGCGCAGCCGCCATACCGCGGTCTGGAGTGGATCGTCACCTGCAGTGGTTCCGGAACCAGACATGGCGGTATGCGCCACATTGCCCTCCCCGAGCACGCCATTGAGCTGTTGAGTCTGTCGCATCTCAGCATGGATGGGTATGCCGGGCCAAGGGGTCAGGTGAATGAATTCACAATCGCGGTGCGGCAGATGGGCTTGCCCCACCGGGGTCCCGCGCCCGGACCCCCGCGCCTCAATCGCCGGCGGGGCTCGTTTTGGGGCTCCGCCCCAGGCCCCGCGCCTCAATCGCCGGCGAAGCTGGATTTCGCGTCCGGGACCGCGCGTCAATCGCCGGCGGGGCTGATTTTCGCCCGGGCGGACTTGAAGTTCTGGCCGGAGAGGCTTGAGTTTCCGTCGGACGGGCGGAACTTCAAGCCCGTCCGGCGTTTGGGGACAACGGCCGAAGGGCGTACGGGGCTGGGGCGGAGCCCCAGTTCGGGAAGTGGGGGCCCCCACGCCCGCCAGGGCGTAGGGGGAGGGTCGGGGAACAGGCCCGCCGCAGGCGACCCCCCCTCAACTCATCCGCAGCGCCAGGAAAAAGTCCAGCTTGTCCTCCAGCCGGGACAGATCACGGCTCGTCAGCTGCTCGATCCTGCCCACCCGATACCTCAGCGTGTTCACATGCAGATGCAGCCGCGTCGCGCATCGCGTCCAGGACCCGTCGCAGTCCAGGAACGCCTCCAGCGTCGGGATCAGCTCCGCCCGGTGGCGGCGGTCGTAGTCGCGCAGGGGGTCCAGCAGGCGGGCCGTGAACGCGCGGCGGACGTCGTCCGGGACGAAGGGGAGCAGCAGGACGTGCGAGGCCAGTTCGTGGTGGCCCGCCGCGCAGACCCGGCCCGGGCGGGCCGCCGCGACGCGGCGGGCGTGGCGGGCCTCCTCCAGCGCGCCGCGCAGCCCCTCCGCCGAGCTGACCGCGGCGGAGACGCCCAGCGTGAGCCTGCCGTCGTCGGCGAGGCCGGCCGAGAGCGGGTCGCGTACGGAGCTCAGCAGCGCGTCCGCGTGCAGCCCGGCCTCCGTGGACCCGGCGTCGGGCGCGTCCGGGTCGACGGGGACGGCGGGCAGCGGGACCAGTGCGATGGCCTCTTCGCCGGTGTGGGCGACCGCGATCCGGTCGGTGGCGTCGGGTCCGGCCGCCGCGGGGTCGACCAGGATCTCCTCGAGCAGGGACTGGGCGACAGGCCCGGCCTCGATCGCCGTAGCCGTCCCGCCGCCCGCCACCCCCGCACCCGCGGCGCCGTCCTGACCCCAGTCCACCCGGGCCACCACGACCTGCCAGTGCGGTGCCGTCCCGAGGCCGGGCAGCAGCACCGGCGCGGCGACCCGCAGCCTGGCCGCGATCTCGGCGGGCGCGGCGCCGGTCTGGACCAGTTCCAGGACCTCCTGGGCGAGCCGGCGCCGTACCGTACGGGCCGCCTCGCGCCGGTCCCGTTCGACGGCGATCAGCTGGGTCACGCCCTGCAGCAGGTCAAGACGGGCGGCGGGCCAGTCGCTCGCGTCCGCCTCGACCGCCAGCAGCCAGTCCGACAGGACGGTCTCGCGTACATCCCTGGAGGCGGGGGCGGCCCCGCGCCCGGTGTTCCGGATAGGGAAGAGGGAGTACGTGACTCCGCCGATTGTCGCCCGGTGCGGCCCCCGGCGGCCGGTGCGGGTGGCGGCCAGGTGCTCGCCCGCCAGCGCGGCGCTCACCGCGGGCGGCAGCGGCTTGCCCGCCCCCGCGATCTGACGTCCGGTGGGGGAGAGCACCCAGGCCCGGAGGTCCAGGTCGGAGCCGAGGAGGTCCAGTACGACCTCGGGTCCGCCGCCCGCCGGGCCCGACGTCATCAGCCGCCTGTGCCTGTCCACCACCGCCGCGAGATCACCGGCCCGCTCACCCGAGACCTGCCGTACGACGTACTCCGTGATCGTCGCAAATGCAACGGATTCATTGACTGCAAAGAGTGGCAGCCGATGGCGCGAACACGCCTCGACCAGATCACCGGGAATGTCCCCGAGCTCCGCCTCACCGGCCGCCAGACCGGCCACCCCGGCACCCGCCAGGATCCGGACGAACGGCTCGGAGTCGGCGGCCGTACGCCACCACGCGAGCCCGGTCAGCACCAGTTCGCCGCCCGAGAGATACCGGCTCGGATCCCGCAGGTCGGTCGTCATCACGCCACGTACACCGCGGTCGAGTTCGTCCTCGCCGCCGAGCAGCCGCAGCCCCAGCGCATCGGTTTCAAGAAGTGCGCGCAGCCGCATCTCGTCGCCGCCGATCTGTCTCGTTGTTGCCGGTGGCCGTGGCCACGGTTTTCATGGGAAAACGGTGAGGTTACTGAGCCTCGCCTTTCGTTCGAATCTACAAGACGAGACGGGCGACCAGCCAACTCCTTCATGGTTTCGGTGACTGCACCGAGCGGGGCACGGCTTGTGTACTGGGGCCACACCGCGTTAACGGCACATGAATAACCAGTCGAGGGCCAACCGTCCGGGCCCGCTTGCGACGAACGACCCCCGATGAAGAAGAAGAGAGCCACTCATGGACTTCCTTCGCCCCGCCAGCTGGGAGGAGGCGCTCGCCGCCAAGGCCGAGCACCCCACCGCTGTACCCATTGCTGGTGGCACCGATGTGATGGTCGAGATCAACTTCGACCACCGCCGGCCCGAGTACCTCATGGACCTGAACCGCATCGGTGAGCTGTTCGAGTGGGAGGTCGGCGGGGAGAGCGTTCGCCTGGGCGCCTCCGTGCCGTACACCCAGATCATGGAGCACCTCCGTGCCGAGCTGCCCGGTCTGGCACTGGCGTCGCACACCGTGGCCTCCCCGCAGATCCGCAACCGCGGCGGTGTCGGCGGCAACCTCGGCACCGCGTCCCCGGCCGGTGACGCCCACCCGGCGCTGCTTGCCGCAGGCGCCGAGGTCGAGGTCGAGTCGGTGCGCGGCAGCCGCCTCATCCCGATCGACGAGTTCTACACCGGCGTGAAGCGCAACGCGCTCGCCGCGGACGAGCTGATCCGCGCCGTCCACATCAAGAAGGCCGACGGGCCGCAGCAGTTCTCCAAGGTCGGCACCCGCAACGCGATGGTCATCGCGGTCTGCGCCTTCGGCCTCGCCCTGCACCCCGAGACCCGCACGGTGCGCACCGGCATCGGCTCCGCCGCCCCGACTCCGGTCCGGGCGAAGGCGGCCGAGGAGTTCCTCAATGCCGCGCTCGAAGAGGGCGGCTTCTGGGACAGCAAGAAAGTCATCACCCCGTCGATCGCCAAGCAGTTCGCGGCGCTTGCATCCGGCGGCTGTAGCCCGATCGACGACGTGCGCGGCACCGCGAGCTACCGCCGCCACGCGGTCGGCGTCATGGCCCGCCGGACCCTCGGCTGGACCTGGGAGGCCTTTCGAGGCAACGAGAGGAGCGCACAGTGCGCGTGAACTTCACGGTCAACGGTCGTCAGCAGGAAGCCGACGACGTGTGGGAGGGCGAGAGCCTTCTCTACGTACTGCGCGAGCGCATGGGCCTGCCGGGCTCCAAGAACGCGTGTGAGCAGGGCGAGTGCGGCTCTTGCACGGTCCGCCTGGACGGCGTGCCGGTCTGCTCCTGCCTCGTCGCCGCGGGTCAGGTCGAGGGCCGCGAGGTCGTCACCGTAGAGGGCCTGGCGGGCTTCGCCAAGCAGCGCGCCGAGCACGGCTGCGCCACCGGTGCCTGCGGTACTTCCCTCCAGGACGCCCAGCAGTGGGAGTCCAGGCCCCAGGACTCCCGGACCGGCGAGGGCGGCAGCGACCGGTTGACACTCTCGCCGATCCAGCAGGCGTTCATCGACGCCGGTGCCGTCCAGTGCGGTTTCTGCACCCCCGGTCTGCTGGTCGCCGCCGACGAGCTGCTCGAGCGCAACGCCGAGCCGTCCGACGCGGACATCCGAGAGGCGCTCTCCGGCAACCTCTGCCGCTGCACCGGTTACGAGAAGATCCTCGACGCGGTCCGCCTCGCGGCCGCCCGCCAGGAAGAGGCGGTCTGACGATGGCACGGAACAGCAGAGTCGCCACCGCTCCGGCCGGCACTCCCACCAATATCTCCCAGGGCTCCCACACCAAGGGCGGCATCGGCGAGTCGACGCTCCGGCCCGACGGAACCCTCAAGGTCACCGGTGAGTTCGCGTACTCCTCGGACATGTGGCACGAGGACATGTTGTGGGGCCACACGCTCCGTTCCACCGTCGCGCACGCCGAGATCAAGTCGATCGACGTCTCCGAGGCGCTCGCGACGTCCGGCGTCTACGCCGTGCTGACCTACGACGACCTCCCCGCCGAGGTGAAGAACTACGGCCTGGAGATCCAGGACACCCCGGTGCTCGCCCACGGCAAGGTCCGCCACCATGGCGAGCCGGTGGCCCTGGTCGCCGCCGACCACCCGGAGACCGCGCGCCGCGCCGCCGCCAAGATCAAGATCGAGTACGCCGAGCTGCCCCTCATCACCGACGAGGCATCGGCGACCGCGCCCGACGCGGTCCTGGTCCACGAGGGCCGCACCGACCACCACATCGGCCATGTCCCGCACCCGAACATCGTGCACCGCCAGCCGATCGTCCGCGGCAATGCCGACGAGGCCGCGGGGCGCGCCGACGTGATCGTCAAGGGCGAGTACACCTTCGGCATGCAGGACCAGGCCTTCCTCGGCCCGGAGTCCGGCCTCGCGGTCCCCTCCGAGGACGGCGGTGTCGAGCTGTACGTCGCCACCCAGTGGCTGCACTCCGACCTCCGCCAGATCGCTCCCGTCCTCGGCCTGCCCGAGGAGAAGGTGCGGATGACGCTCTCCGGCGTCGGCGGCGCGTTCGGCGGCCGCGAGGACCTGTCGATGCAGATCCACGCCTGTCTGCTCGCACTCCGTACCGGCAAGCCGGTCAAGATCGTCTACAACCGGTTCGAGTCCTTCTTCGGACATGTGCACCGGCACCCTGCGAAGCTCTACTACGAGCACGGCGCCACCAAGGACGGCAAGCTCACGCACATGAAGTGCAGGATCGTCCTGGACGGCGGCGCATACGCGTCGGCCTCCCCGGCGGTCGTCGGCAACGCCGCGTCCCTGAGCGTCGGCCCGTATGTCCTCGACGACGTCGACATCGAGGCGCTCGCGCTCTACTCCAACAACCCGCCCTGCGGCGCCATGCGCGGCTTCGGCGCGGTCCAGGCGTGCTTCGCGTACGAGGCGCAGATGGACAAACTCGCGGCCAAACTGGGCATCGACCCGGTCGAGTTCCGTCAGCTCAACGCCATGGAGCAGGGCACGATCATGCCGACCGGGCAGCCGGTCGACTCGCCGGCTCCCGTCGCCGAGCTGCTGCGCCGTATCAAGGCCAGGCCGCTGCCGCCCGAGCAGCAGTGGCTCGCGGCCGGCGAGGAGGCGGACGTACGCGCCCTGCCGGGCGGGCTGTCCAACACCACGCACGGCGAGGGCGTCGTCCGCGGCGTCGGCTACGCGGTGGGCATCAAGAACGTCGGCTTCTCCGAGGGCTTCGACGACTACTCCACCGCGCGGGTGCGCATGGAGGTCGTGGGCGGCGAGCCGGTCGTGACCGTGCACACCGCGATGGCTGAGGTCGGCCAGGGCGGTGTCACCGTCCACGCGCAGATCGCCCGCACCGAGCTCGGCGTCACACAGGTGACGATCCAGCCGGCCGACACCCAGGTCGGCTCCGCCGGTTCGACGTCGGCCTCGCGCCAGACGTACGTCACGGGCGGCGCGGTCAAGCACACCTGCGAGAACGTCCGCGAGAAGGTCCTGGAGATCGGCCGCCGCAAGTTCGGTTCGTACCACCCGGCATGGGCCACGGCCGAGCTGCTGCTCGAAGGCGGCAAGGTCGTCACCAACGGCGGCGAGGTACTCGCCGACCTGGTGGACGTCCTCGAGGGTGAGGCGGTCGACCTGGAGCTCGAGTGGCGCCACCGTCCCACCGAGGCCTTCGACCTGGTCACCGGCCAGGGCAACGGCCACGTCCAGTACTCCTTCGCCGCACACCGCGCGGTGGTGGAGGTGGACACCGAGCTCGGCCTGGTCAAGGTCGTCGAGCTGGCCTGCGCCCAGGACGTCGGCAAGGCGCTCAACCCGCTGTCCGTCGTCGGCCAGATCCAGGGTGGCACCACCCAGGGGCTGGGCGTCGCGGTCATGGAGGAGATCATCGTCGACCCGAAGACCGCGAAGGTGCGCAACCCGTCCTTCACGGACTATCTGATCCCCACCATCCTCGACACGCCGACCATCCCCGTCGACGTACTCGAGCTTGCCGATGACCACGCGCCGTACGGACTGCGCGGTGTCGGCGAGGCCCCGACCCTCTCCTCGACTCCGGCCGTCCTCGCGGCGATCCGGAACGCGACGGGTCTGGAGCTGAACAGGACGCCGGTGCGCCCCGAGCACCTCACCGGCACCTGATCACCGTCCCCCACAAACTCTCCGGGCGGTGTGCCGTGCCTCCAAGGAACGTCACAATTCCGCCCGTCCGCACCGCCCGGAGAACTCAAGTACCGCACCGCTCGCGGTCCTTGCGTATCCCAGCAGTACCAAGCAACGCCAGCAGTACCGGTAACACCAGGAAAAACCAGTTCGTCTCGGGCCGTCCCCCGGGTCGTGCAGCCAACGCACCATCCCAAATCCCGCAGCTACAACGCTCACGCGGGTGCCCCTGTGAACCTTGGGAGTAGGCACCATGACCCAGCAGTCCCTTGAGACCAAGACCACGGCGGAGGACGCCGGCGCGGGTTCGCGCCAGCCCGCCGGCCGGTCTTGGCTCGACCGGTATTTCCACATAACCCAGCGAGGGTCGACCATCGGCCGGGAGGTGCGCGGCGGCATCACCACCTTCATGGCGATGGCGTACATCATCCTTCTCAACCCGGTGATCCTGTCGGTGCCCGATGCTGCCGGCCACAAGCTCGACGGTGATCAGCTGACCACCGCGACCGTATTCGCCGCCGCCACAACCACCATCGTGATGGGCCTCCTCGGCAATGTGCCGCTTGCCCTCGCCGCGGGACTCAGTGTCTCCGCCGTCATGGCTTTCCAGGTCGCTCCGGAGATGACCTGGGAAAACGCGATGGGCATGTGCGTCATCTACGGTCTTGTGATCGTCCTGCTCGTCGTCACCGGCCTGCGCGAACTGATCATGAACGCCATCCCGCTGGCACTGAAGCACGCGATCACCATGGGGATCGGTCTCTTCGTCTGCCTCATCGGCCTGGTCCAGGCCGGCTTCGTCACCTCCATGCCCGGGGAGGGCGGCATCGCAGGAGCCAAGCCGATCCAGCTCGGTACGAATGACATGCTCACCGGCTGGCCGGTGCTCTGCTTCGCCGTCACCGTCCTGCTGATCTTCCTGCTGCAGGTCCGCAAGGTGCCGGGCGCGATCCTCATCGGGATCGTCGGCGGCACGGTGTTCGCCGCCGTGGTCCACCAGTTCGCCGGGCTCGACAGGAAGGCCTGGGGCGGACTGAACGCCCCCGAGATCACCGGCTCCATCGTCAGCACGCCGGACTTCGGCCTCTTCGGCAGCGTCTCGTTCGACGGCATCGGCAGCGTCGGCGGCATCACCGTCGGCGTCATCGTCTTCACCCTCGTACTGGCCGGCTTCTTCGACGCCATGGGCACCATCATCGGCATCGGCCAGCAGGCGGGCCTCGCCGACGACAAGGGCAAGATGCCCGGACTCAACAAGGCCCTGGCCATCGACGGCGCGGGCGGCGCGATGGGCGGCCTCGCCGGCGCCTCCGGCCAGACGGTGTTCGTCGAGTCCACCGCGGGCGTCGGCGACGGTGCGCGCACCGGCTTCGCCAGCGTCGTCACCGGCCTCGCCTTCACGTTCTGCCTGTTCTTCACCCCGTTGGCCCAAGTCATCCCGACGCAGGTGGCTGCCGCCGCGCTCGTCGTCATCGGATCGATGATGCTGACGAATGCCAAGCACATCGACTGGAACGACCAGGCGACCTCGATCCCGGTCTTTCTGACCACCGTGCTGATGCCCTTCACGTACTCGATCACGGCGGGCATCGCGGCGGGCGTCCTCGCGCACGTCCTGATCAAGGCCGTGCAGGGCAAGGCGCGTGACGTCGGCTGGCTGATGTGGGTGCTGTCCCTCGTCTTCCTGGCGTACTTCGCCCTTCACCCGATCGAGGGCTGGCTGGGAGTCAAGTAAGCCGCCCACCCACACCCTTGAGGAGACCGACATGCTGGACATCGCCGAAGAGCTGAACCGGTGGGTCGAGCAGGGCCGCGAGTTCGCTGTCGCCACTGTGGTGGCCGTCGGTGGCAGCGCACCCCGGCAGCTGGGCGCGGCCCTCGCCGTGGACAGCGAGGGCACGGCGATCGGGTCGGTCTCCGGCGGGTGTGTGGAGGGCGCGGTGTACGAGCTGTGCCGGCAGGCGCTCGAGGACGGCGGGACCGTCCTCGAGCGCTTCGGCTACAGCGACGAGGACGCGTTCGCAGTCGGCCTGACGTGCGGCGGCATCATCGACATCCTCGTCACGCCGGTACGCGGCGGGGTCTTCCCCGGCGCGCTGGCGGCCGCCGCCCGAGGGGAGGCGGCGGCCCTGGTCAGAATCACGGACGGTCCGTCCGATCTGATGGGCCGCGCATTGCTGGTCCGCCCCGAAGGTTCGTACGAGGGATCGCTGGGCGGCCACCCGGAACTGGACCGTACGGCGGCGGCCGAGGCGGGCGCGATGCTCGACGCGGGCCGCACGGGCACGCGGGTCATCGGTGAGGACGGCAGCCGGTGCGGGCAGCCGCTGACCCTCCTCGTGGAGTCTTCGGTCCCCGCTCCCCGGATGGTCGTCTTCGGCGCGATCGACTTCGCCTCCGCGCTGGTGCGGGTCGGAAAGTTCCTCGGCTACCACGTCACGGTGTGCGACGCCCGCCCCGTCTTCGCGACGAAGACCCGCTTCCCGGAGGCGGACGAGATCGTCGTCGACTGGCCGCACCGCTATCTGGAGTCGGCGGAGGTCGACAGCCGTACGGTCCTGTGCGTACTCACCCACGACGCCAAGTTCGACGTCCCCCTCCTCGAACTGGCCCTCAGACTTCCCGTCGCCTACGTCGGTGCGATGGGCTCCCGCCGCACTCACGAGGACCGCAACACCCGTCTGCGCGAGGTCGGCGTCACAGAACTCGAACTGGCGCGTCTGCGCAGCCCGATCGGCCTGGACCTGGGGGCGCGCACGCCGGAGGAGACGGCGCTCTCGATCGCAGCGGAGATCGTGGCAAACCGCCGCGGCGGCAGCGGGGTCTCCCTGACGGGAGCGCACACCCCGATCCACCACGACGCCGAGCAGGAGCTGACGGGACGAATCGGGTCGGTCGCCTGACGGTCCCGGGGTGTGGCGCGGTTGTAACGACGCCGCCCGCCGGCGCGCGAGCTGCGCCGCGAAGTGGGTGCTACCCCGGGGGTGTTGGGCGCGCCGGCCCCTGCGCACCGGCTGTCCCTTCCGGGGTCCGCGGCGCAGACCCGGTGTCGGGAAGGGGCGGGGCTGGGGAAAGAATGATCCCCCATCGCACACACGCACCCACCAGGGTGACCTCAACCCGGACACGCCCGCCCCGCACACCCCCGCCGCCCGCCTCGGCGTACGACAGCCTTGGCCGGCCGCTGCCCAGGAGTGAACCCTTGAGACACATCCCGTCGCCCCTCCGCCTTCTGCCCTTACCCCTCGCCCTCGCCGCCGCCCTGCTCTCCGGTCCCTCGGCCGAGCCCGCCGCCGCCCGTACCGCACCCGAGCCCGCCCCCACCGCGTCCGAGCCCGCCCGTACCGCGCCCGAGCCCGCCCCCACCGCGTCCGAGCCCGCCCCCGAGCGCACCCGGCTCTACACCCCCGCCGCCAACCCCGATGCGCTCCGCCACGCCTCAGACCTCGGCAGCGAGGGCCGGCCCGCCGACGGGGCCAAGATCCTCGCCATGGTTCGTACGCCGCACGCCGTCTGGTACGGCGACGAAACCCCCGCCGACGTCGAGCGCGACGTCCGCACCGTCGTCCGCGACGCCGCGGACGACCTCGCCGTGCCCGTCCTCGCGCTGTACAACATCCCCGGCCGCGACTGCTCCAACTACTCCGGCGGCGGTGCCTCAACCACCGCCGAGTACAAGGCCTGGATCGACGGCGTCGCCCGCGGCATCGGCGGGCGCGACGCGCTCGTCGTCCTCGAGCCGGACGCGCTCGCCCTCCTGCCCGCCGACTGCGGGCAGGACGACGCCGCCGGCACCAGGACCGCCGCCCGCTATGCCGAAGTCAACTACGCGGTCGACACGCTCGAACCCCTCGCCCGTACCAAGGTCTACCTCGACACCGGCCACCCGGCCTGGCACTCCGTCAGCAGCATCGTTCCCCGCCTCGTGAAGGGCGGCGTCGCCCGCGCCACCGGCTTCTACACCAACGCTTCCAACTACCAGACCGACGACGCCAACGCCTGGTACGGCAAGCTCATCTCCGCCTGCCTCGCCCACGCAGCGGCCGGCGGCGATCCGGCCGAGTGCCCCTCCCAGTACTCGCCCCGCCCCACCGCCCTGGCCTGGATCGCGGACAACGTCCCCGCCGACCCCTCCGGGATGAAGCACTTCGTCACCGACAGCAGCCGCAACGGCCGCGGCCCCTGGACCCCGCCCGCCGGCAAGTACACCGACCCACAGGACTGGTGCAACCCGCCCGGTCGCGGCCTCGGCGCCCGTCCCACCCTGAGCACCGGCGACCCGCTGCACGACGCGCGGCTGTGGATCAAGACCCCGGGGGAGTCGGACGGCCTGTGCCTGCGCGGTACGGCGGGTCCCGAGGACCCCGAGCGCGGCACCGTCAACCCCAAGGCGGGTGTGTGGTTCCGCGACCAGGCCCTGGAGCTGGTACAGCTGGCCGACCCACCGATTGCCACGCGCTGAAATTCGGTTGCCGTCGCCCCGCCGCTCTTTGAGAGGGAGCCGGATCCCGACCCGTTCGGGATCCGGCTCCCCGCCGGTCACCCCCGGCGGGTGGCGATCACCAGACGGCACCGCGGGCTGCCGTCCGCCCGCCGGCCGAGTTCCTTCAGCGGGTCCAGCTCCATCGAGAATCCCGCCCGGCCGAGATCGGCCAGCACATCCGGAAGCCGCCAGGTGCGGTAGTACATGACGAACCGCGGCCGCCACAGCAGATTCCGTACGCGCATCGCCGCATCGAAACCCCACAGCGTCCAGTAGAGCCGCGAGCCGATCCGGGGCGGCGCGGGAATGGGAAAGACGAACCGGCCGCCCGGCCGCAGGGCCTTGTGGACCTGGGCGAACAGCAGCGGCCGCTCCCGGGGCAGGAAGTGGCCGAACGCCCCGAAGCTCACGGCCAGGTCGAAGGCCCGCTCGAAGGGGAGAGCGCGGGCGTCGGCCCGTACCCAGCTCACCGCCGGTCCGCCCGGGGCGCCCGGCCGGGTCCCCGCCGACCTCCTGGCCTCGGCGAGCATGCCCGCGCTGAAGTCGACACCGGTGACCCGGTCCTCGCACAGCTGCCACAGGACACCCACGCCGGCGCCGGTGCCGCAGCAGACGTCGAGTCCCGACGAGAAGGGGCCGAGCGGCCGGACCGCGTGAACCACCGCGTCCAGCAGGCGCTCCGACGTCCGGAAGGGCGTCTCGTCGAACTTCGGCGCGAGCAGGTCGTAGCCGTGCTCGGTGGACGAGAGCGCCTGCACGGCGAGCTCGCGGAAGGTGGGGCCCGAAGGAGTGAACATCACCCCATCTTCCTCCGTATACGTGGAGGGTCCCTGCGCATCCGTACGGGCCGTTCCATGCAGGGGAGGCAGGGTCAATGGCCGGCAGCAATGTCACCGCACTCTTCCGCGCGTCCACCGCGCACAGCCCGTCGTACTTCACGCTGAACCGGGCAGGCGGTGGCCCCGCCGGTGAGATCACCGACTTCTGCATCCCCTGCAATCCGTACTTCCCCACCCCCGCGATGTTCGACCAACTCGGCCGCGGGCTGCGCGAGATCCTCACCTACTACCCGAGCGGTGCCGACACCATCACCGCCGAGCTGTGCCAGGTGCTCGGGCTCAACCCGCAGACCGTCGCCATGGGCAACGGCTCCACCGAACTCATCACCTGGATCGACCACTTGCTGGTGCACGAGTCGCTGGCCGTGCCCGTCCCCACCTTCGGCCGGTGGACCGACCAGCCGATGGAGACCGGCAAGCGCGTCGACATGCTCCTGCTGCCCGAGGCGCACGGCTTCCGCCTCGATCCGACGTCCTTCGTACAGTTCGTCCGGACCCGTGGCTCCCGCGCCGCGGTCATCTGCAACCCCAACAACCCCGACGGCGGCTTCCTGCCCAAGCAGCAGGTCATCGCTCTGCTCGACTCGCTCCAGGACCTGGACCTCATCGTCGTCGACGAGTCCTTCCTCGAATTCTCGGACGCCGAACAGGAGCCGAGCGTCGCCGCGGAGGCCGTTCTGCGGACCAACGTGATCGTGCTGCGCAGCCTGGGCAAGAACTTCGGGCTGCACGGCGTGCGCTTCGGCTATCTCGTGTCGAATCCCAGTCTGGCCGGCAAGGTGCGGGCCGCACTGCCGAAGTGGAACCTCAACTCCTTCGCGGAGACCGTGGTGTTCATGCTGAAGGAGCACCGCCAGGAGTACGCCGAGAGCCTTCAGCAGGCCCGCCGCGACCGGCAGGAGATGACCTGGCGGCTCTCCCAGCTGCCTGGCCTGACCGTCTACCCCTCGCAGGGCAACTTCCTCTACGTACGCCTGCCGGAGGGCGTGGACGGGACGGTCCTGCGCGACCGGCTGCTCGCCGAGCACGGGGTGCTGGTGCGCGAGTGCAGCAACAAGATCGGCAGTTCGAGCCGGTTCCTGCGGCTGGTGGTGCGCCCGCAGCAGGATGTGATGCGGCTGATGTCGGCGATGGAGCAGGTGCTGTACGGGCAGCGCACCCAGGTGCCTGAGCCGCTTCCGGAGCCGCTGGCGCCGATGCTGGCGCAGGCGCCCCAGCCGACGCCCCAGCCGCTGCCGCAGGCACAGCCACCGGCGCAGGTGCAGCAGCCGGGGCCGATGCCCATGCTGGCGCTCGCCCAGCAGCCGGTCGACGCGCGGGGCCTCGGGCCGGTCCGTTCCACGGGCACGGCGGCCGTGGACCGCCTGATCGCCCAGGCATAGAGCCGGCCACTGTCTTGACGTATACACGCCATGCCCTTACGTTGCTACGCGCTGAGCTGTTCAGCTACCGGCCCAGCATTCAGCTATCTGAACAGCCCGCGTCGAGGGAGTGGAAGATGACCGGTAAACGCCCCGTGCTCGCCGGCTTGGCAGGAATCTGCGGAGTCCTGCTGGTGGCCCCGAGCGCCTCCGCCGAAGTCGAGCCGGGCGGCTGGACCTCGCAGTCGCCCTCGTTCAACGTCCAGGAGAGAGGCTGCGGCCAGGTCGACAACCTCACCTTCAAGCTCACCTGCTCGACCGGCAGCGGCGATCAGCGCGCCGAGCGGAGGTATGCCACGTACACCGGCGGCACCCGCCAGTTCGAGGGCTACTTCAAGATCACCAGCCTGGGCGGCACCCGGATCAGCCTCAAGCAGACGTTCAGGGACGCGCCGTCCGCGGGGCCGTACTTCATGCTGGCCGTGGAACGCGGCGGCAGGCTGTACGCGGTGCACGGCGGCTCGACCGTGGCCAATGGGGCGACGGTCGGCACGAACGTACGGGTCAACACCGTTCACCAGGTGGGCAGCAGCCACCGCACCTACATCAACGGGTCGCTGAAGCACACGTACGACAGCCCGGGCGGCAGCTTCTACGACAAGTTCGGGGCGTACCGGACGAGCAGTGGTCAGGGACCCGCCACCGTGGTGTGGAGCGGCATCAAGTTCTGGCGCAAGTAGTGCCGGGATGAGCGCAGTTCGGGGCGCGTACCGCGCGTCGGCCGCCGCAGCCGTCACTGCCGTCATCGCCGTCGCGTCGGCCGCCGTGGCCGGCTGCGCGGGCGCGCCCGCCGAAAGCCCCACCGCCGAGAAGCCGCGGATGACACTGACAGCGACGCTCGACTCGCCGACCGACATCACCCTGCGCTGGAACGGCCGCGATCCGGGAGCCGCAGGCCGCACCGTCGAGTTCGCCACCGAGCCCGGCGGCCCTTACACCATCCTGCAATTCCTGCCGCCCGGCCGGGCGACGTTCACGCACCCCGATCTGATGCCGAAGACACCCTTCTACTACCGGCTGCGGCCCTTCTACGGGCCCACCTCCGCAGCGGTGAACGTCACCCTGCCCGCGGGTGACTTCAGCGAGCAGGACCAGCGCAACGACCACGAATGGGCGGAGCCACGGCCGCTGTCGGGCGACAGCGGCCCGTCCCACTCGGTGAGGACGACGGCAGCGGCTCCCACGGGGCTGAAGGCCACGGTCATGCATGCGAACGGCATCAGGCTCACCTGGCAGGACCACGCCCGCGGCGAGGAGGGCTACCTCATCGAACTCCGGCCCGACGGCGACCCCGGCTTCCGCGTCGCCGCGGTCGCGGGACCCGGCATCGAATCCATCGGTCTGATCACCCTGCCCGACGAGAAGAAGTCGACCGTCCGCGTCCGGGCCTACTACTACGGCGAGCAGTCGAACGTCGTCCACCGTACGACGGGCCCCGAGGCATAGCGCCTGTTCTGGAAGTCCGGCACCGGCCGCCAGATCCCGGCCGGTCCTGGCTACCGACGTAACGTCGGGTTTCCGGGCCGGGCATTGTGCACAGTGGAGCAGGACCCGCCGCGCAGCCGCCCCTAGCCTCACCGGAACAGCACCAACGAGGGGCGGTACCGGTGAACTGGCTCATCCACGACTACCGCGAGAGCGATCTCGCGGCGGTGGTCCACCTGATCGACACCACAGCCGAACTCGGACAGGAATCGGTCTTCTCACTCGCCGAATGCATCGGCGCGCTCACCTCGCGGCAGCCCGCCGTGGTCGCCGTCCACCAGGGCGTCCCCATCGGCGCGGCCCTCGCATCCGTGGCCGGTGAGCGCGCCTGGGTGATGCGTATCGCCATCTCCTCGGCCTGGCGCGGCCGGGGACTGGCGAGCGCCCTCCTGGTGGAGCTGGAGCGACGGCTCGTCGCCGCCCGGGTGGGCCGTATCGCCTACGTACTGCCCGAGGAAGAACTGCTCGGCGAGGGTCTGCTCAACGCGGGCTACACGCGGCAGCCCGCCGTGGCCTACTTCGAGAAGGTCGAGCCGCTCCACGGCCCCGCGGCCAGTCTGCTGGAAGACCTCGGCGGCCGGTTCCTGCCGAACGACCTGTGGGCCAAGGTCGCCGGCATGGAGACGGAGAAGGACCTCATCGAACGGCGCGTCGTACTGCCGCTCGCGGAACCGGAGCGAGCGGCCCGGCACGGGGTGCGGCCGCCGCGGGCCATCGCCCTGTTCGGCCCGCCCGGCACCGGGAAGACCACGTTCGCCCGGGGCATCGCCTCCAAGCTCGGCTGGCCGTTCGTCGAACTGCTCCCGTCCCGCCTTGCCGACGAGGGCAACCTGGCGGCCGCCCTGCGCAGCGCGTTCGCCCGGATCGCCGAGCTCGAACGGGTCCTGGTCTTCATCGACGAGGTCGAGGAGATCGCCCCGGTCCGCACCGAGCCCGCACAGCCGGGCGGGATGCACGGGGTGACCAATGAACTGCTCAAGCTCATACCGGGCTTCCGGGAGCGGGACGAGCGCCTGCTGGTGTGCGCCACCAACTCCATCCGCTCGCTGGACCCGGCGTTCCTGCGCCCCGGCAGATTCGACTACCTGATCCCGATCGGCACCCCGGACACGGCGGCCCGAGCGGCGATCTGGTCCCGGTACACGGACGGCCGGCCCGACGTGGATGTGACGGTCCTGGTGGCGGCCACCGAACTGTTCACCCCCGCCGACATCGAGCACGCGGCCCGGATCGCCGCCCAGACGGCGTTCGAGCGCGACCTGGAGACGATCGGCAGCGGCAAGGGCGACCAAGGGGCGCTCGGCGCGAGCACAGAGGACTATCTGTCGGCGATCGCCCAGTGCAGGCCGACGGTGACGCCCGCGATGATCGAGGAGTTCGGCGCGGACATCACCGCTCACGCCCGGTTCTGACGTACGTGGGAAGTGGAAGTGCGAAGCCCTCCGTGGGGTGCTGCAATGACCTGGAGGGCTGTCCGCCGCGGTCTGCCGTGGCGAGCGGCGCGCGTCATGAGCGGCGCGCGAGGCCCGGACCCCTACCCGCTCGTGAGGAGTGGCGATGAGCGACGACTTCGAGGCGATGGGCCCCGTCGACTACATGGTTGTCGAGTTCCCCGGCAATCGTATGACGGGCGAGGGCTTCCCCCTGCTCGTCGATCTGGTCGATCGCGGCATCATCCGCATCCTCGACCTGCTCTTCGTCCGTAAAGACAGCGACGGCTCGGTAGCCGCCTTGGCACTGACGGACCTCGGGGACGAGGTCGACCTGACCATCTTCGAGGGCGCCTCGTCCGGGCTGCTGGGCCAGGACGACCTCGACGAGGCCGGGGCCGCGCTGGAGCCGGGCAACTCCGCGGGAATCCTGGTGTACGAGAACCTCTGGGCGGCACCTTTCGCCCGGGCCATGCGGCGCAGCGGTGCGCAGCTGGTGGCGGGCGGCCGAATTCCCGTCCAGGCCCTGCTGGCCTCGCTGGACGCGGCCGAGGAGACGGCCTCCGACAGGCCGCTTGCCGGCTGAGAGAGATGATCCGCGGACCGTCCCCGCGACGCTCCGCCCCGCACTCACCGTGGGAGATGAGTGAACATGCCCGGACTTCTCCGTGGCGTCGCACGCACCGCCGTCGTTGCCGGAACCGCCACCGCAGTGTCCAATCGAGTATCGCGGCGACAGGCGGGCCGATGGGCCCAGCAGGACGACCAGCAGCAGGCCGCGGCCCCCGCCGCCCCCCAGACCGCACCGCCGCCGGCCGACCCCGGCGACGACATGAGCAGCAAGATCGATCAGCTCAAGCAACTGACCGACCTGAAGGCCCAAGGGGCGCTGACCGAAGAGGAATTCGCGGCACAGAAGCGCCAGATCCTCGGCTGACACCGGACAGCTGACACCGGACATGGGGGACTGGGAAGGGACGACCCCATGACGGAGCCGAGTCCGCAGCCGGCAAAATCCGACGGCGGAACGCAACCGGATGAGGCGGACCGGCTGCGCGCCATGCTGCGCAGCCCGGGCTATCTGAAAACGCTCGTGTTCTGCGCCCTCATCGGTATTCCGGTGTCGTTCGCCGCGTTCTGGTTCCTCGTCGCGCTCCGCGAGCTGGAGCGTCTGATGTGGGCCGATCTGCCGCAGGCCCTGGACTGGAACACCCCGCCGTGGTGGTGGCCGCTGCCCCTGCTGCTGGTCGCCGGCATCGTCGTAGGCCTGGTGGTCACACATCTGCCCGGCGCCGGCGGTCACATCCCCGCGGCGGGACTGCAACCGGGGGGTGCCACAGCCAGGGCCCTGCCCGGGGTGATCCTCGCGGCCGTGGCCAGTCTCCCGCTGGGCGCGACGCTGGGCCCCGAAGCCCCGCTGATCGCCCTCGGCGGTGGCCTGGCGCTCCTCTTCAGGGACCTCGCCCGCAGGCCGGTCACCCCGACGACCACGGCGCTCCTGGGCGCGGCCGGGGCCGCGTCGGCTCTCGCGGCCATCTTCGGGAACCCGCTGGTCGCCGCGGTGCTGCTCATGGAGGTGGCGGGGGTCGGCGGTCCGCAACTGTTCGCCGTCATGTTGCCGGCACTGCTGTCCAGCGGGGTGGGTTCGCTCGTGTTCACGGGCTTCGGCAACTGGACCGGCCTCTCGACCGGCGGTCTGTCCCTGAAGCCGGGCGCACCGATTCCGCATCTCGACACCGGAGACGTGGTCTGGTCGGTGCTGATGGCCGTCGCGATCGGTGCCGCCGTGCATCTGGTGCAGGTAGGAGGCCGGCGGGTCGCCGCCTTCGTCCCGACGCGTACCGTCGTCCACACGGCCGTCTGCGCGCTGGCCGCCGGCGCCTGCGCCGCCGTGTACACACTCGTCACCGACCGGTCGCCCGCGGACGTGGCCTCGTCCGGTCAGGCAACCCTGACCAAGCTCGCCGCCGATCCGCACGCCTGGGGGATCGGCGCCCTGATCGCCGTACTGCTCTGCAAGGGCGCGGCCTACGCGCTCTGTCTGGGCAGCCTGCGAGGCGGACCCATCTTTCCCTCGCTGTTCCTGGGCGGCGCGGTAGGCGTGCTGCTCGCGCCTCTTCCGGGTCTGGGGGTCGTACCGGGACTGGCCGCGGGCATGGCGGCCGCGGCGGCCAGTGCCCTGCGGCTGCCGGTCAGCAGTGTGGTGCTCGTCGTCCTGATGCTCGGCAGCGTCGCCATGACCCCCGTGGTGATCCTGGCGGCCGTCGTGGCGTTCGTGACCGCCGAGCTGCTTCCTCCCGGACGTGCTGTTTCACCGGTGGGCAAGCCCGCCCGATCCGTGCCCGCCGTCGCGGCCGACCGGGCCTGAGAGCGGCGTCGCGCCGCCGCGGAACAGCCCCCGAGTCGCGAAACGGATCACTTGGGCCGATGTTGGAGGTAACCCGATCGGCCGTACGGGAGACCGTCAGGCCGGTCGTACGACACGAAGGAGCGCACCATGACGAGTCATGTGAGCGGAACCCACACGGGCGCTGCGGCGCGCAGTTCGGCGAAGAGCGGCCTCGGCAGCGGGTGGTTGGTCTTCGCAGGCGTCCTGATGGTTTTCGGCGGCTTCATGACGCTCTTCGCGGGCATCGCCGCCATCGCCAACGACGACGTGTTCGTCGCCACCAACGACTACGTCTACCGGTTCGACCTCACCGGATGGGGCTGGATCCATCTCATCCTCGGCATCGTGATCGTCCTCGCCGGATTCGCCCTGTTCCAGGGCGCCACGTGGGCGAGGGTCGTCGGTGTGGTGCTGGTAGGTCTGGCCATGATCGCGAACTTCCTGTGGCTGCCCTACGCGCCGTTCTGGGCGATCGTGCTGATCGCCATCGACGGCTTCGTCATCTGGGCGCTGTGCGCGGCTCCGAGTCCTACGGAGAGCTGACGCGCGGGACTTCACCGGCTCCACCCCCGGGCCAACCGCGGGCGCGGCGGCCGCCCGCACCGCACTGACCGAGGAGCCGCTCATGCCCCCGCGCGCGACAGGAGAACAGTGGCAGCTGCGCCACGGCGGGCAGTCGGCCGTCGTGGTCCAACTGGGCGGCGCCCTGCGCCACTACGAGGTCGAGGGCAGGCAGCTGCTGGACGGGTTCACCGCCGACGCACGGATCACCGGCGGCCGAGGGCAGCTTCTCGCCCCCTGGCCCAACCGGGTGGGCGGCGGGCGCTACCACTTCAACGGCCAGGACCTGCAACTCCCGCTGACCGAGCCGGAGAAGCACAACGCGATCCACGGACTGCTGCGCTGGACCCCGTGGCAGCTGCTCGCCCGCAGCGACCACGGAGTCAGGGTGGGCACCACGCTCTTCCCGCAGCCGGGCTATCCCTTCCAACTGGAGGTATTCGCCGAATACCGGCTGGGGCCGGAGGGGCTCGAGGTCGCCTTCACCGCGACCAACGTGGGGGACACCGCGGCACCATACGGTGTGGGCCAGCACCCCTACTTGACCGTGGGCAGCGGTCCGGTGGACACGGCACTGCTGACCGTGCCCGCCCGCCACCGGCTGTGCACCGACGAGCAGGGCCTGCCGACCGGTCAGGAACCGGTTGAGGGCACTCCGTACGACTTCCGCACCGCCCGCCCCATCGGCGACCAGCAGCTGGACACCGCCTTCGCCGGACTCGACCGTGACGGCTCCGGCCGGGCCGTGGTGCGGCTGGCTCACCCCTCGGGCCTCCACGGCATCGACCTCTGGCTCGGCGAAGGCACCCGATACGTGCAGGTGTACACCGGTGACACGCTGCCCGAACCCGAGCGGCGGCGCGGTGTCGCCGTGGAGGCCATGTCCTGCCCGGCGGACGCCTTCCGCAGCGGTACGGATCTCACCACCCTCGAGCCGGGCGGCAGCCATGTGCTCCGGTGGGGGCTCGGCCGGTGGGGGACCAGCGGCTGAGGCCGGCGCCGCTGTCGCGGCCCCGGACCGGCCGATCGACAATGTGACGGCCGTACGCACAACTCGTCGGCAGGAGGCAGCATCCTCATGGCCACGCGCACGGAACCACCGGCCCCGCAGGCCATGACCACGGACGCGTTCCGGGCGCTTTACGAGCACCTGCGCGACGAGGTCCGGCGCAGCCCGGACGACCGGCGCGGGGCGCTCGGCCACCTGACGCCCGAGCGCGTGGTGGCAGCCGCCACCGAGGTCCGGTCCGGCCGTACGGTGTCCCTCGCCGCGCCCATCGAGACCCGGCCCGGACCGGACAACCCGGAACCCGCGGACCACCGGATGACCGGACCCGCAGCCGGTGAAATCGGCGCGGGCGGGCTGCACTTCGCCCTCGACCGGTTCGCGATGAATGTGCACGGGGACGCCGAGAGCCATCTCGACGCGCTCTGCCACGTGCTGTTCGACGGTGAGCTCTACAACGGCATCCCCGCGAGCAGTGTGACACCGGACGGCGCCGGTTCACTCTCCCTGGACGTCGTTCGGGACGGCATCGTCGGCCGCGGGGTACTGCTGGACATCCCACGACTGCGCGGCGTGCCCTGGCTGGAGCCCGGCGATCATGTGACGGCCGCCGATCTGACCGCCGCCGAGGCCGCCCAGGGCGTCCGGGCCGGCCCGGGAGACCTGCTGCTCGTCCGGGTGGGTCACCGCCGTCGGCGCCGGGAACTCGGGGCCTGGAACGCGGCGCAGGCCCGGGCCGGCCTTCATCCCACGGCGATGCGGTTCCTGGCCGAGCGGAAGGTCGCGGTGCTCGGCTCGGACGGCAACAACGACACCGCCCCAAGTGCGGTTGCGGACATCGCCTTTCCCGTGCATGTGCTGGCCATACACGCCATGGGGCTGCACCTGATGGACTATCTGCAGTTCGAGGAGCTGGCTCCTGCGTGCGCAGCCGCGGGCCGCTGGAGCTTCCTGTGTGTGGTCGCCCCGCTGCGGCTGCCCGCCGCCACCGGCTCCCCGGTGAATCCGATCGCCGTCCTGTGACCGCGGCCCGACGGCCGCGGCGGCACCGGTCCGGTCGCCGTGAACCGAAAGGGCGGATAAGTTCGAATGGGTGGGACGGGTACTTTCCGCAGCGCGCAGTGACAGGTCCCGGCGGGGAGCGCAGGGCCGCGAGCGCAAGGACGGTGGTCGCCGTGGGCGATGCCCCTGACTACGACATCATCATCATCGGTACCGGTGCCGGCGGCGGAACGCTCGCCCACCGGCTCGCCCCCTCAGGGAAACGCGTGCTCATCCTCGAGCGCGGTGACTTCCTCCCGCGTGAGCGGGACAACTGGGACTCCACCGCCGTGTTCGTCAAGGGCAAGTACCGGGCCCCGGAGTTCTGGCTCGACAAGCACGGCAACGAGTTCCCGCCCGAGGTCAACTACTACGTCGGCGGCAACACCAAGTTCTACGGCGCCGCCCTGTTCCGGCTGCGCCCCGAGGACTTCGGCGAAATCCGCCACCACGACGGCATCTCGCCCGCGTGGCCGATCCGCTACGAGGACCTGGAGCCGTACTACACCCAGGCCGAACACCTCTACCTGGTGCACGGGCGGCACGGCGAGGACCCCGGAGAAGGACCGGTGAGCGCGCAGTACGCGCACCCGCCCGTCGAACACGAGCCGCGCATCCAACAGCTCAGCGACGACCTCGAGAAGCGCGGACTGCACCCGTTCCACCTGCCCATCGGCGTCAATCTGAGCCAGGACGGAAACGGCCGGGCGACCCATTCCAGCGTCTGTATCCGCTGCAACCGGGTGGACGGCTTCCCGTGTCTGGTGCGTGGCAAGTCCGACGCCCAGGTGATCTGCGTCGAGCCCGCACTGGAGCACCC
This sequence comes from Streptomyces sp. V1I1, assembly GCF_030817355.1. NCBI lineage: Bacteria > Bacillati > Actinomycetota > Actinomycetes > Kitasatosporales > Streptomycetaceae > Streptomyces > Streptomyces sp. V1I1. Next base: position 1,646,206 of record NZ_JAUSZH010000001.1, on the reverse strand, counting down.
CAACGTCGAGATGATCACCAACGCCCGGGTGGTCAGGCTGGAGACCGACCCGTCCGGGCTGAGCGTCAGCACGGTCGTCACCCGGCTCGCGGACGGCTCCGAGGCCCGGTTCGAGGCGGGCATCGTGGTCGTCGCGTGCGGGGCGGTCAACTCCGCAGCCCTGCTGCTGGCATCGTCCAACGACCGGCACCCCCGGGGACTGGCCAACAGCTCCGACGTGGTCGGTCGGCACTACATGCGGCACAACAACCTGGCGTTGATGGCCCTGTCGAAGGACCCCAACGACACTCAGTTCCAGAAGACCCTCGCGCTCCACGACTGGTACCTGGGAGCGGACGACTGGGACTACCCGCTGGGCGGCATCCAGATGCTCGGCAAGTCGGACGCCGAGCAGATCCACGGCGAGGCCCCGCGCTGGGCCGGAGCCGTGACCCCGGACATGCCGTTCGAGGTACTGGCCCATCACGCCGTCGACTTCTGGCTGTGCAGTGAGGATCTTCCCCTTCCGGACAGTCGCGTCACCCTGGACGCGGACGGCAGGATCCATCTGTCCCTCGACGAGAAGAACAACGTCGCCGGGCTCAAGCGCCTGCAGCACAAACTGCAGGGAATGCTCAGCCACTTGGGCATGCACGAACATCAGCTGCTGTCGCACAGCATCTATTTGCACAAGGGCATGCCCATCGGCGCCACCGCGCACCAGGCCGGCACGGTCCGGTTCGGCGACGACCCGAACAGCTCTGCCCTGGATGTCAACTGCAAGGCCCACGACCTCGACAACCTCTATGTGGTCGACACGAGCTTCTTCCCGGGCATCGGCGCGGTCAACCCGTCGCTGACGGCCATGGCCAACGCCTTGCGTGTCGGCGACCACATCCTTGACCGGCTGAACTGAGGGCGGTCCGGCCGCTGGTCCGACCGGGCGAAGATGCTCCGCCGTGCGGCCCAATGTCTGCTCCGCCGCAGGTGCCGCCCCCGTCCGCCGGTGATTCTGTGACGAGCCGGGATCGACCGGCGCACCGAGGAGGTAAGCAATCGTGAATTCCACCGCGGGCGCACCCCAGGGCGTGATCCCGACGCATCTGCTGAAGGGCCAGAAGGCACTGGTGACCGGTGCCAACTCCGGCATCGGCAAGGCGACGGCCATCGGCCTTGGCCGGGCCGGCGCCGACGTGGTCGTCAACTACGTGGCCGACCGTGAGGCCGCCGAGCAAGTGGTCAAGGAGATCACCTCGTTCGGTGTGCGTGCGGCGGCGTACGAGGCGGACGTGTCCAGGGAGGACGAGGTCGTCGGCATGGTGGACCGGATGGTCCAGGAGTTCGGGACGATCGACATCCTCGTCGCCAACGCCGGTCTGCAGCGCGACGCCCCGTTCACCGAGATGACCCTCGCCCAGTGGCAGAAGGTGCTGGACGTCAACCTGACGGGTCAGTTCCTGTGCGCCCGGGAGGCGACGAAGGAGTTCCTGCGGCGCGGGGTCGTCCCGGAGGTGTCGAGCGCGGCAGGGAAGATCATCTGCATGAGCTCGGTCCACCAGCTCATCCCGTGGGCGGGGCATGTGAACTACGCCTCCTCCAAAGGCGGCGTACAGATGATGATGGAGACACTGGCGCAGGAACTCGCACCGCAGAAGATCCGAGTGAACGCGGTCGCCCCGGGAGCCATCAAGACGCCGATCAACCGCAGCGCCTGGGAGACGCCACAGGCCCAGGAGGATCTGCTGCGGCTCATCCCCTACAAGCGCATCGGCGAACCCCAGGACATCGCCCATGCCGTCGTAGGCCTCGCGTCCGACCTCATGGACTACGTGGTGGGGACCACCCTCTACGTGGACGGCGGGATGACCCTCTTCCCCGGATTCGCCACCGGCGGCTGACCCTCTCCTGCACGTCGCGAGCAGCAAAGGCACGTATGCATACCACGGTCCACCTGCTGGCGGACGCCCCGGCTCAACTGCTGCCGGCCAGGCAGCTCATGGCATTCACCCTCGCCTCCCACATCATCCTGGTGCCGTTGGGGGTGGCGCTGCCGCTCCTCACCCTGGTGATGCACTATCGCGGCCTGCGCCGCAACGACCCCGTCGCCCTGCTCCTCGCCAGACGCTGGTCGGCCGTCATGGCGGTGCAGTTCGCGGTCGGCGTTGTCACCGGCACCGTCCTGTCCTTCGAGTTCGGCCTGCTCTGGCCGGGCCTGATGGGCAAGTGGGGTGACGTCTTCGGCATCGGATTCGGTGTCGAGGCGTGGGCCTTCTTCCTCGAAGCGGTACTCATCGCCATCTATCTCTACGGCTGGCGCAGACTGAAGCCGCGGACCCACTTCCTGCTCGGCCTGCCGCTTCCCGCAGCCGCACTGCTCGGGGCGTTCGGCATCCTGGCAGCCAACTCGTGGATGAATACGCCCCAAGGCTTCTCACTCGACTCCGACGGCAACCCCGTCGACGTCGACATCTGGTCGGCGATCTTCACCCCGATGTTCGGACCGCAGTACTGGCACTTCGTCGTGGCAATGCTGGTGACCGCGGGATACGTCGTCGCCGGCGTCTACGCGGTCGGCTGGCTGCGGGGCCGCAGAGACCGCTACCACCGGCTGGGTTTCACCCTTCCCTTCACCGTTGCCGCGGTGTTCACCCCGGTGCAGCTCATGCTGGGAGACTCCATCGCACGGTCGGTCTTCCACAAGCAGCCGGTGAAGTTCGCCGCGACGGAGATCGTCTGGAAGACCGACACCCATGTGCCGGAGTACTTGTTCGGACGCCTTCACCCGGACGGAACCATCTCCGGCGGCATCAAGATCCCCCAACTCGACTCCATCCTGGCCGGGTTCAGTCCCGGCACCAAGGTGACGGGGCTGACATCCGTTCCGGCGAGCCACCGGCCGACGGCAACTCAGGCCACCATCGCCCACTGGGCCTTCGACCTCATGGTCGTGATCGGCTCGCTGCTGGTGCTCATCGCCCTCTGGTACGGCCTGGTCTGGCTGCAGCACCGCCGGCTGCCCGCCTCCCCGTGGTTCTTCCGCAGCGCGGCCTGTGCGGGAGTCGCCTCGGTCGTCGCCGTCGAATGCGGCTGGATCACGACCGAAGTGGGCCGCCAGCCCTGGATCGTCTACCAGAACATGCGGGTCGCCGAAGCAGTGACGTCGACCCGGTCCACCAGCCTGTGGATCATGCTTGGTGTGGTGATCGTGGTGTACGTGCTGATCTTCGGCTCACTGCTCGCCGTACTGCTCAAGATGCGTACCCGCTGGAGGCTTGCCGACGAGCGCCGGGAGGCCGGGGAACCGGGCGAGGAACCCGAGACGGACACGCCGTACGGGCCCCGCTCCCGGCCGCCCGCCGCCGACGTACTCGCCTCCCGTGGCGCCGGGTCCGGAGCGGACGAGGACTGGCTCTCATGACCGCGAACCTCATCGCCGTCGTACTGCTGCTCGCGGTGGCCGCCTACGCCTGCGCCGGCGGCACCGACTACGGGGCCGGGTTCTGGGACCTGACCGCCGGCGGTGCGGAACGCGGCAAGCGCCCCAGATGGCTGATCGACCACGCCATGGCACCCGTCTGGGAGGTCAACAACGTCTGGCTGATCTTCGTCTTCATCATCATGTGGACCGGATTCCCGACGCTGTTCCAGACCGTGTTCTCCGCGATGTGGCTGCCGCTGGCGCTCGCCGCCATCGGCATGGTCCTGCGCGGCGCCGGGTTCGCGCTGCGCAAACCCGCCCGGCGTCTGGCCCGTCGGCGCATCTTCGGGGCGGTGTTCGCCGTCGCCTCGCTGCTCACCCCGTTCTTCCTCGGCGCGGCCGTCGGCGGCATCGCCTCGGGCCGGGTGGTGCCGGGAACCGAAGCCTCGGCGGAGGCCTGGTCCAACCCCACTTCCGTCCTCTTCGGGCTGCTCACCGTCGCATCGACGGCCTTCCTCGCAGCGGTGTTCCTGGCCAGAGACGCGGCACGCTTCGGCGCGCCCGACCTCGTCGGCTACTTCCGGCTGCGGGCCCTCGGCAGCCTCGCCGTCGTAGCCGTGCTGGGATTGGCAGCGCTCGCCGTCACTCACGGCGACGCCCCCTATGTGTGGAACGGGCTCACGGGCGGCCTCGGCCTCGCATTCGTCGTTCTGGCCGCAGTGTGCGCCGCCGCCACGGTCTGGCTCCTGCTCCGGGCGTCCGGTGCCTGGTCCCGCATCACTGCCGTCGGCGTGGTCGCGGCGGCCGTCATCGCTTGGGGGGCCGCCCAGCGTCCCTACCTCATCCCCACGTCCCTGACTGTGACGGAAGCCGCCGGCGCTCCCACGACGCTGCGCTGGCTCGGCGTCGTCACGCTCATCGCCGTGCTGCTCATCGGACCTGCCGTCGTCCTGCTCTACTGGCTGGACACCCACGGCGAGCTGGAACCCCTCACCGATGCCGACCTTCAGCGGAGCGCGCCCGGCCTCGGTGGCACGGCCGACGGCGACTGACCATCCGGCTGGTGTCATGCGGGGGCGGCGGCCACCCGGCCGGTCTGTACCGCGTCGACCAGGGACCGGTGGTCGCGCTCGTTCTGGTCCGCGTAACTCTCCGCGAACTCCGTCAGCGCACGGTCGAAACCGTCGCCGCCGCCCAGGTACGCGGCGATGGCGATCCGGTCCCCGGAGCGGGCGTGAGCACGGGCCAGGGTGGCACCGCAGAGCTCGCCGAACACCCGCATATCGTTCGGCACCATGATCTGGGGCACTGCGATGCCCTTCCAGTCGTGCAACTGGCGGATGTAGAAGTCCCGTCGGCGGCCGTCGATTCCCACGACCCGGTCCCAGCCCAGAAAGATGTCGCTGGCGGCCTGCATGAGGCGCTGTCCCGCGACCACGCGCTGCCCCTGGTTGTCGTGCCTGCTCTCGCCGACGTGCGCGGCGAGCACCGACCGGTCGGCCTCCTTGGCCTGCAGGATCAGCGGATCCTCGTCGTCCTTGCCCAGCAGCAGGAGGATCCAGCAACGGGTCCCGACGCTCCCGACGCCGACCACCTTGCGTGCGATGTCGACCACCCGGAACTGCCGGAGCAGGTGCCTCCGGTCGGTTTCCAGGGTACGGGCGTACCGGTCGACGAGCTCGCGGAGCTGCTGTTCGATCCGGTCGCGCTCGGTGCCGGGCATCATGTCCTCGATCGGTACGACCAACGGCGGATCGGCGGCGAACCGGCGTTCACCACCGACGATCCGGGTGAGCTTCTCGTACGCCTTGAGGTTGTCCCGGGTCCGCGCCTTCGTCATGGCCGCCGACAGACGTCCACGGGTGCTCTTGTCGAGCCTCTGGTCCACCACAGCCTGGATCTGTTCCATGTCGGCGCGGGCGTACCACACTTCGAGGTTGCCCATGCCGGCGAAGAGGCGCATCCGCTCGCGGTACGACAGTACGGCGGCCCGGACGATCGTCGCACGCTCCTCGTCGGTGTAGCCGTTCTCCCGGCCCGCGATGACCAGGCTCGCTGCCAGCCGCTTGACGTCCCATTCCCAGGGGCCGGGCAGTGTCTCGTCGAAGTCGTTGATGTCGAACATCAGCCGCCGTTCGGGGGAGGCGAGCAGCCGGAAGTTCAACAGATGGGCGTCTCCGCACAGTTGGGCCGTGATTCCCGAGCGTGGGGTGGAGGCCAGGTCGCCGGCCATGATCGCGGCAGCACCCCGGTAGAAGCGGAACGGCGACTCCGTCATGCGTCCGTAGCGGATGGGAACCAGTTCGGGCACCCGCGTGGCCGACTGCTCCTCGATCACGTCCACCGGGTCCGGCCGCCCCGCGGCGGGGGAGAAGCCGGCATGGCTCGATCTCGGCACCTGCTTGCGGGCCGCCTTGCCCCTGTCCGCCCGCTCCCGGGGCGACAGGTGCGCTACGTCGTCGGAGGTCCGGCTGCCCTTGCTCATCGCATGCACTTCCTGTCCGGCGGGGTCAGGCCAATTGTCCGTGACCAGGTACGTCTCGCATCTCGGGGGACTGCCGGAACGGGTGAAGGCGCGTGAGCCGACCGGGTGGCCGGACCGGTGTCCGCCCGACGGAGTCGCGTGCTGCCCGCCCGAAGCCGGTTCAATCCCCAAGGCGCCCCCGAATCCGAGGAGAGAACCCGCTCTGACTGACGACGAGATCCTTCTCGGCATCGGCTTGACCGTGGTACTCGCGGTCGGCTCCCAGATCCTGGCGAGCCGTCTGCGTGTCCCCGCGCTGATCGTGCTGCTGCCGGTCGGCTTCGCCGCGGGCGCCCTGACCGACGTCATCCATCCGGACCGGCTGGTGGGGCCGGACTTCTCCGCCCTGGTGTCGCTCTCCGTGGCGGTGATTCTCTACGACGCCGGTCTCGGACTGGATTTCCGCCATCTCACCGGCCCTGTCCGCAGTGTCGTGGCCAGGCTGCTGCTGCTCGGTGTGGTGCTCACCTGGGCGGCCACCGCAGGTCTCGGCCCGGCGCTCTTCGGCGTTCCGCTTGCGGTGGCCGTGATGCTGGGCGTGATTCTCGTCGTGTCGGGGCCGACGGTCGTCGGTCCGCTGCTCGACTACGTACGCCCGACGGACGAGATGCGCCGCATCCTGATCTGGGAGGGGTCGCTGATCGACCCGGTCGGCGGCATCCTCGGGGCCCTCGTCTTCCACTCCCTCGTCGCGAGCAACTTCGAAGTCGGCAAGGGATTCCACTTCGGCGCGCTCTTCCTCAGCATCGCCGTCGGTCTTGCGGGCGGCGCGGTAGGAGCCGCGTTGCTGTGGCTGACGCTGCGCACCCTCCGGCTCGGCGAGACGCTCGGCACGCTGGCGCAGCTCGCCACTGTGATCGCCGTGTCGGCAGGATGCGACATCGTGATCGACGACACGGGGCTCATCGCCGGCCCACGCGGTCACGCCGCGCGTCGGTGACACCGTCGTGCTGCTCGGCCCCGCGCCGCCGGGCCCGTGAGGCCGGTCCGACTCGCCCTGGACGGCTGATCCGTCGTACCCCGCGGCACCTACGTCCCGTTGCTGCCGGCCCGGTTCAGCGTCGCGTCCAGGGTGATGGCCGCGTCGATAAAGGCCAGATGGGTGAATGCCTGGGGAAAGTTCCCCAGTTGCCGCCCCGTCAGGCCGATCTCCTCGGAGTACAGGCCCAGATGGTTGGCGTACGTCAGCATCTTTTCCAGTACGAGTCTGGCCTGATCGGGCCGCCCGGCCCGCGCGAGCGCGTCGACGTACATGAACGTGCACAGGGAGAAGGTGCCTTCGGAGCCGCGCAGCCCGTCTGGCGAGGCCTCGGGGTTGTACCGGTAGACCAGGCTGTCTGAGACCAGCTCCCGGTCCATCGCGTCCAGCGTGGACTTCCATATTGGGTCGTCGGGGGTGATGAAGCCCACTGTCGGCATGCGCAGCAGCGCGGAGTCGAGCACATCGCTGCCGTAGTGCTGGACGAAGGTATTGCGCCCGGCATCCCAGCCCTGTGTCAGAACCTGCTCGTAGATCTTGTTCCGCTCACGGCTCCAGCGCTCGACGGCGGCGGGCCGGCCGCTGGCGGCAGCCAGCCGCAACGCGCGGTCGAAGGCGACCCAGGACATCACCCGGCCGTAGGTGAAGTCCTTGCGGCCGCCCCGGGTCTCCCACAGGCCCTCCTCGGCCTGGTCCCAGTGATCGGTGAGCCAGTCGAGGAGAGTGTGCAGCGAGGTCCAGCCCCCGTGGTCCAGCTGGATCCCGTGCTGGTGGGCGAAGTAGATGCTGTCCAACGCCTCGCCGTAGATGTCCAGTTGCAGCTGGTCCGCGGCGCCGTTGCCGATGCGCACCGGGGCAGAGCCCTGGTACCCCTCCCAGTGCTCCAGGGTCTCTTCGACGAGGTCGGACGAGCCGTCGACCCGGTACATGATGTTCAGCGGCCCCGTATCACTGGCATTGCCCGCCCTCTCTTTCACGCGGTCGCGCAGCCAGCCGATGAAGGAGGTCGCCTCCTCCTTGAACCCCAGTCCCAGCAGGGCGTAGACGGAGAACGAGGCGTCGCGGATCCAGGTGAAGCGGTAGTCCCAGTTGCGCTCGCCGCCCAGTTGTTCCGGCAGCCCCGCCGTCGGGGCCGCGACCAGAGCGCCGCTGGGTGCGTACGTCATCAGCTTCAGCGTCACGGCGGAGCGCTCCACCGCCTCCCTCCACCGGCCCGAGTAGCGGGACTGGCCGAGCCAGGACCGCCAGTAGCGGACGGTGTCGTCGAAAAGCCCCTGGAATTCGGTGAGGCGGATCTCGCGCGGCGGTCCGTCGGCGGACGACTCCATGACCAGACCCCGCTCCTGACCCGCCTGCAGGGTCAGCGAGAAGTGCAGGTCCTGTTCGCCTGTGAGGGAGTTCACCAGTCGCTCGTCCCCCGGTTCCCGGACCGCGTGCACGGTCAGCTCCAGTCCCTCCGAGGCGAACACCGCACCGTGGTCGGTGATGTGCAGCTTGTGGGGCTTACGGCCGTAGTCGAACCGGGGGGCGATCTCGATCTCGAAGGACATGCTGCCGCGCACGCACCGCAGCATGCGGACCAGACGATGGCGAGGGGTGGCCGTCCGCCCGGTCACCGGCATGAAGTCGACCACCTCGCCGGCGCCCGCCTCGGTCATGAACCGGGTCACGAGAACCGCGGTGTCGGGAAAGTACAACTGCTTGGTCGCGTAGGTCTTGTGGGCCGGGGCGACCGTGAAATGCCCGCCCTTTTCACGGTCCAGCAAAGCGCCGAAAACGCTTGGCGAGTCGAAGCGTGGACAACAGAACCAGTCGATCGTCCCATCGGTGGTAACCAGCGCCGCGGTCTGCAAATCACCGATCAGGCCGTGATTCTCGATCAGCGGGTAGTCGTCCATCGTGAGCCCCTTTCGGCTCGTGCCGAAAAACGCACCGCGTACGCAACCCTCAGTACGGCTCGCTCGCGTCGCGGATGTAGATCACCCATTTGCCGCCGCGCCGACTCGGTGTCACCCGGACAGCTTAAGCAAGTAATTCACCATGGGCCTGTCGAGCCGGCAGCGGCTCCTTTGAACGGCGACTGAACGGCGACTGAACGGCGACGGCTTCCTGTCTCTGCGCCCGCCGAGGAGCGGCATTACCGTGGACGCGAAGGCCTGACTTCAGAACTGAACCCGGAGGGTGTCCGTGCTGTCGAGCCTTGCGCCTGTGATCAGCAGGGGAAGGGTCCGCGGGTGCGGACGATGATGTCCTGGGCGACCGCGTTCCGGCTGCGGCAATACGCCAAGGCCAGCCTGTGGATCGTCCCGCTGTTCGGATTCGTACTCGGCGTGATTCTCGCGGAGTACGCCGTGGCCGTGGACGTAACGGATTGGCTGCCGACAAGCTGGCGCTATTCCGCGACAACGGCGAGCGGTGTGCTGAGTGCCATCGTCGGGGCCATGGTCGCCCTGCTCGGATTCGTCGTGACCATCGGTGTTCTCGTCGTCCAGCAGGCCACGGGAACGCTGTCCCCGCGGTACATGCGCCTGTGGTACCGGGACCGTCTGCAGAAGGCCGTTCTGGCCACCTTCACCGGGACGTTCGCGTTCGCCTTCTCCCTGCTGCGCAGCATCGAGTCGGACTCCGTCCCCGACCTGGGAGTCACCCTGGCCGGGCTGGCTGTCGCTGTCAGCCTGCTGCTTCTGCTGGTCTACCTCAGCCGGTTCACCCACAACCTCCGGCCGGTGGCAATCGCCGACCTGGTCGGACGGATGGGGGAGAAGATCCTCATCCGCCGGGCGGCCAAGACCGGCGGCTCCGCACTCCTCGACGATGAACACGCACTGCCGGGCGGCCCGGTGAAGCGCATCCGGTCCGAACGCGGCGGAGCCATCCAGGCGTTGGACATGGCCGGGCTGACGGTCGCCGCGGTCCGCCACGACTGCACCTTCGTGGTCACCCACCCCGTCGGGGACTTCGTACCGCCCGGCGCCACGGTCGTCGAAGTCCACGGCGGGACCTCGACGCCCGATCCGCGGCGGGTGACCGGACTCATCGCCCTCGGCCCCGAGCGGACCATCGAGCAGGACCCCGCCTTCGCCCTGCGCGTTCTCGTCGACATCGCCATCCGCGCCCTCTCCCCGGCCGTGAACGACCCCACGACCGCCGTCCAGGTGCTGAATCACATCGAGGCGTTCTTGTACACCGTCGGCAGGACGGAAATCCGCCGCCGCTACGTGTTCGGCGACGACCGTGGCCGGCCGCGACTGGTGGTGCCGAGCCGGGGCTGGGAGGACTACCTCCAGCTCGCCGTCACCGAAATCCGTGAGTACGGGGCGGGGTCCACCCAGATCTGCCGGCGGCTCCGTGTGCTGCTGGAGGGCCTGCTGGACACCCTGTCGGCCGAACACCTGCCGGCGGTCCGCACGGAGCTGGGGCTCCTGGACGAGGCGGTCGAGCGGGAGTTCACCGACCCTGTCCGCCGCGCCATGGCGAGGACGGGCGACCGTCAGGGCATCGGCGGCGGGCACCGACCGGAGACCGCACCGCCCGGCTGAGCGGGCCGCCGCATCCGGAGCGCCACGCCAAGACCGTGCACGTACCCGTGTGGCCCTGGACAGCTCGCGTGTGCCCGGTCCGCGGGGTCTGCTGGTATCCACCCATCCGTGCTGGGAGGACCTGCAATGCCCGACAACGGAGCGACCGGCCCGGACGGAGGCGCGGAGCACCCCGGGGCGCCGGGCGCGGACGACGCGCGCGCCGGAGTGGAGCAGCTGCGCACCCGCGTCGCGGCACTGGAGGCCGATCTGGCGTCCCGGGTCCCCCGGCACCGGTGGAGGTCCTTCCTCGCGGCGCTGCTCATCGTGATCGGCTGCGTCTTCGCACCGCTCGGCGCCGTTGCCGCGTGGACGGCGGACGAGGTCGGCAACACGAACCGGTACGTCGACACGGTCGCACCTCTCGCCTCCGACCCGGACATCCAGGCGGCCGCGGCGAACCGGGTCACCAACGCGGTGATGGAACACATCGACCTGGCGACCCTGCTGGAGGGTGCGAGCCCTGCGGACCGGCCCCTCCTGCAGAAGGCGCTCGGCAAGCTGGGCGGCGCCCTGGAGAACGCCGTCCGCAGCTTCGTCCACGACAAGGCGCAGGACATCGTCGCCTCCGACACCTTCAAGAAGATCTGGATCGACGCCAACCGCCGGATCCACGCGGCTGTGGACAAAGCCCTGACAGGCAGCGCCGACAGCGCAGTGAAGATCAACAACGACTCGGTGACCGTCGACCTCGGCCCGGTCGTCGACCAGGTCAAGCAACGCCTCGTCGACGAAGGAATGACGGTGGCCGCAAAGATCCCCGAAGTGCACACCGACTTCACGGTCCTGCGAGCCGACAACATCGGCAAGGTCAAGACCGCCTTCCAGGTCCTTGAGGTCGCCGGGTTCTGGCTGCCGGTGATCGCGGTCGTGCTGATCGCCGCCGGCGTTCTGCTCTCCGTCCACCGTCGGCGAACGCTCGTGATTTCCGCACTCGCCTTCGCCTTCGCGATGCTGATCCTCGGCCTTGTCCTGAGCGTGTTCCGCGTGGTGTATCTGAACGCACTGCCGGACAACGTCTCGCAGCCCGCCGCCGGGGCCGTCTACGACACACTGACGCGCTACCTGCGCACCACGGTCCGGATGACCGTGGTGCTCGGCGTAGTGATCGCGCTGGCCGCCTGGCTGACCGGCCACGGCCGACGGGCAACGTTCGTACGGCAGTCGTGGAATGCGGGCATCGGAGCGGTCCGTTCCACCGCCGGCCGCGCGGGTCTGCGGACCGGGCCGGTCGGCCCGTTCGTTCACCGCTACCGGGCTTGGATCACCTGGGTGCTGGTTGCCGCGGCTGTCCTGACGTACCTCCTGTGGAGCTACCCCACGGGCTGGGTCGTCGTCGGCATCGCGCTCGTGCTGCTCATCGCGCTGGCAGTGGTGGAATTCCTGGCAGAGGACGAGGCAGAGGGAAGCACACCGGAGACGGCACGACATGCATAGGAGGGATGTATGACCAGCCTTGAGGACATCAAGGCGCTGCTCGGGGAGCCGCGGTTCGCCTGGTCCGACCCGGAGCCCTGGTCGCAACTCGAGGGAGAGCTCGGGATTGTGTTTCCCGAGGACTTTCGTGAGTTCTGCGACGCGTACGGGCCGGTGCTGATCAACAATCAGGTCGCGACCAGTCACCCGGGCGTGGAGCGTGGGAAACTGGGGGACTGGATCAGAGGCGATATCGAGGCCTGGGCCGTCGCGCCGGAGAACGAGGCGTCCTATTCGGTGGGAACGGGGCCAGGGGAGATCTTTGCCTGGGGATCGGCCGCTTCAGGCGAGACGATGTTCCTCCGGGTTCCCAAGGACATGTCAGAGAACTGGGAGACTGTCGTCTATCAGAGCGGCGACGGAATCTTCGAGGAGCATCCGATGTCGTTCAGCGACTGGATGCTGTCGTATCTGAGGGGCGAGGACGTGACTGTCTGTTCTCGTGACTTCGCTCCCGACGGGCCCTTCTACGAGCCGATCGTCTGACCGCGATCATTCATGACGGCCTGGAAGTCGGTGGTCGCCGTGGGTGATCGTGGGGCAGTGTCCGCGAGACGGCGGGGGGTGCTCCCCACGCGGCGGGGTCAGCGGTCGGCGATGTCCTCGCGGAGGCCGTCGGAGAACTCCCACCACGACAGCGGAAGCCAGTCGCCGTTGACGAAGGCATCGACAGTCGCGCCGCGACCGCGGACAGTCACCGTCGTTCCGGGCGGGTACGTAGTGCCGGACAGGCCGGGTACGGGGACGAGCAGGGTCCCGAGCCGTTGTGCTGCCACTCCTCGCCCTCCCTTCCTTCCTTTTCCCGGCACGACACCAGGGAAGATATTCCTCTCGAGATTACCGGGTTGTCTGTCGGCGCAGGCCGGAGAATCATGAGAGATGGGTCACGCGAAATAGCGCGGGCGGGGAGGGAATCATACGTGCACGCCGAGCGGAGGTGGCAGCCATGAAAGCTGTCGTATACAAGGGACCGTTCACCGTTGCGGTAGAAGATGTTGAAAAGCCCAAAATTCAGCACCCGAACGACGTCGTCGTACGGGTCACCTCCACCGCGATCTGCGGCTCCGACCTGCACATGTACGAGGGCCGTACCGCGGCCGAGCCCGGCATAGTCTTCGGCCACGAGAACATGGGAATCATCGAGGAAATCGGCCAGGGCGTCACCTCGCTCAAGAAAGGCGACCGCGTGGTGATGCCCTTCAATGTCGCCTGCGGGTTCTGCACCAATTGTGTCGAGGGATTTACCGGATTCTGTCAGACCGTCAATCCCGGCTTCGCGGGCGGCGCTTACGGCTATGTCGCCATGGGGCCCTGGCCGGGCGGCCAGGCGGAATACCTGCGCGTTCCCTACGCCGACTTCAACTGCCTGAAGCTGCCGGAGGGAAACGAGAACGAGACCGACTTCATGCTGCTCGCCGACATCTTCCCCACCGGCTATCACGGCTGTGAACTCGCCCAGGTCCGCCCGGGCGAGAGCGTTGCCGTGTACGGTGGCGGGCCGGTCGGGCTCATGGCCGCCTACTCGGCCATGCTGCGCGGCGCGAAGAAGGTGTTCGTCGTGGACCGGGTTCCCGAGCGGCTGGAGAAGGCCCGGGAGATCGGCGCGGTTCCGATCAACTTCGCCGAGGGCGATCCCGTGGAGCAGATCAAGGATCAGACCGAGGGTGTCGGCACGGACAAGGGTGTGGACGCCGTCGGCTACCAGGCGATGGCGCACGGCACTGACCGCGAGGAGCCGGCGACCGTCCTGAACTCGCTCGTCGGCACGGTCCGGCCCACCGGAATGCTCGGGGTGCCGGGCCTCTACGTCCCGGCCGACCCCGGAGGCCCTGACGAGCAGGCCAAGCACGGCATGCTCCTTGTCTCGATCGGCAAGCTCTTCGAGAAGGGCCTGAAGATGGGGACGGGGCAGTGCAACGTGAAGCGCTACAACCGGTACCTGCGCGACATGATCATCGAGGGCCGGGCGAAGCCGAGCTTCGTCGTCTCGCATGAACTGCCGCTGGACCAGGCGCCGTCGGCGTACGACAAGTTCGACAAGCGGATCGAGGGCTACACGAAGGTCGTGCTGCACCCGTAGCGGCCTTACCGCCGCCGATGAACCAGCGCGCCGCGCCATTCGGGTCATGCGGCGCGCTGTCGGCAGTCCGCTCGTCCCTCCAGATCTAGAGCCAGTCGCGACGCTTGAAAATGAAGTACAGGCTCACACACACGACCGCCATCAGGCAGATCGCGAACGGGTAGCCGAAGTCCCAGCTCAGCTCCGGCATCGTCTCGAAGTTCATGCCGTAGATCGTGCCGACCAGCGTCGGGGCGAAGAGAATGGCCGCCCAGCTCGAGATCTTCTTGATTTCCTCGTTCTGCTCGAAGCCCGCCTCCGCCAGCGCCCGCATCTCCGCGTTCTGCTGCTGCGTCACCAGCGTCGCGTTCACCGTGAGGATTTCCGTGAGCGCCTGGCGGAAGCCGTCCACGCGCTCGCTCGTGTGCGTGACGTGGTCGGCGACGTCACGGAGATAGCGCTGCAGCTCCTCGTCCGTGTCGTACTTGGCGAAGCCCGCCATCAGGGCGTGCAGCATGCCGACCAGGGGACGGGTGGCGCGCTGGAACTCGACCATTTCGCGCGAGAGTTCGTAGATACGGCGGGACACCGCGGGGTCGCCGCTGAAGACCTCGGTCTCGATCTCGTCGATGTCGTTCTGCACGCCCGCCACCACCGGGGCGTAGCCGTCGACCACGGCGTCCAGGATCGCGTACAGCACCGCCTCCGGGCCGAGGGCCAGCAGCTCCGGCGTCTCCTCCATGCGGCGGCGTACCGCGGACAGGTCGGGGGCCGCGCCGTGGCGGACCGTGATCAGGAAGTCCTTGCCCAGGAAGACGTGCAGCTCGCCGAACTCGACCTCCTCCTGGGCGTCGAGATAGCGGGCGGCGCGCAGCACCACGAACAGGGTGTCGCCGTACCGTTCGAGCTTCGGGCGCTGGTGGGCCTCCAGGGCGTCCTCGACGGCGAGTTCATGCAGGTCGAACTCGGCGGCGAGCGAATGGACTTCGGCCTCGGTGGGGCGGTGCAGCCCGATCCACGCCATGCCGTCGGGGAACTCGCGCAGCTTGCGGAAGGTCTCGGCGAGCGAGTCGGGCGTCGCGACGCGGTTGCCCTCGCGGTAGAGCGCGGCCTGGACGACGCTGCCCTGGTCCTTGTGTACGGGGGCGGGGGCGGCAGGCTCGGCGGTCGCGGGGTCCTTTGACGGCGGGCTCGTGGGCGGCAGGGGCCGGCGGCGCCATTGGTGCTTCTTGGGGGACAGCGGCATCGCGGGTCTCACCTCCACATCGAACCCGTACCGTGCGCCCTTGCGGCCTCGGAGCAGGATATCCGCGTCGAATTGCCCCGGCATGACGGGGCAGCGAAAGGGCCCCCTCATTGCGGACAGGAGTTGTCCGCAAGCCTGAGTAGCGTGTGGCGCATGGCCTCGAAGACGACGTATCCCGTACTCGGCAACCGCGCCCTCAACCGCGCAACGCTTCAGCGTCAGCTCCTGCTGCGCCGCGCCCCCAAGTCCGCGATGTCCGTCAAGGGCGCCGTCGAGCACCTCGTCGGCCTCCAGGCGCAGAACGTGAAGCCGCCGTACTACGCCCTCGCCGCCCGGCTGGACGGCTTCGACCCCGCAGCGCTCTCCGCGCTGATGGCATCCCGCGAGGTCGCGCGATTGGTCACCATGCGTTCCACCATCCATACGCACACCGCCGAGGACTGCCTCACCCTGCGGCCGCTGGTCCAGGCCGCACGCGACAGGGAGCTCAAGCAGTTCCGGGCGGGCCTGGCCGGGGTCGATCTGGCCCGGCTCGGCGCCCTCAGCCGTGAGCTGGTCGAGGAGCAGCCCCGGACCATGAAGGAACTGCGCGAGGCGCTGCTGAAACAGTGGCCGGACGCCGATCCGTTCGCCCTGTCCGTCGCCGCCCGCTGCGTACTGCCACTGGTGCAGGTCACCCCGCGCGGCCTGTGGGGCAGTAGCGGCCAGGTCACGCTCACCACCGCCGAGCACTGGTTCGGCCGGAGGGCGGAGCCCGCGCCCGCGCCCGACGCCACCGTGCTCCGCTACCTCGCGGCCTTCGGCCCCGCCTCCGTCAAGGACATGCAGATCTGGGCCGGGCTGACCCGGATGCGGGAGGTCTTCGAGCGGCTGCGGCCGCAGCTGGCCGTCTTCCAGGACGAGCACGGCGTCGAGCTCTTCGACCTCCCCGACGGGCCCCGGCCGGACCCCGGGACCCCGGCGCCGCCCCGCTTCCTGCCCGAGTTCGACAATCTGCTGCTCTCGCACGCGGACCGCAGCCGCCTCGTGCCCGAGGAGTACAGGACGAGCACCTGGAAGGGCAACCAGGCGTACTCGACCCTCCTCGTCGACGGCTACCTCGCCGGGATCTGGCGGCTGACCGAGACCGACGAGACCGCGACCGTTACCGTCCAGGCCTTCGGGACGCTGACCCGTGCGCAGCAGGGCGCCGTGGCCGAGGAGGGGGAGCGGATGCTCACCGCCATGTCCTCGGCCGGAGCGCACGACATCCGCTTCGGGACCTTCAGCGAGTAGCGGGAATCAGCGGGAAGCGGGAGTCAGTCCGCGCGGCCCGTCGCCGCCACCGTCACGCCCAGGCCGATCATCGCGAACCCGCCCGCGCCGCCCACCATCGACAGCCGGCGCTCGGAGCGGGCGAACCAGGTGCGCGTCGACGCCCAGCGCGACGGCCACGACGAGGATGTACGAGCCGAAGACATTGCCCAGGGCGGTGGCCACCGCAGTCCGGCGGCCGTGGGCGAGAGCCCGGCCGATCACGAAGAGCACGCTCGGGCCCGGGATCACGATCACCAGGAGCGACATCGCGGCGAATGCGAGGAAACGGTCTGTCGACACCATGGGCTCATTCAACCTGACTGTTTGGGGGCGCGCCCAGAGCGGGGCGGCGGTTTGTTCCCCTCCCCGCCAGACCCGCCCCCTACGCCCTGCGGGCGTGGGGGGACCCCCAGTACGCCCTTCGGGCGTTGTCCTCAATCGCCGGACGGGCTTGAGAATCAAGCCCCCTCCGGCGATTGAGGAGCGGGGCCCGGGGCGGAGACCCGAGAACAAGCCGCGCCGGCGTTTGAGGCGTGGAAGCCCCGCGCCCGCCAGGGCGTAGTGGGGAGGGTCCGGGGCGGAGCCCCGGTTTCGGGAAGGGGCGGGGGCAAGCCCCCGGAGGCGGCTACGGCAGCAGCCGCGCGCGCCGCGCCGCCACCACCGCCTCCAGTCGGGTGTGCGCCCCCAACTTCCGCATCGCGGACCGCAGATAGCCCTTCACCGTCTCCGGCTTCAGACCGAGCCGCTCGGCCGCTGCCGCGTTCGTCGAGCCCGCCGCGACGCACGCCACCACGTCCAGCTCGCGCGGCGTCAGCGTGACCGTGTGCTCGCGCGGCCGGCCTCCCGCCGCGGTCGCCAGCCGGCCGCAGACCGACAGCAGCGTCTCCCGCAGCGCCTGGTCGACGATCCGCGGGGCCAGCGCCCGCAGCTCGCCGTGCGCCTCGCGGACCTCCTCCCACGCCCCGGCACCCGCCACCGGCTCCCGCGCCGCCGCCAGCAGCCGCTGCACCTCGTCCCGTACGACCAGCGCCTGCTCCACATCGCGCGCCGCCGCCACCGCGGCATCGAAGGTCCGGTCGCCGATCGCCGTCGGCTCACGCAGCGCGCCGTAGAGCACGCCCCGTACCTTGCGCCGTACGACCACGGTCACCGCGCACGGCCGGGACAGCGCCATGGACTTGCCGCCGAGGCCGTTGCCCGCGCAGATCCCGAGGCCCCGCAGTGCGCCAGTCGCCGCGCCGCTCAGTTCGGCGATCCGCAGCCGGCGTGCGTCGTGCAGCAGACCGCCGAAGGCGACCGGCAGCCCGGTCGTCCGGCGCAGCCGCAGCAGCGCCGCTCGCATCTCCACCGCATCGGCCGGCTCGTGCACGTCCTCTTCCTCCGTGCGGGGTCACCCCCGTACGGGGGTAGTGAGACCTGAGTCACTGATTACACGATGTCGGTAGCCGGTCCCGCAATAAGGAGGACCTCGCCGACGTGTCCATACCCAGCGATTCAGTTCGCGCATCCCAATGAGTGGCCGAGTCGTCGCGGGGCTCCGGGCGGCCAGTCCTCCTGAGCCACAAGCGGCAGCCACATGACAGCCACACCCAGAGCCCCTGGGCTTCCCGATCTTACGAATGACCGGAAACGAACCCACCAAGAAAGGTATGGACACATGACTTCAGGCAGCGCGGCGGAAGGTTTCCGGGCAGCCCGGGACTTTCTGCTGGAGCACCGGGAGGACTACGCGACGGCGTACGCAGGCTTCGCCTGGCCGCGGCCCGAGCGCTTCAACTGGGCGCTGGACTGGTTCGACGAGATCGCCACCGGCAACGACAGGACCGCGCTGCACATCGTCGAGGAGGACGGCAGCGAGATCACCGTCTCGTTCAGTGAGATGTCCGTACGCTCGAACCAGGTCGCCAACTGGCTGCGGGCCCAGGGCGTACGAGCCGGGGACCGGATCCTCGTGATGCTCGGCAACCAGCAGGAACTGTGGATGATCGCGCTTGCCGCGATGAAGCTGCGGGCGGTCGTCATCCCGGCTACCCCGCTGCTCGGCCCGCTGGACCTCAGTGACCGCATCGAACGCGGACGCGCCCGGCACGTCATCGTGCGGGAGGCGGACACCGCCAAATTCGCCGAGGTGCCGGGGGACTACACCAGAATCGCGGTGGCGGAGCGGGGCGCGGCCGGCGTGCCGGGCTGGCTCGAATTCGACGGGGCGTTCTCCACGCCGGATGACTTCGAGCCCGACGGTGTCACACACGCCCACGACCCGCTGATGCTCTACTTCACCTCCGGCACGACCGCCCGCCCCAAACTGGTCGAGCACACCCATCTCTCGTACCCCGTCGGCCACTTGGCGACCATGTACTGGATCGGGCTCAAGCCCGGCGATGTGCATCTGAACATCTCCTCGCCCGGCTGGGCCAAGCACGCCTGGTCCAATCTCTTCGCGCCCTGGAACGCCGAGGCGACCGTCTTCATCCACAACTACACGCGCTTCGACGCGGCCCGGCTGATGGCGGAGATGGACCGCGCGGGAGTGACCAGCTTCTGCGCCCCGCCCACCGTGTGGCGGATGCTGATCCAGGCGGACCTCGGCCAACTGCGTACGCCGCCGCGCGAGGTGGTCGCGGCCGGAGAACCGCTCAACCCCGAGGTCATCGAGACCGTACGACGCGAGTGGGGCGTCACCGTCCGGGACGGGTTCGGGCAGACGGAGACGGCCGTGCAGGTCTCCAACAGCCCAGGTCAGCTGCTGAAGGCTGGCTCCATGGGCCGTCCGAGCCCCGGCTACCGGGTGGTGCTCCTGGACCCGGTGACGGGCGAGCCGGGCGCCACGGAGGGTGAGATCTCGCTGGACCTGTCCGGTCATCCTGTCGGCCTGATGACCGGGTACCACGGGGACCCGGAGCGTACGGCCGAGGCGATGGCCGGCGGCTTCTACCGCACCGGCGACATCGGCGCGCGTGACGCCGACGGATACATCACCTACGTCGGGCGCTCCGACGACGTCTTCAAGGCGTCCGACTACAAGATCTCGCCGTTCGAGCTGGAGAGCGCGCTGCTGGAGCACGAGGCGGTGGCGGAGGCGGCGGTGGTGCCCGCACCCGACCCGGTGCGGCTCGCCGTGCCGAAGGCGTACATCGTGCTGGCGGAGGGCTGGGAGCCGGGCCCCGGCACGGCGAAGCTGCTCTTCGAGCACTCGCGCTCCGTCCTCGCCCCGTACAAGCGCATCCGCCGTCTTGAGTTCGCGGAGCTGCCCAAGACCGTCTCGGGGAAGATCCGCCGGATCGAGCTGCGGGAGCGTACGGCGGACGGCTCGGCGGCCGAGTACGACGAGGGGGACCTGCGGTGACGCTCTCCTACGCGCACGGCACCGGCACGACGGCGCTGCTCGGTGACACCATCGGCCAGAACCTCGACCGGGCGATCGCCGCGTACCCCGACCGCGAGGCGCTGGTCGACGTGCCCGCGGGCACCCGCTGGACGTACGCCGAATTCGGCTCGGCGGTGGACCAACTGGCGCGCGGGCTGCTCGGGACCGGGGTCGCCAAGGGCGACCGGGTCGGGATCTGGGCGGTCAACTGCACCGAGTGGGTGCTCGTGCAGTACGCCACCGCCCGGATCGGCGCGATCATGGTGAACATCAATCCGGCGTACCGGGCACACGAGCTCGAGTACGTACTGAAACAGGCCGGGATCTCGGTGCTGTGCGCCTCGCAGCAGCACAAGACCAGCGACTACCGGGCACTGGTGGAGCAGGTGCGCCCACGCTGCCCCGAGCTGCGGGCCGTCCACTACATCGAGGACGGCTCCTGGGACGTCCTCCTGGACGCGGCCGGTACGGTCACCGACGAGCAACTGGCCGCCCGCGAGGCCGAGTTGTCCTGCGACGACCCGGTCAACATCCAGTACACCTCGGGCACCACCGGCTTCCCCAAGGGCGCGACGCTCTCCCACCACAACATCCTCAACAACGGCTATTTCGTGGGGGAGATGATCGCCTACACCGAGCAGGACCGGATCTGTCTGCCGGTGCCCTTCTATCACTGCTTCGGCATGGTCATGGGCAATCTCGCCGCCACTTCGCACGGCGCGTGCATGGTCATCCCGGCTCCCTCGTTCGATCCGACGGCCACCCTCAGCGCGGTCGCCGACGAGCGCTGCACCTCGCTCTACGGCGTCCCGACGATGTTCATCGCCGAGCTGAACCTCGCGGACTTCGCCTCGTACGACCTGTCCACCCTGCGCACCGGCATCATGGCGGGCTCGCCCTGCCCGGTGGAGGTGATGAAGCGGGTCGTCGCAGAGATGAACATGGCGGAGGTGTCGATCTGTTACGGCATGACGGAGACCTCGCCGGTCTCCACCCAGACCCGGCGCGACGACGATCTGGAGCGCCGCACCGGCACGGTGGGCCGGGTGCTGCCCCATGTCGAGGTCAAGATCGTCGACCCGGTCACCGGTGTGACCCTGTCCCGCGGCGAGGCCGGTGAGCTGCGTACCCGCGGCTACAGCGTGATGCTCGGCTACTGGAACGAGCCGGAGAAGACCGCCGAGGCCATCGACGCGGGCCGCTGGATGCACACCGGCGACCTGGCGGTGATGCGCGAGGACGGCTACGTCCAGATCGTCGGCCGGATCAAGGACATGATCATCAGGGGCGGTGAGAACGTCTATCCGCGTGAGATCGAGGAGTTTCTGTACGGCCACGCCAAGATCGCGGACGTCCAGGTGGTCGGCGTCCCCGACGAGCGCTACGGCGAGGAGATCCTGGCCTGCGTCGTCCCCCGCGATCCGGGGGACCCGCCGACCCTGGACGAGATCGCCGCGTTCTGCCGGGAACAGCTCGCGCACTACAAGATCCCGCGCCGTCTCGAGATCCTCGCCGACTTCCCGATGACGGTGAGCGGGAAGGTCAGAAAGGTGGAGCTGCGCCGGCGGTACGGCTCCGCGGAGGAGCGCCGGCGAGCTCCCGGCGCATACACACCCGCGGCCAGTGGTCCAGGCCGTGCCGGGCCTCCGCGCGTCTGATCTCCCGCAGTCCTTCGGTGAGTTCGGCATCGGCCAGCGAGCGGAAGCCCAGGCGTGTGTAGTACGGCGCGTTCCACGGGACCTCGGCGAAGGTGGTGAGGGTGAGAGCCGTCAGCCCGTCGGCGGCCGCACAAGCGGCGAGGTGGTCGATCAGGGCGCTGCCGAGCCCCCGGCGGGCGGCGGCCGGGTGGACCGAGACCTGCTCGATATGGGCAGCGCCGTCGATCGTGTCGGAGATCAGATACGCGACCGGACGGTCGGCGGCGTCGGCCGACACCCAGGCGTGGCCCAGGCGGCGGTAGCGCTCCAGCAGGTCGAGTGCCGGGGGCTCGTCGTCGGCGATCACCGCCATGCCGAGGCCGCGGAAGGGCTCGCCGGCCGCCCTCTCGATGTCCTGGAGCAGGGGGAGTTCGGCAAGTGCGGCCGGTCGGATACGCATATGGGGAGTATGGCCCAGCCGTTTCAGGCGCCGCAGCCCGCGCCCCTGAGGCGTCGTGGCGTCGTGGCGAGAGCCGTGTCAGACGCCGGTGGAGACGAGTTCGTCCGCCGGGCCGTTGACCGGCTGCGGGCTGCCCGTGAGGTCCATGACGAAGAGCGGGATGCCGAGATCGTCCGCGCGGGACCTGGCGTCGTCCGCGTACCCCGCGAGTGAGAAGAAGACGCTCGACGCCGAGATGCTCAGCCCGTTCAGCCACAGGCACTCGACATCGCGCAGCGTGGCGGGGCGGGTGGACGGGTCGACCTGGGCGACCAGGCCAGGGCCGCGCAGATCTATTCCGGACGAGGGCCGGACCTCCGGCTGCACGACGTCCCGGAACCCCAGCCACTTCAGATAGAGCGCGGCCGCGGTCACCGCGTCCCGCGCGGTGCGGATCGTGACCGGGCGGAAAGAGGGGCGCACCACGGCTGTCGCGGTGCTCGGCAGCCGGATGTGCGACGGGCGTGCCGCCAATGACGCCGTCGAGTCGGGCGCGGCCGGGGCGGGGGCGCTCACCGGGCGGACCGGGACGCGCAGCACCGTGCCGCACAGGCAGCCGAGCTCCGGCTGGGGCCACTGGTCCTGGCGGCCGCACTCCTGGCAGCGGACCGTCACCCAGTCGTCCGTCCAGGTGCGGTGTGTGATCGGCTCCGCGGGGGCGGCGCGCAGCAGCGGCGGGGCGATCGGGGCGCCGCACGCGCACGGATAGACCTGCGCTGCGTACAGATGGTCGCGCCGGCAGGACGGACAGCGCACCCGCACGGTCTCGGCCACCGCGGGTCCCCCTTCCCCTCGTACTGGCGTACATCGTCCACCAAGCGCAAGGCCTTGGGGAGGGACTTCGGCCATCCCTTGACGCCGTTCCGTACGCATCCTACATTGCTTCCGTATAGCAGAACTATACTTCCGCATTACGGAATCAAAGCTCTCGAGTGACGCGAAAGAGTCCGACTCCGCCTGGCCGAAGCAGGAGCATCCATGCCTCGTATGACCGCTGCCCGAGCGGCAGTTGAGATCCTCAAGCGCGAAGGCGTCACGAACGCGTTCGGTGTGCCGGGCGCGGCCATCAACCCCTTCTACAAGGCCCTCCAGGCCGCCGGCGGCATCGACCACACGCTTGCCCGCCATGTCGAAGGCGCCTCCCACATGGCGGAGGGTTACACCCGCGCGGGCGCCGGCAACATCGGTGTCTGCATCGGCACGTCGGGCCCGGCGGGCACCGACATGATCACCGGCCTGTACTCCGCCATCGGTGACTCGGTCCCGATCCTGTGCATCACCGGCCAGGCGCCGACCTCCGTGATCCACAAGGAGGACTTCCAGGCCGTCGACATCGCCTCGATCGCGGGACCGGTCACCAAGGCCGCGACGACAGTCCTGGAGGCCGCGCAGGTCCCCGGCGTCTTCCAGCAGGCCTTCCACCTGATGCGCTCGGGCCGTCCGGGACCGGTCCTCATCGACCTGCCGATCGACGTCCAGCTGACCGAGATCGAGTTCGACCCGGAGACGTACGAGCCGCTGCCCGTCTACAAGCCGTCCGCCAGCCGCGCCCAGATCGAGAAGGCGATCTCCTTCCTCCTGGAGTCGGAGCGCCCGCTGATCGTCGCCGGCGGCGGCATCATCAACGCCGACGCCTCCGACCTGCTGGTCGAGTTCGCCGAGCTCACCGGCACGCCGGTCATCCCGACCCTGATGGGCTGGGGCACCATCCCGGACGACCACGAGCTCAACGCCGGCATGGTCGGCCTGCAGACCTCGCACCGCTACGGCAACGCGAACTTCCTGGAGTCCGACTTCGTCCTGGGCATCGGCAACCGCTGGGCCAACCGCCACACCGGCTACAAGCTCGACGTCTACACCAAGGGCCGCAAGTTCGTCCATGTGGACATCGAGCCGACCCAGATCGGCAGGATCTTCGCCCCGGACTACGGGATCGCCTCCGACGCCAAGGCCGCGCTGGAGCTCTTCGTCGAGGTGGCTCGCGAGCTGAAGGCCGCGGGCAAGCTCCCCGAACGCGCCGAGTGGGTCGCCGCCACGCAGGAGCGCAAGGCCACGCTGCACCGCCGTACGCACTTCGACAATGTGCCGCTGAAGCCGCAGCGCGTGTACGAGGAGATGAACAGGGCCTTCGGCCCGGAGACCCGGTACGTCACCACCATCGGCCTCTCCCAGATCGCCGGCGCGCAGATGCTGCACGTCTACAAGCCGCGCCACTGGATCAACTGCGGTCAGGCGGGCCCGCTCGGCTGGACGATCCCGGCCGCGCTCGGCGTCGCCACCGCGGACCCGGAGTCGCCGGTCGTCGCCCTGTCCGGCGACTACGACTTCCAGTTCATGATTGAGGAGCTGGCGGTCGGCGCGCAGCACCGGATCCCGTACGTCCATGTTCTGGTGAACAACTCCTACCTGGGCCTGATCCGGCAGGCGCAGATCGGCCTGGACATCAACTTCCAGGTCAACCTGGAGTTCGAGAACATCAACGCCCCGGAGCTGGGTGTCTACGGCGTCGACCACGTCAAGGTCGTCGAGGGCCTGGGCTGCAAGGCGATCCGGGTCACCGAGCCGGACCAGCTGCTGCCGGCCTTCGAGGAGGCCAAGAAGCTGGCCGCGGAGTTCCGGGTGCCGGTCGTCGTGGAGGCGATCCTGGAGAGGATCACCAACATCTCGATGAGCACGACGGCGGACATCAGCAATGTCGTCGAGTTCGAGGAACTGGCCACGGAGCCGGGCCACGCGCCGACGGCGATCAAGCCGCTGAAGGTCTGACGTACCTGACGTCGGGGGATGAACGGCCCCCGCCCTGACACACAGTCGGGGCGGGGGCCGTCTCGCATGCCCGGCCCGGGGACGCTGCGTGCGAGGGTGACCGCCCTGCTGGAGGCGGCGAGAACAGTCAAGGCCTGACCTTCTTTGTGAAGGTCAGGCCTTGGAGGAGGAGTTGTGGCCGCCCGACGGTGCGAGGCTGCCGAGACAGGTCGTTCGCACGGCCGGGCGGAGACTGCGTGGCGGAATTGCGTCACGACGGACGGAGTCCGGCGCAGCCGCTCGCTGTGACATGAGCGGCTCCGCCGCGTGCGAGAGGCCCCCCAGTGGCCGAGCGGTGCGAGGGCGGCACGTAGAAATGGTCTGCGTGGGGCGCTTCGGGCTGGGACCGCGGCGGCGGAGATTGCTCCCCGGGCTCCCTTCCTTCAGGTCAGAAAGAGAACCCGCGGACCTTCACCACCGCACTGGCATCGCCTGCCGCCGCGGTCCTCGCCTCCGCCCGCTCCACGTGACCACCCCTCATCCGGGTCCGCGGCGCGGGCTCGCGCCCGGGCATGATTTCCCGTCATGTCCCGGACGCAGCTCAGGTGTTGCCGTTCGCTCAGTCCTCGCGCAGGGCGCGGACCGCCTCCTCGACACGCTTGCCGTAGTCGGCGTCGGCGGCGTGGAAGTGGGCGAGGTTCTTCTCGATCACGTCGTCGCGGGTGACCTGCGAGAGGCCGCCCGCGATGTTGGCGATCAGGCGGGACTTCTCCTCCTCGGACATCAGCCGGTACAGCTCGCCCGCCTGGAAGAAGTCGTCGTCCTTGACGTGGATCGGGGTCGCGTGGGTGCCCGTCCAGCCCTGGACGGCGAGCGGGGCCGACAGGGCGGCGTCCGTCTGCGCGGGACCGGCGTACGAGTTGGGCTCGTAGTTCTTGTCGTGGCGCGAGCCGTTGCGCGTGGCCATCAGACCGTCGCGGCCGTAGTTGTCGGCAGACCCCCCAGGCACAGCCTTCGGTGCGTTCACCGCCAGCTGCGTGTGGTTGACGCCCAGGCGGTAGCGGTGCGCGTCCGCGTAGGCGAACAGCCGGCCCTGGAGCATCCTGTCCGGCGAAGGACCGATGCCGGGCACGAAGTTGTTCGGCGAGAACGCCGCCTGCTCGACCTCGGCGAAGACGTTGTCGGGGTTGCGGTCCAGGACCAGGCGGCCCACGCGCTGCAGCGGATAGTCGCTGTGCGGCCACACCTTGGTGAGGTCGAACGGGTTGAAGCGGTACTCAGCCGCCTCGGCGGCCGGCATGAGCTGGACGTACAGGGTCCAGGACGGGTTCACACCGCGCTCGATCGCCTGCAGCAGGTCCGTCTGGTGGCTGTTGCCGTCCTTGCCCGCGGTCTCTGCGGCCTGCTCGGACGATAGGCAGCGGATGCCCTGGTTCGTCTTGAAGTGGTACTTGACGAAGAAGGCCTCGCCGGCGGCGTTCGTCCACTGGTAGGTGTGCGAGCCGTAGCCGTTCATGTGGCGGTACGAGGCGGGGATGCCGCGGTCGCCCATCAGCCAGGTCACCTGGTGCGTCGCCTCGGGGGCGTGCGCCCAGAAGTCCCAGACGTTGTCCGGCTCCTGCTTGCCCGTGAACGGGTCGCGCTTCTGCGAGTGGATGAAGTCCGGGAACTTGACCGGGTCCTTGATGAAGAACACCGGGGTGTTGTTGCCGACGAGGTCGTAGTTCCCGTCCTCGGTGTAGAACTTCAGCGCGAAGCCGCGCGGGTCACGGACCGCGTCCGCGCCACCCAGCGAATCGGCGACGGTGGAGAAGCGGATGAACGTCTCTGTGCGCTTGCCGACCTCGGACAGGAAGTCCGCCTTGGTGAAGCCGGTGACGTCGTCCGTGACCTCGAAGTAGCCGTACGCGCCGGAGCCGCGGGCGTGCACGACGCGCTCCGGGATGCGCTCCCGGTTGAAGCGGGCGAGCTTCTCCAGCAGGTGCTGGTCCTGGAGGAGGAGGGGGCCACCGACGCCGGCGGTGGCGGAGTTCTGGTTGTCGGCGACCGGGGCGCCTGACTCGGTCGTAAGCACACGCTGCGTCATGGTGGCGGGATTGACCTTCCGTGCTGGAGCTGCTGGCGGTGCGAGGAGCGTAAATTCGACTCGAAGATCACGTCAACAGTTTGTTGAAAATGAAGGGTGGTGTTCCGGGCGGCGCCGGCGCCTGGGCGCGACAGGACAGGTGTCAGCGCCAACGCCGCCCGGAAATCTGGGAGTCAGACCTGCTGGCCGGAGAGACGCTCGACGGAGCGCAGCAGGGCGGAGTGGTCGAGGCCGCCGTCGCCCTGGGCGCGCAGCGAGCCGACCAGCTGGGCGACCACCGAGCCGACGGGCAGTGCGGCGCCGACATTGCGGGCGGCGTCGGTGACGATGCCCATGTCCTTGTGGTGCAGCTCGATCCGGAAGCCGGGCTTGAAGTCCCGGTTGAGGAAGTTGTCCTTCTTGCGGGTCAGCACGGTCGAGCCGGCCAGACCGCCATTGAGGACGTCCAGGGCCGCCTGGAGGTTCACGCCGGACTTCTCGAGGAAGACCACGGCCTCGGCGCAGGCCTGGATGTTGACCGCGACGATCAGCTGGTTGGCGGCCTTCACCGTCTGGCCGGAGCCGTGCGGGCCGCACAGCACGATGGTCTTGCCGAGGGCCTCGAGGATCGGCCTGGCGCTGTCGAAGTCGGCCTGCTCGCCGCCGACCATGATCGACAGTACGGCCTCGATCGCGCCGGCCTCGCCGCCGGAGACCGGGGCGTCCAGCACGCGGATGCCCTTCTCCGTACCGGCCTTGCCCAGGTCCACCGAGGTCTGCGGGGTGATCGAGGACATGTCGATCAGCAGGGCGCCCGGCCTCGCGTTCTCCAGGATGCCGTCGGGGCCGTACGCGATGGCCTCGACCTGCGGGGACGCGGGCACCATCGTGATGACGACGTCGGCGTCCTTGACGGCCTCGGCGATCGAGGACGCGGCGCTGCCGCCGGCCGCGGCCAGCCGGTCCAGCTTGTCCCGCTCCAGCGTGAAGCCGGTGACGTCGTAACCCGCCTTCAGGAGGTTCTCGGACATGGGGGAGCCCATGATGCCGAGGCCGATCCAGGCAATCGCAGGGCGGGCCGGGCGGGAGGAGCCAGCGCGGGCCGGGCGGGAGGAGCCAGCGCGGGCCGGGCTGGAGGAGCCAGCGGGGGCAGGGCGGGAGGAATCAGCGAGAGTGCTCATGAGGGTGCCTTCCTGAAAGCTTGTTGCGTCTGCGAGTTCAGCGGGCCGCTCGGGCCTCGGCCGGGAGCCAGTCGAAGGACTCCGCGCTCGGGCGGTCGCCGGCCTTGTACTCCAGGCCGATCCAGCCGTCGTAACCGGCCTTCGTCAGCTCGTCGAGCAGCTGTTCCAGCGGCAGCGAGCCGGTGCCCGGGGCGCCGCGGCCCGGGTTGTCCGCGATCTGGACGTGGCCGGTCTTGTCGGCGTACGCCGTGATGACCTGGCTGACGTCCTCGCCATTCATCGACAGGTGGTAGATGTCGAGGAGGAACTTCGCGTTGCCGAGGCCCGTCGCCACGTTCACCTTGTCGACGATCGCCATCGCGGCCGGGGCGCTCACCAGCGGGTAGAGCGGGGACTCGGGCTTGTTCAGGGTCTCGACCAGCAGGATCGCGCCTACCCGGTCGGCGGCGCGGGCGGCGAGCACCAGGTTCTCCAGGGCGAATGCGTCCTGGATCTGCGGGTCGATGCCCTCGACGCGGTTGCCGTACAGAGCGTTGAGGGCCTTGCAGCCGACCGAGGCGGCGAATTCCGCGGCCACGTCGATGTTGGCGCGGAAGCGGTCGGACTCCTTGCCGGGCACGGAGAGCGCGCCGCGGTCGGGGCCCGGCAGCTGCCCGGCGTAGAAGTTCAGGCCCACGAGCTGGGTGCCGGCGTCGTCGAGCGCCTTCTTGAGGGCGTCGAGCTCGGCCTGCGGCGGGACGGGGGCCTCGATCCACGGCCACCACAGCTCGACCGCGGTGAAGCCGGCGGCGGCCGCGGCCGCCGGGCGCTCCAGGAGCGGGAGTTCCGTGAAGAGGATCGAAAGGTTCACATCGAAGCGCTGGTCCGTGTATCCCATAAGGGGTGCGCTCCTTCCGTATTGCGGAAGTAAGTTTCTGCTTAACGGAAGATTGCCTGGCGGGCGGGAGTGCTGTCAAGGGCGGGCCCACAAAAAGAGCCTCCCGAGCGGGGGCGGAAGGCCTGTTCAGGCTTCCGCCGTCCCGGCTCGGGAGGCACTGGTGGATCTCGGGTGGGTACGGCCCGCGCGGCGGGGCGCGTACGGGCGCTACAGAGCGTCGACCGCGCTCACCTTCCAGCCCCCGGAGGTGAGCGTGAGGGTCATCCGTACCCGGTTCAGGTCCACGCGGGGGCCGGAAATCTGGGTGCTGCTGGTGACCTGGTTGACGAAGAGCAGCACGACGGCCCGGTCCGGTGAGGCCGACACCACCGATGCCGCCGGCGCGCCGCCGCCCGCAGGTTTCACCACCGTCGCCTTGACCACGCCCTTGTACTTCTTGGCGGTCGGGGCCACCACCTTCGTGGTCGTCCGCCGGTACTCGTCACGGAAGGAACCCGTGAGGTGGGCGCGCGCCGCGTCGAAATCCCGGTCCAGATGCCGGTGGTCGTACGACAGGATCACGGGAGCCGCCTTCTGCGCGGTCGCCAGTGCCTGTGCCCGCGCCCGTTCCGTCTGCCGGGCGTCCCCGTACTTCCACCCGAGCACCGTGACTGCGACCAGCCCCGCCACGACCAGGACGGCGAGCACAGCGGTTACGAGTCCGCGCCGCCGCCCCCCAGGGCGTTCCTCAACGGGGTCCTCCGTCTGCAGGACCCGTCCGACGCCCACCAGGGCCGGGACCTGCATGTCGTCGAGACCGGAGTCAGGAGCGGAGTCGCGACGAGAGTCGAGACCGGAGTCAGGACCTGAGCCGGGAGCGGATTCAGGACCTGAGTCGGGAGCGGATTCAGGACCTGAGTCGGGGCCGGTGCGCTCGGCGCGTCTGGCTGCGGCGCGGGCGGCCGCGGCCAAGGACCGGCTTCCGGGTGAGCCGGCGCGGCGGCTCCGCGTGCTGGGGTTCGCCACGGTGTCTCTCCTCACTGGTGGTACGGGGTGTGTCCGGGCGACGCGGTCAGCCGACGAACTCGACGTTGGACGTCAGCCAGCGACCGTTCTCGAGTACAAGGTCGAGCTGCAGCCGGTAGGTGCGAGCCTGCCCCTGGGGGGCGGCGGTGTTGGTCACCTTGCTGTCGGCGACCACCAGGACCCGGGCGGTTTTCTCGTCGGCCCGGGTGATGCCCGCTTCGAGCACCTGGCCCTCGGAGACCGACTTGTTCGCGGCCACCAGCTTCGTGAGCTCCGCGGTCTGCGCCGCGAACTGTTCCTTGAAGTCGCCGGAGGAGCCCTTCAGCACGGTCTGACTGTCCCGTGCGTAGTGCCGGTAGTCGAGCGAGGTGAAGTTCAGCGCCGACTGGCGTGCCGCGGCCAGAATGGCCTGATGCCGCTGCTCCTCCGCGCGCTGCTCGTACACCTGGACAGCCAGCCACACGCTCAGCACCGTTGTCACGGCCGTCGCCGCTGCGAGCGTCGCGGGCAGTGCCCTCCCGCGCCGTGCGGCCTCGACCAGTCTGATACCCAGTTCGCGCAGCCGCCGTGTCGCGTGCGCGACGCGACCGCCGGTCATGCCATCGGTCCGACGAGCAGCCATTGCCACGAGTCCTTTCCGAACACATTCTGTTCTCCGCCCGTCGAGCCGATCTCGACGAACGATCCGTCCGGGCCGGCTGCGGCGCCGGTCTCCGGGTCGTAGGGGGTGATGAACGCGGCCGGGCCGGCCCCGCTGGAACCCGAGGCTCCGGGCGCGTTCTGTGCGCCGCGGACCGAGGTCTTGCCGCCGCGCGGGGCCGTGCAGCGTGCGGCGGTGTTCGCCGGACGCTCGCTCGTGTCCGCGGGGTCGCGGCGCTGTGTCCCGTAGCCCTGCCGGCACGCCGGCGGCTCGTCGGCATTGACGACCATGCCGAAGTGGGTGGTGCCGTCGCCCGGGATCACGGTGAAGCTGCCCGCGACCACCACGGGAAAGGTGACGAGCGACTGCTCGACGCCCGGCAGCCGCGCCACCGTGATCTGGCCGCCGCTGATGAGATTGCCCAACAGCACCGGAAGATGCGTCCGGTTGGCCTTCAGCAGCGAGTTCAGCTCGTTCGCCGCGGGCGCGCCCGCGCCGGTCAGCCTGCGGATGTCACCGTCACTGGACTTCAACTCGGCGGTGAGGTCCGCCAGGTCGCGGGAGAACGACTTGATGGCCGAGCCCTTGTCGGACTGCGTCTTGAGGGCCACGCGCGAGTCCTCGATCAGCGTGATGGTCTGCGGGAGCGAGTCGGACGCCGACTCGATCAGCCGGTTGCCCGAGTCCACCAGCCGGCTCAGGTGCGGGCCGGTGCCCGCGAAGGCCTTGCCCAGCTCGTCGACCGTGATCCGCAGATCTTCCTTGCCGACGGATTTCACCAGGCGGTCCACACTCAGGACGAGGTCCGTGGACGGCAGCGGCACCCGCGTGTCACCGCGGGCGATCCTGCTGCCGTCCTTCAGATAGGGGCCGCTGGAAACGCGTGGCTGCAGATCGACGTACTGCTCGCCGACAGCCGAACGGTGCGCAACCACGGCCAGGGTGTCCGCCGGTATCCGCTGTCCGTCCTCGATGTCCAGCGCCACCGACACGCCGTCCGAGCCGGTCAGCCGCAGCTCGCCGACCCGGCCCACCGGCACTCCGCGATAGGTGACCTCGGCACCCTTGAAGATGCCGCCGGACGCGGCGAAGTCGGCCCGCACGGTGTACCCGCGGTCGAGGACCGCTTCGGACAGCCCCGTGTACTGGGCGCCGACGTAGGACACGCCGACGGCGGTGACGACGGCGAAGGCGACCAACTGCGCCTTGACGCTGCGTGTGATCACGGCTGCATCCCCTTCAGCATGAGCTCCGCGAGAGCGAAATCGACTCCGGGCGGGTAGCCGTCGGCGTTTTCGGTGTTTTCGGTGGGTTCGTCGTACGAGGCGTAGCCGCTGGTGCACACCGGTGGGCACAGCGGATCGCCGGGGGCCGACGGGTCGTTCGGAGTGCCCGGAACACCTGGCCCGGACGTCGGTGTGGAGGGTCGGGGCAGGCCGGGAACTCCTGGCACCTCGGGCACCTCCGGGACGCCCGGCACTTCCGGAACTCCGGGCTTCGCCGGGGGTTTGGGCTTCCCGTTCCCGTTCCCGTCGCCGAGGTTGCCGTAGATGCTCGCGAGATCCAGATCGGCGGTGATCTTGAGATTGACGTAGTCGCCCTTGATGGCATTCGTCGCACTGCGCGGGAACGGATACGTCGTCATGAGTTCCAGGGCGTTGGGCAGGTCGTTGCCCGCCTTGTTCAACTGCTCCAGGATCGGCCGCAGGCTCGTCAGATTCGCGACCACATCGTCCCGCGAGGCCTTGATCACCCGGGTGCCCGTCGTGCCCAGCTTCGACAGGGACGTGAGCATCCGTGTCAGGTTCTTGCGCTGGTCGGCCAGCACCTTCAGCGCGGGCGGCATGGTGTCGACGGCCTGGGCGACCGTCGTCTTCTCCTTGGCGAGTCGCTTGGACAGCCGGTCGATGCCGTTCAGCGCGCGGATGATCTCCGCGCGCTGGCTGTCGAGACCGCCGAGGAAGGTGTCCAGCTCGGTGAGCAGGGACTTGACCCGGTTCTCCCGGCCCGCCAGGGCCTCGTTCAGCTCCACGGTGATGGTTTTGAGCTGCGCCACTCCGCCGCCGTTGAGCAGAGCCGACAACGCGGCCAGCACCTCTTCGATCTCCGGGTTGCGGCCGCTGCGGGACAGCGGGATCCGGGCGCCGTCGGCGAGCTTGCCGACCGGCGCGGTACCCGCCGGGGCGGACAGCGCCACGTACTTCTCACCGAGCATGCTGGTCTGCCGCAGCTCGGCCACCGCGTTGGCGGGCAGTTTCACCGAATCGGCGACCCGCAGCCGCACCCTGGCGTGCCAGCCGGCCAGTTCCACCTTCTCGACGGCGCCCACCGTGACGTTGTTGACCTTCACGGACGACTGCGGAACCAGATCGAGGACGTCCCTGAACTCCACGGTGACCTTGAAGGCATTGCCGTCCGAGGCGGCGCCGCCGGGCAGGTCGACGTCGTACCACCCGTTGATGTCGCAGCCGGAAATCAACAGCGAGCCGACGGCCGCCCAGGCGGCTGCCCTCCCCTTGCGCAGCGCGCTCATGCACGGGCCTCCAGGATTCCGCCGAGGGTCTTGTCCACCGGTCCCGTGCCCGCGGTCGGCACGTTCGGCGACAGCTTCGGAAGGGAGTCGAACAGCTTCTCCAGATCCCGGCAGTCGGGGTTCTTCCCACCGGAGTCGCCGGTCGTCTTCAGGACCGAGCACAGCAGCGCGGCCGGGTCCTGGGGGTGGTCCGGGTTGTTACGGGTGTCGAGGGTGCCGGAGGACGGGTTGTAGGCGTTCTGCAGATTGGACAGCCCGGTGGGGGCGACCTCCAGCAGTTCGGCCAGCGCCGCCCGCTGGGTGACGAGCACCTTGGTGACCTTGCTCAGGCCCTTCACATCGGCCGTCAGCGACTTCTTGTTCGCCTTGACGAACTCCGTCACATCGCGCAGCGCCACGCCCAGGTGCCGCAGCGCCGCCGCGAGGTCCTTGCGCTCCCCGGCCAGCTGGTCGGCCACCTTGGCGAGGCTGTCGTTGAAGGAACGGACACTGTCGTCGTCGGCCGCCAGAACAGCCGTGAACACCTGAAGATTCCGTACGGTGCCGAACAGGTCCTTCCGGCCGTCGGACAGCGTGCCGACCGCCAGCGACAGATCCTCCACCGTCTGGTGCATCTGCTTCCCCTGGCCCTGGAGGTTGTCCGCGCTCACCCCGAGGAGCCGGGACAGCGAACCGTCCGTGTTGGCCCCGCGCGGACCGAGCGCCTCGGCCGTCGTGTGGAGGCTGTCGAAGACGCGGTCCAGCTCGACCGGGACGGCCGTCCGGTCCTCGGGGATGACGGCACCGTCCTTCAGCGCCGGCCCGCTCCGGTACACCGGCAGCAGCTGTACGTAACGGTCGCTGACCACCGAGGAGTTGATGATCGCGGCCTTGGCGTCGGCGGGGACCTTGCGCCCGGCCTCGTACTCCAGCTCCACCCGCACCCGGTTGCCGCTCGGCGTGATCTTCTTGACCTCGCCGATCCGGACACCGAGGACGCGTACGTCCGAGCCGGGGTAGATGCCCACCGTGCGCGGGAAGTACGCCGTGACCTGGACCTTCTCCGGACGCGGCCAGAGCGCGACGACCGAGGCGGCCACCAGTACCAGCGCGACGAGCAGCGCGACCCGGCGCAGGCGTGACTCGGGCAGCCGGACCCTGCGCAGGCGCCCCGCCGACAGCCGGACCCTCGCCGACTCCCGGATCCGGCGCAGGCGTGACGCGGGCGGCTCGATCCGGTGCACGTGCCCGGGCACACGCCCTCTCAGGCGGACGTTCATCGTGAGCCTCCCGTCCGCGGCTCCACCGGAGCGGCGACCATGTTCTGGATGTAGCTGTCGAACCAGCGGCCGTTGCCGAGAGTGTTGGTGAACACCCGTACATAGGGGGCGAGCAGCTTGACACTGCGGTCGAGGGAGGCCTGATTGCGTTCGAGCATGGTGACCACCGTGTTCAGGCCCTTGAGCGCCGGGCCGATCTCCTTGCGGTTGTCCTCGACGAGGCCGGAGAGCTGGATGCCCATCGCGGCCGAACTCTTGAGCAGCGTATGGATCGCCGCACGCCGCCTGGTGATCTCCCGGAACAGCTTGTCGCCGTCCTTGACCACCCGGGAGAAGTCGCCGGAACGTTCGGAGAGAACGCCCGTGACCCCGTTGGCGTGCTTGAGAAGTTCACGCAGGGCTTCGTCGCGGGACGCCACCGTACGGGAGATCCTCGAAAGCCCCTTGATGGATGCCTGCACGTCGGCCGGCGAGTCCTTGAAGGTGGCGGAGATGGTGTCCATGGCCTTCGCCAGCTGGTCCATGTCGACCTTCTCCGTCGTGGTGGTCAGATCACTGAACGCCGTCACGACGTCGTACGCCGGAACCGTACGGTTCAGCGGGATCTCGCTGCCCGGCGGTAGCTGCCCTGCCCCCTTCGGCTGCAGCGCGAGGTACTTGGAGCCCAGGATCGTCTTGATCCGGATGGCCGCGCCGGTCCTCGTGCCGAACTCCGGGTCCCCCTTGACCTTGAAGGTCACCTTCACATGGTCGCCGTCCAGATCGACCTCGTCGACCTTGCCGACCTTGACCCCGGCGATGCGCACCTCGTCGCCGGGTTTGAGGCCGCCCGCTTCCGAGAACGCCGCGCTGTACGTCTCGCCGTTGCCGATCAGCGGGAGGCTGTCGGCGTTGAACGCCGCGACGGCCAGCAGCGCGAGCGTGGAGATGCCGACCGCCCCGATCACCACGGGGTTGCGCTCACGGAAGGGGATCACTGGCCGCACCTCGCCCTCGCGACATGGAGCTCAGGGGTGAGCACCTGCCTGGTCTTCGGCAGCACGATCCGGCCGTCGAAGTCACAGAGGTAGAAGTTGAACCAGGAGCCGTACGACGCCGTCCCCGTCAACTTGTTCAGCTTGTTCGGCAGCCGTTTCAGCACGCCCTCCACGGTCTTCTCGTTCTTGTTCAGCGTTCCGGTGAGGTCGGTCAGCTCGGCGATGTCGTCCTTCAGCGGCGGGCGGGCGTCCTCGATCAGGCCCGAAGTTGCCTCGGTCAGTTGGCCGATGCTGGTCAGCGACTCGCCGATGGGCTTGCGGTCGGCGGACAGCCCGGAGATCAGCCGCTGCAACTGCTTGAGCAGTCCGGAGAAGCGGGCGCCGCGCTTGTCCAGCGTCTTCAGCACCTCGTTGAGGTTGTCGATCACGGACCCGACGAGCTTGTCGCGGTCGGCGAGTGTGGTGGTCAGGGAGGCGGTGTGGGCGAGCAGGCTCTTCACCGTCCCGCCCTCTCCCTGCAGGGTCTTGATGATCTCGGTGGCGAGCTGGTTCATGTCGTCGGGGCTCAGTGCGGCGAAGAGCGGCTTGAATCCGTTCAGCAGCGCGTTGAGATCGAGCGCCGGCTGGGTCCTGGCCAGCGGGATCCGGGCGCCGGGCGGCAGCGGCGTGCCGTTACCGGCGCCCTCCGTCAGCGCGATGTACCGCTGTCCGACCAGATTCCGGTAGCGGATGACGGCGCCGGTGCTGGAGAACAGCGGACGGTTCTGGTCGACCGTGAAGGTGACTTCCGCCAGCGTGCGGTCCTTGATGCTGCCGCCCTTGATCCTGATGTCCTCGACCTCACCGACCCGCACTCCGGCGACCCTGATGTCGTCGCCCTCCTCCAGGCTGGTGACGTCGCTGAACACCGCGCGGTACGTCTCCTGCGGGGTGAAGGAGAGGTTGACGATGGTGGCCGCGAGCATCGCCGTCACCAGCACCGTCACCACGGCGAAGAGAATGAACTTGATCAGCGGGGCCGTGGTCTGGATGGCTCCTGACTTCGTCATGCGACGCTCACCGCCGTTCCGCGGGCCATCGGGCCGAAGAGCAGTGTCGCGACGGCCGGCACCCGGTCGGCCGGAACTCCCATGACGGGCGCCACGAGTGAGCCGACCGCACGCTGCTCGGCCTCGGTGGCGGACACAGCACTATTGGTGCCGCCTCCCGAGCCGTGCGCCGACGTACCGTCATTGAGCTTTGTGTCCGGTGCGGGCACCCGGGGGTTGGGCAGCCCCCTGCAGTCGGGTCCTGAACGTTCTGCATAGCGCGGTTCCTCACCGGGTTTGTACGCGGGCCGAGGGCGGACGAATTCGAGGGTGATGCGCATCTCTCCGCCCCTGAAGGTCTCTTCGGCCGCCGCGTCCTGCTTCACCAGGCCGTCCAGGAGGCAGGGGTAGACCGGCGAGTAGCGGGCGAACAGGGCCAGCGTGGGGCGCGAGACGCGGCCGAGGGTGATCAGCCGTCCTTCGTTCTCGGTGAAGAACCCG
The DNA here is from genome assembly GCF_030817355.1 of Streptomyces sp. V1I1. Taxonomy (NCBI): domain Bacteria; kingdom Bacillati; phylum Actinomycetota; class Actinomycetes; order Kitasatosporales; family Streptomycetaceae; genus Streptomyces; species Streptomyces sp. V1I1. The sequence goes on along the minus strand of NZ_JAUSZH010000001.1, from coordinate 1,609,337 downwards.
TCCGCGGTGCCGGCGGCGTCGGCGGTCGCGGTGAGCGCGGAGGCCAGTTGGTCCCGCTGCTCGACGACAGTGCGGCTGGTGGTGACGGTGTTCCGCAGGATCCTCAGCAGATCGGGTGCCGCGTCCCCGTACACCGCGGTCACATCGGCGAACCGCGAGATGTTTTCCTTGATGGACGGCATGTGCGGGTTGAGCCGGCTGAGATAGCGCTCGAAACGGGTGAGGTTGGCGCCGATTTGGTCGCCGCGCCCGTCGAGCGCGGTGGCGAACGCCGACAGCGTGGCATTGAGTTCGGCGGGCCGAACGGTCCGCAGCAGCGGCAGCAGGTCGTTCATCAGATGCTGGAGCTCGATGCCGGCCTCGGTGCGGTCCTGGGTGATGACGTCCCCGGCGCGGATGTGCCGCCCCGCGGAGCCGCGCGGGGCGACCAGATCGACGTACTTCTCGCCGAACAGCGTCTTGGGCAGCAGCCGCGCGTGCACATCGGCAGGGATGCGGGAGACGTGCTCCGGCTTGAGAGCGATGTCGAGCGTCGCCTTCTCGCCGTCGGCCCGGACCTCGCGTACCTCGCCGACCAGCAGCCCGCGCAGCTTGACGTCGGCCCGCGGGTCCAGCTGGTTGCCCAGGGTGTCGGCCTCCAGCGTGATCCGTACGACGGAGACGAACATCTGCTGGTAGACGGCGACCGACAGCGACAGCAGAAGCGCGATGACCGCGATGAAGACGATGCCGTACAGCCGCAGTCGTGCGCCGCGTGTCGGGACGGGAATGGGAATGCGCATGGATCGTCTACCCCGCTATCCGTACGGTCGTGTTGGCGCCCCAGATCGCCAGGCTGAGGAAGAAGTCCAGGATGTTGATGGCGACGATGGAGGTCCGCACGGCACGGCCGACCGCGACGCCGACGCCGGCCGGGCCGCCGCTCGCGTAGTAGCCGTAGTAGCAGTGGACGAGGATGATCACGACGGCGAAGACGATCACCTTGCCGAAGGACCACAGGACGTCGACCGGCGGCAGATACTGCTGGAAGTAGTGGTCGTAGGTGCCCGCGGACTGCCCGTAGTAGCCGGTCGTGATGGTGCGTGCCGCGAAGTACGAGGACAGCAGCCCGATCACATACAGCGGGATGACGGCGACAAAGCCGGCGATCATGCGCGTGGTCACCAGGAACGGCAGCGAGGGGACGCCCATCACCTCCAGCGCGTCGGTCTCCTCGCTGATCCGCATGGCCCCGAGCTGGGCGGTGAACCCGGCCCCGACCGTCGCCGACAGGGCGAGACCGGCCACCAGCGGGGCGATCTCACGGGTGTTGAAGTACGCGGACAGGAACGCCACGAAGTTGGAGGTGCCCAGCTGGTTGAGCGCGGCGTATCCCTGCAGGCCGACCTCGGTGCCGGTGAAGAAGGACAGGAAGGCGATGACGCCGACCGTCCCGCCGACGACTGCCAGCGCCCCGCGACCGAAGCTCACCTCGGCGAGCAGACGCAGGATCTCCTTCTTGTAGCGGCGCAGGGTGCGGCCGGTCCAGGCCAGCGAGCGTCCGTAGAAGGACAGTTGGCCGCCCAGCTCCTCGAGCCGGTCCAGCAGCAGACGATTCATCAGCGGCATCGGTCAACCCCTCTGCGGAACGACCTGGAAGTACACCGCGGTCATCACGAAGTTCGTCACGAAAAGCAGCATGAAAGTGATCACCACCGACTGGTTCACGGCGTCGCCAACGCCCTTCGACCCGCCCTTCGCGGTCAGTCCCTTGTACGAGGCGACGATCGCCGCGATGGCGCCGAACACCAGGGCCTTAAGCTCGGCCGCCCATAGGTCGGACAGCTGGGCGAGGGTGGTGAAGGAGGCGAGATACGCGCCGGGCGTACCGTTTTGCAGGATCACGTTGAAGAAGTAGCCGCCGGCCACTCCGACCACCGACACAAGGCCGTTGAGGAGCACGGCCACCACCATCGAGGCCAGCACCCGCGGCACGACCAGGCGGTGGATCGGGTCGATGCCCAGCACTTGCATCGCGTCGATCTCCTCACGGATCTTGCGCGCCCCGAGGTCCGCGCAGATCGCGGTGCCGCCCGCTCCCGCGATCAGCAGCGCGGTGACGATCGGCGAGGCCTCCCGCAGCACCGCCAGCACCGAGGCCGCGCCGGAGAACGACTGGGCGCCGAGCTGGCGGGTCAGACTGCCGATCTGCAGGGCGATGACCGCCCCGAAGGGGATGGAGACCAGAGCGGTGGGCAGGATGGTGACGCTCGCGATGAACCAGGCCTGCTGGATGAACTCCCGCACTTGGAACGGACGCCTGGGGAAGGTCCGTACGACGTCCAGGGCCATCGCGAACAGGCTGCCGGAATGTCGCAGGGCGCCTGTGGGGGAAAGGCTCATGCGTCCGCCACCTCCACCTTGTGCAGCGCCGCCTCACGGCGGGCGATCGCCTCCCAGCGGGGCGGCCGGGTGATCCCGGGGCTCGGCAGCAGGCGGGGCGTCATCTCGTCGGCGCCCTTGGGAGCGCGCAGGTCCCTGTCGCCGAGCCGCGCCAGCTCCTGCTCGACCTGGGCGGCGTCCTTCTCCTCCGCCATGCCGATCGGCCCCTGCATCCGGCCGTTCAGGAACTGCCGCACGACCGGCTGGTCGCTGGTAAGCAGCTGTTCCCGGGGGCCGAACATCACCAGCTCGCGACGGAAGAGCAGTCCGATGTTGTCCGGGACCTGCCGGGCCGATGCGATGTCGTGCGTGACGATCAGGAAGGTCGCGTCGATCTGCGCGTTGAGATCGACGATCAGCTGATTGAGATACGCCACGCGAACCGGGTCGAGACCCGAGTCCGGCTCGTCGAAGAGGATGATCTCCGGATCGAGCACCAGGGCCCGCGCCAGCCCGGCCCGTTTGCGCATGCCGCCGGATATCTCGCCGGGCAGCTTCTCCTCGGCGCCGATCAGTCCGACCATGTCCATCTTTTCCAGGACGATCTGCCGGATCGCGCTCTCCGTCTTGCGGGTGTGTTCACGCAGCGGGAAGGCGATGTTGTCGTAGAGGTTCATCGACCCGAACAGCGCGCCGTCCTGGAACAGCACGCCGAACTGCTTCCGCACCTCGTACAGGTCGTGTTCACGCAGCTTGGTGATGTCCGTGCCCGCGATCCGGATCGCGCCCGCCTCCGGCTTCAGCAGGCCGACCAGCGTCTTAAGGAATACGGACTTGCCCGTGCCCGAAGGGCCGAGCATGACCGAAACCTCGCCGGCGGGCAGCGTCAGCGAAACGTCCTGCCAGATGACCTGGTGGCCGAAGGACTTGGTCAGCCCTTCCACACAGATCTCGACACCCATCCGGTTCACCCTTCAGCAGTGGAGCAGCTCCGACATCTGCTCTACGGGGAAGGGCGGCCCGTCCGTCGCGCCGAAGCACGAAATTTTTTACGGGCGCGAAATCAGGAGTGAACTTCGGCGTGCCAGGTGGCCGCGGGCAGCTACGGGCGCGGCAGGGACACCGGGGCGGACGGCGTGGCCAGGGGCACCGAGGCCGACGGCGTGGTCACGGGCACCTCCGGCACGGAGGGCACGGTCACCTCGGGCGCGACCGTCATAAGGGGCACGTCCGGCGCTTCGAGCACATCCGGCACTTCGGGCACGTCAGGTATGTCGGGGACGTTCGGCACTTCAGGGACGTCCGGGGTGGAGAGCGGCGGCAGCGGTGGCAAGGTGACCTCCGGCAGGGACGGCAGCGCGGGCAGTGTGCCTCCGGGCGCGTCCGTCCCGCTCGTGGTGGTCCCCGACGCCGCCTCTGCGGGGGTGCCGGCGGCCGACGGCTCCGCTCGGCCGTGGTCCGGTGTCCGCACGTCCGAGGCCTTCGACGGGGCGGGCCCGGCACCAGGCCCGTCCCAGTCGTGGGCGTACGGCAGGATGAACCCGGCGACGACCAGCGTCGCCGCCGTCGAGGCCACTGCCACCGCCTGCGCGTTCACGCCCGTCCGGGGCCGGTTTCGACCGCACAGCCACAGGGCCAGCGCCAGCGTGCCGGCCAGCGTATTGCGCAGCGTCCGCCGGGCTCGCGCCAGCAGCGACTCGACCGTCCGGTAGCTCAGCCCCATCTCGTGGGCGACCTGGCCGACATCGAGGTCCTCGGACTTCAGCCGGATCGCCTGCGCCTGCCGGGCGGGCAGTTCGTCGGTGCGCACGGCAAGCCACTTGGCCTCGGCCCGGTCACAGACCGCCTCGTCGACGGGCACCGGGCCCGTCGGTACGAGAGTCGCGCTGCCGCGCACCTCGGCCTCGCGGTTGACCTGCCGGTAACGGTCGACGCACAGCCGCATGGTCACTGTCGTCAGCCACGCGCCGAGCCGCTCGTCGTCCAGATGCGGGTTCTCGGCAGCGCGCAGCATGGCCTCGTGTACCGCGTCCTCGGCGTCCTCCATGCTCATGGAGCGGCGGCGGGCCACCTTGAGCAGCTGCTCGCGGTGGCTCCACGCGCGCTGCCACCGCTCGTGGGCAGCCGTGTCCGCCGGCCCGCCCGAGTACGCAGGCATGTCCGTCGCCATGAGGGCCCCTTTGCGCTCACCGCCGGTTCGGTGCTGTCCGGCGGATGGCGACATTACCGCCGGGTATCCGGAGTTGGGGAGGGGGTGGCGCTCATCGAGTCCTTACCGTTGCTGGTCAGCCAACCTGTCCGTTGCCGGCCAGCGAACCTGCGCCGGGCAGGACACTGTCGCCGGGCAGCTCGACACCGCTTGTGGGGACGGGAATCACGGGCTCCGCGGGCTTGGGGCCACCGCCCGGCGCGGTCTTCGACGGTGAGGGTGAGGGCGTGGGCGAGGACGGCCCGGGGGAGGCGTCATGCGGGGCGGCCGGGCGTGCGGGAGCCGTGGAGGCCGACGGCCGCGGCCGAGCCGGACGGGACGGCTCCGGGGCCGGGCGGGTGGCGGATCCGCCGAGGTCCGGCACCATCCGGTGCCCTTCGAGGAAGTACCCGAACCATGCCTTGACCGTGCGCAGATACTCGGCGGAGTGGTTGTAGCCGAGGATCGCGAGGTCCAGGTCGTGCGGGTCGGAGAGATCCCGCCCGCCCGCGCACAGGTAGCGGCCGGCCGAGAGGGCCGCGTCGTAGACGTTGCCCGGATCGCTACGTCCGTCGCCGTTGCCGTCGGAGCCCCAGGTGGCCCACGTGGAGGGGATGAACTGCATCGGACCGACGGCGCGGTCGTACGCCGTGTCCCCGTCGTGCACCCCGCCGTCGGTGTCCCTGATGAGGGCGAACCCGTTGCCGTCCAGCCGCGGGCCGAGAATCGGTGCGACGGTCGTGCCGTCCGCGGTCACCCGGCCGCCACGCGCCTGCCCGGACTCCACCTGGCCGATCGCGGCCAGCAGCTGCCAGCGCAGACGGCAGCCGGGCGCGCTGCCCGCGAGGTCCGACTCGGCCTGCCGGTATGCGGCCAGGACCGTGGCAGGCAGAGCGCCGCCGACCAGTGCGGCGGAGCCGTCGTCCGTGTCCCGTCCCCTCTCGCGGGCCCGCAGCGGCGGAAGCTCGGTGCGGTACGGGGTGTCGCCGGTCACGCTCTGCCCCGGCGGGGGCGTCGGACGCTGAGCCGGGGCCGAGGCGTGTGCCGCCGACCCCGACGCCCGTGAGGCGGTCAGCGCCGCCATGGCCGCCGTCGCGACCGCTGTTGCCTTGACACCCCTGCGCTTGCGCCCGGTCATCTTGCGCCCAGTCATCATGCAGACCCCTCCCAGTGCCGCCGAGCCGGAGATGAGGGCCGGCGCGGCTTCCGTCACCTGCTCTACGCGGGGACATAGCGGGTCCGTCGCGCACAGCTGCGCCTTTTCCCGGTCGGACGGCGACGTGTCCCGGTCGGGCCGGCGCCTTCCCGGTCCGGGACGGCGCCGACGGCGTGGAAGGGCACCGCTAACGTGGGCGCATGGAGCGATTGCGGGTGGAGTTCACCACCGAACCCTTCGACCTCGATGAAGCGCCGGCCCATGCGGTGGTCGCCCGCGAGGTCATCCAGGCGGCCGAGCTGGACGCCGTGGATGTCGGCCCGTTCGGCAATACGGCGGAGGGCGGCGCCGACGTGGTGCTGAGCGCGGTCGACGCGCTGCTGCGCCGGGCTCTGGAGGCCGGCGCCACTCGTGTCTCGTTGCAGATCAATGTGATCGGGGAGGGGGAGAAGTGACCCAGCCGGGAGATCACCCCCTCTTCAGCGCCGTGAAGCCGCTCGTCGATGCGATGGGCGCCGAGATATTGAGCCCCGAGCAGGCCAGTCCCGACGATGTGGTGCTCGCTTGGGAGGGCGAGGACGTGCTCGCCGTGCGGCTGCCGCAGCTGTCGGACTCCCTCGACCACATCCTGGCCGCCATGGAGCGCCGGCACGGGATGCCGCTGTCCGAGCTGGACCGGAAGACGAAGCAGCTGGTCGTACGGACACTGGAGGCGCGCGGCGCCTTCTCCGTACGGCACGGAGTGGAGACGGTGGCGGGCGCCCTGGGCGTCAGCCGCTTCACCGTCTACAACTACCTGAACAGGGAAAACGCCGCGAAGAACGGCTGAGAGCCCGCAGTCGTGAGCCGCCGTCCGGATGTCCGGACGGCGGCTTCCGTGTCGCCGAGTTTTCAACAAAGTGTTGACGTTATGTTGCCCGAGGGCGTTAGCTGTCCGCAGCCCTTCCATGCACAGCGAAAAACAGCCACGGAGGCTCCCGTGACTTCGAGTCCGCTGCCGGGTCTCGCCCGGTTCAACACCTCACAGGACAGCGCGGCCCTGGCCGCCCTGCACGAGGTGTGCGCCAGTTCGGCGTGGGGGAGCAAGCTACTCGCCCAGCGCCCGTACGCCACCGTGGAGGCCCTCTTCGACGCAAGCGACGCCGCCATGGCCGAGCTGAGTGCCGAGGACCTGGCCGAGGCGATGGCGGGGCACCCGCCGATCGGCCGGCCGAAGCCCGGGGACCCCACCTCATCCCGCGAACAGAGCGGGATGGCCGGGGCCGCTGAGGCGCTCAAGGCTGAAATGCTCGAACTGAACCTCGCCTACCAGGAGAGGTTCGGACATGTCTTTCTTATCTGCGCCACCGGCCGCACCGGTGAGCAGATGCGTGACGCGGTCCGCGAGCGGATGAGTAACTCGCCCGAGCAGGAGCGGGAAATCGTCCGCACCGAGCTGGGCAAGATCAACCGCATCCGGCTGACCCGCCTCGTAGCAGAAGGAGAGTGACGTCTTGAGCACCGAGACCACCGCATCGGTGTCCACGCACATCCTGGACACCAGCGTCGGACGCGCCGCCGAGGGCGTCGCCATCTCCCTCGCGGCCCGCAGCGGCCTCGACGCGGAGTGGGTGGCGCTCGGCGGATCGAAGACCGACGCGGACGGGCGCTGCAAGGACCTGCCGGCGCTGCCGGAGACAACGACCCACGTACGTCTCGACTTCGAGACCGAGGCGTACTTCGCCAACCAGCCCACCAAGCAAGCCGAGGCGCAGCAGGACGCCCCCCGCGTAAGGGACAGCGGTGCGTTCTTCCCGGAGGTGGCGATCACTTTCGCCGTCAGGCCGGGCGAGCACTACCACGTACCGCTGCTGCTCAACCCGTTCGGCTACTCCGTTTACCGAGGGAGCTAGCAGACATGCCCACGATTCTCGGCCAGAACCAGTACGGCAAAGCAGAGAACCGCGTCGTCAAGATCACGCGGGACGGCGACACCCACCACATCAAGGACCTGAACGTCTCGGTCGCCCTCTCCGGTGACATGGACGACGTCCACTACTCCGGCTCCAACGCCAACGTCCTGCCGACCGACACCACCAAGAACACGGTGTACGCGTTCGCCAAGGAGTACGGCATCGAGTCCGCCGAGCAGTTCGGCATCCACCTGGCCCGTCACTTCGTGACCAGCCAGGAGCCGATCCATCAGGCGCGCATCCGCATCGAGGAGTACGCCTGGGAGCGCATCGAGACCTCGGACAACAACTCCAAGTTCATCGGAGCCGACGAGGTCAAGCACTCCTTCGTCCGCAAGGGCCAGGAGACCCGCGTCACCCAGATCACCTTCGACGGTGAGAAGTGGCAGGTCATCTCCGGTCTGAAGGACCTCACGGTGATGAACTCGACGAACTCCGAGTTCTGGGGCTACGTCAAGGACAAGTACACGACGCTCCCGGAGGCGTACGACCGCATCCTCGCGACCGAGGTGTCCGCCAAGTGGCGCTACAGCTGGTCGTCCGACGAGGAGCGGATGCCGAGCTGGGAGAAGTCGTACGAGCAGGCGAAGAAGCACATGCTCCAGGCCTTCGCGGAGACGTACTCCCTCTCGCTCCAGCAGACCCTGTACCAAATGGGTTCGCGCATCATCAACAGCCGCAGCGAGATCGACGAGATCCGCTTCTCGCTGCCGAACAAGCACCACTTCCTGGTCGACCTCGAGCCGTTCGGCCTCAAGAACGATACCGCCGACGGAGCTGTCTACTTCGCGGCGGACCGCCCCTACGGCCTGATCGAGGCCACCATCCTGCGGGACGGCGTCGAACCGCAGATCCCGGTCGACATGACCAACCTGTAGTAGTCCTGCTGTATCCCCGACGCGTGCGCCGGCGTCAGGTCCCAGGGGGAGAGCGGGGGCATCTGCGCAACAACAGCACCGCGGACCCGGTCGTCACCCCGCTCGACCCCCGGGTCCGTTCCATCAATGGGAAGAACGAGGACCCGCCATGGCGGCTTCGCGCATCGTCATCGAAAACTGTGCCATCGCGACCGTGGACGCGAACGACACCGAGTACGCCTCCGGCTACGTCGTCGTCGCGGACAACCGGATCGAATCGGTAGGAGGGGGCAAGGCTCCCGCAGACCTGGAGAACGTGGCCCGCCGCATCGACGGCACCGGGCATCTCGTCACGCCCGGCCTGGTCAACACCCACCACCACTTCTACCAGTGGATCACCCGGGGTCTGGCCACCGACCACAACCTCTTCAACTGGCTGGTGGCGCTCTACCCGACGTGGGCGCGCATCGACGAGCCGATGGTGCGCGCGGCGGCACGGGGCTCCCTCGCGATGATGGCCCGCGGCGGTGTCACCACCGCGATGGACCACCACTACGTCTACCCGCAGGGCTCCGGCGACCTGTCCGGCGCGATCATCGGCGCGGCTTCGGACATGGGTGTGCGGTTCACCCTCGCCCGCGGCTCCATGGACCGCGGCAAGTCGGACGGCGGCCTGCCGCCGGACTTCGCCGTCGAGTCCCTCGAAGGCGCGCTCGCCGCCACCGAGGCGACCATCGACAAGCACCACGACGCCTCCTTCGACGCGATGACGCAGATCGCCGTCGCACCCTGCTCACCCTTCTCCGTCTCCACCGAACTGCTGCGCCAGGGCGCCGAGCTGGCCCGCCGCAAGGGCGTCCGGCTGCACACCCACGGCTCGGAAACCGTCGAGGAGGAGGAGTTCTGCAAGGAGCTCTTCGGGATGGGCCCGACCGACTACTTCGAGTCGACCGGCTGGCTCGGCCAGGACGTGTGGATGGCCCACTGCGTCCACATGAACGACTCGGACATCGCCGCCTTCGCCCGTACGGGCACGGGCGTCGCGCACTGCCCGTCGTCCAACGCCCGCCTCGCCGCCGGTATCGCCCGGGTCCCCGACATGCTGAAGGCGGGCGTCCCGGTCGGCCTCGGCGTCGACGGCACCGCCTCCAACGAGTCGGGCGAGCTGCACACCGAACTGCGCAACGCGCTCCTCATCAACCGGCTCGGGGCACACCGCGAAGCCGCCCTGAACGCACGGCAGGCGCTGCGCCTCGGTACGTACGGCGGCGCCCAAGTCCTCGGCCGCGCCGACCAGATCGGCTCCATCGAGGCCGGCAAGCTCGCCGACCTGGTGCTCTGGAAGATGGACACGCTCGCCCACTCCTCCATCGCCGACCCGGTGATCGCGCTCGTCTTCGGCGCGGCCGCCCCCGTCACGCTCTCCCTCGTCAACGGCAAGACCGTCGTCGAGGCGGGCCACCTCACCACGGTGGACGAGGACGCCATCGCCCGCTCCGCGCGGGACGAGGCACAGCGCCTCGCGCGCATCGCCGCGCAGGCCTGACCCGAAGGAAGTCCGGTCGAGGGGGACGGCCCTCGACCGGCGGCCGTGGACCCGAGCGGGGTCCATGGCAGCCGGTCCCGGCGGGGTGCGCACCGCAAATCGGTGCGCACTCCCCGGGACGGTGACTCGTGTCTTCACCACCCCGGAAGGCCTGCACACCTCGCGTTCGCACCACCTCCCTGACCCTCGCGTCACCGCCGACGTGTAACCGACCGGAGGAACCGCAGTGGCCGAACAGCCCAGGTTTCACAACGATGCAGGCGCCGCACCCGACCGGAAGCACCCGGTCGACGAGACGCTTCCGCCAGTCAAGATGTTCACCAGCGGCCTTCAGCATGTGGCCGCGATGTACGCGGGCGTGGTGGCCCCGCCCATGATCGTGGGTCCCGCCGTGGGTCTGAGCGCCAAGGAGACCGCCTTCCTGATGGGGGCGAGCCTCTTCACGGCCGGCATAGCCACCCTGCTGCAGACCCTCGGCTTCTGGAAGGTCGGCGCCCGGCTCCCGTTCGTCAACGGAGTCTCCTTCGCCGGTGTGACCCCGATGATCGCCATTGGCAAGGACCGCGGTGCCGACGGCATCACCGTCATCTTCGGCGCGATCATCGTCGCCAGCGTGCTGGGGTTCGTCCTCACGCCGTACTTCTCGAAACTCGTCCGCTTCTTTCCGCCCGTGGTCACCGGCACCGTCATCACGCTGATCGGTGTCTCGCTGTTGCCGGTCGCCTTCAACTGGTCGCAGGGCGGCAACTCCGCCGCCGCCGACTACGGTTCGATGAAGAACATCGGCATGGCGGCCCTCGCCCTTGTGATCGTGCTCGCCCTGCGCAAACTGCTGCGCGGCTTCCTCCAGCAGATCGCGATCCTGCTCGGTCTCGTCGTCGGCACCGTCATCGCCGTCCCGATGGGGATGACCAGCTTCGACGCCATGAAGAACGCCGACGTGGTCGGCTTCCCGACGCCTTTCCACTTCGGCGCCCCGCAGTTCGAGATCGCCGCGATCGTCTCGATGTGCATCGTGATGCTGGTCTGCATGACCGAGTCCACCGCCGACATGCTCGCTCTCGGCAGGATCGTCGACCGGCCCGCGGACCGGCGGATCATCGAGGGCGGACTGCGCGCCGACACCCTCGGCAGCGCGATCAGCCCGCTCTTCAACGGCTTCATGTGCAGCGCCTTCGCCCAGAACATCGGCCTGGTCGCGATGACGAAGGTGCGCAGCCGGTTCGTCGTCGCCGCGGGCGGCGGCATCCTGATCCTGTTGGGGCTGTGTCCGGTCGCGGCCTCGGTGATCGCACTCGTACCGCTGCCGGTTCTCGGTGGCGCGGGCATCGTGCTCTTCGGCTCGGTCGCCGCCAGCGGCATCCAGACGCTGGCCACCGCCGCCCTGGAGAAGGGCGAGAACGCGCTGATCGTCGCGGCCGCCGTCGGCATCGGGCTGATCCCGATCGCCGCGCCGGAGTTCTACCACGCCTTCCCGAAGGACGCGCTCGTCGTCCTCGACTCGGGCATCTCCACCGGCTGCATCGTGGCGATCGTCCTGAACCTGGCCTTCAACCACCTGGGGAAGAAGCGGAGTTCGGAGCCTTCGGTGGTTACCGCGACCGGCTCGGAGACGGTCGCGGTCCACTGATCCGTGCGCATCGGCGCCGTCTTCTGCGGTATGCGCAGCATCTGAACAACGGCGGAGGGCCGGGTGTCCGCGGCTGCGGGAACACCCGGCCCTGGGGGCCGTGGGCTGTGCCGGCTCTGCTCAGTCGATGTGGAAGCTGTCGCCGTAGACCTTCCAGTCCAGCGGCGTGTTGAGGTTGAAGTTGTTCTTCTTGACGAAGACCCGCTGGGCGGTGTCGACCCGGCTGGTGTCCTCGTGCGCCTCTTCTTGCTTCATCGCCCAGACCCGGGCGTCGAGGAAGGCATTGAGATACGTCTTCTCGTCGCCGCCCTGCGCCGGCGTCTTGGCCTTTGCGAGGGCCTTCTTGCGGATGTTGCTGAAGCTGGTCGAGTCGCCACCGTCGCCGTGCATCACGATGGCGTCGTAGTAGATGAACTGGCCGAGGACACCTATGCCGTCACTCTTGCCGCGCTTGACGGCCGGGTTGAAGTAGACCCGGTCGCGCTCGTCGTTCTGCGCCTTCTTGAACTCCGCGTCCTGGGCCGCCTTCTTCCAGTCCTTGGTGAAGTTCGGGTCGAGGCCCGAGTGCGAGTCGCTGCCGTCGACGTTTCGCAGCGCGGGCAGGTACCTGGCGAGTACGTTGCCGGGCTTGCGCTCGGTGTAGAGCTCGACCAGATCCAGCATGTCGCCGGTGCCGGAACAGAAGCCGATGATGCCGGCGGTGTAGCCGCGGCCGTCGCCGATGTCCTCGATGTACTTGTACTGCGCCTTCCAGTCCAGCGATGAGTTCTCCGCGCTGGACACGAGCTTCATGGCGATCTCCTTCTTCGCCGGGTCGTCAAGGCCGATGGCGGCCGGGGCAGGTGCCGGGGCGGGTGCCGCGGCGGCCGGGGCCTGGCCGGTGTGCTCGGAGGATGTGGCTGCGAAGGCGGTGGCCGGTACCGCGAGCAGGGTCACGCCGAGCAGGACACGGGGAAGGAACTTCAGCGGTCGTGTGGTGCGTGCATGGGGGGTGGGCACCTGTCCTCCAGAGGGAGTTCGACGTTCCGGTGGTCTGTTAGGAAGCTTTCCTATCAGAGTGCCCACGGAGACGTACACCCCTTCTCCATGCCGGAGTTCGGGCGCGCTCCTGCGACGCGAGTCTCAGCCCAGGAGTTCCGCGCTGCTCGCCGGCTCCACCCGCGGCTGCCCGTTGAGGCGGTGCCGCTCGATGGATGAGCGGCGATACACCTCCTCGCGGACCCGCTGGATCTCGCCGATCGGCCGGTGCTCCTCACGAGTGCGCCAGGGCGTGATCGACGTGCCGTCGGCGGCGGCCAGGTTCTCCTCGCCGCCGATGTCCTGCCGCGGGATGGCGATCGTCGCGACCGTCACCCACGGAGACAGCGGCTCGGGCCACTCCACCGAGGTGTTGTCCACCGGCATCCGTGCCAGATCGGCATTGAGCTGCACCTGCAACTCGAAGACGTGGTCCCGCTCGGCGGCCTCCGCCACCAGCGTGTTGCGGAACGCCTCGCCATCCGCCCGGACGTTGACGGTCAGATGCGTGACTGGGGAGGTGGGCACCGTGCGCACCTTCGCGATGTGGTCGCCGTACCGGAAGGCGCCCATGCTGTTGTACGTGTATGAGAAGAGGTTCTGCCGCGGGACCTGAGTGAAGGACAGCATCGCGAACAGCTCGTCCCACAGCCACTCGTCCGAGGTATTCAAGGTCCCCCGCCTGGTGAGGAATTCACCCATCCAGGACTTCCGCCGCGCCGGGTTCACCAGCGCGTCGGGCAGCTCACTGAACAGCTCCTCGATGACCATGTAGTCGTAGGCCGTGTTGGCGAAGAAGACCCGGTTGTTGATCAGGTTGAGGTCGAAGGTCGTCTCCGTGGCCTCGTCGGCGAGCAGGGAGTCGCCGGGCACCCCGAACATCTTGATCCCCATGCCGCATGCCGCGCCGAGCAACGAGTCGGCCCGCAGATGGCCGAGTCCGTTGGAGTACCGGACGACCGCGTCATAGGTGCCGGGCCCGGCGAAGATCCCCTGGTCGTAGGGCTCCGGCACCTCACCGACCGTAACCGTTGCCTTGACCAGTCCGTACGTCTTGCCGTGAGCCGTCCTGACCGAGCGCCCGACCCCCTGCCGCTCGACGGACTCCCGGGTGCGCCGGGCGACATTACGGACGACCTCGTCCAGCTCCTGCTGGTAGGTGGGCCGCTCGGCGGGGGTGTATGTCTCGTACCTGACGAAATCCATGGCGGGGTTCTCCTCTGGCGCGTCCTGCGTGGCCTGTGTCCTACGAGAAAAGTAGCCCGCTATTAAATTGTGCACAACATAACCGCCTGTGACGGTCCCCACTGTGGGATGCCTACCGTTGCGCTCGGCCTCGAGCGGCCGCTGCGCCCGGTGCTCCTGCTGCTACGCAGACGACGTGGGGTCCCACGCCATGAGGTTGCTGAACAGCTCCGCCTGCTCGATCGCGTCGTCCAGAGCGTGGTGGGTGTGCCGCCGCCTGGAGAGCAGCTCGCGCGGCATCGTGCCCTTGGCGACGGCGCGCAGCGGGAGCCGTGCCTTCGTCGCGTACAACGTCTTCATGTCCAGGCATCCGGAGTGCCCGAAGGGGCTCGCCCCGGTGAACCGGATCAGATACCAGTACAGGAAGGTCCAGTCGTACGAGGCGGGGTAGCCGCACATCACCGGCTGGGCGCCCGCGCTCACCTCGCGCACCCAGGTGCTGAACTCCGCCATCGCGGCGGCCGGTTCACTGCCCTCGGCGATCAGCCTGTCCCGGTCGAGTCCGCTGACGGCCAGCGCCTCGGGCACGAAGTCCTCGCTGATGGGCCGCAGTTCACGGTAGAAGGTGTACGCCTCGGGGGCGGCCGGCGCATAGCCGTCCGCATCCTGGCGGCCGGCCACGGCCGCACCGAAGCTGATCATCGAGTACGGGCCGGGGATCGGGCCGTCGGCCTCGATGTCGACGGAGATGCAGAGGCTGGGTTTCACACGACGTGCCATACCGGGAGCATCGCATCGGCGCTGCCCCCGGCACATCCGGATTTGATGAGCGGTCCGCTCACGCCCGGTCCGGCTGGGCGGTGGCAGGGGCGGTGGCGGGGGCCACGGGCGGGGCGGAGGCCGGGGCCTCACGGATGGCCGCCCGGCGGGGCGTCCGCAGCAGCCCCGCGGCCGGCGCCAGAGCAGCCGTCGCCACCGCCGACGCCGTGAAGAAGGCGAGCTGGTAGCCGCCGTTGAGTGCGGGGGTGGCGGAATCGCCCGCCCGCAACAGATCTTCCGTACGCCCAGAGGCGAGCGTCGACAGGACCGCGAGGCCGAGCGCGCCGCCCATCACCTGCGTCGTGTTGAACAGACCCGACGCGACCCCCGCGCGCTGCTCACGCTCATCGAGTGGGCCGACCGTAACCGCGTGCATATCGCGGAGGCGCGGGCCGAGTACGACGAAAAGCGCGGGGTGGCCTGAGCGCGAGGCCGCGCCGGTCGCGGTTCCCGCCCTACTGGCGGTCGGCCATATGCTCGACCGGGCTGGCACCCCCGCACCGGCAGCCCGCGCCGAACGTCTTCCGTCCCGCGCCGGCGGCCCCCGGGTCTCAGTCGCCTGGCTGCCAGTCGGGCCGGCGCCCGCTCAGGCCCACCACCCGGTCAATCAGCGGCGCGTCCTCAGCCACCTTCACCACCGGGCCGAACATCCCGTCCCGGCTCGGGTCGTCACCGGCCGGCTTCAGCAGGTCGTACGACACCCGCAGGCTCGCGTCGCCAGGGGCGTACCCCTGACCCGTCGCCCGGGCCAAATCCCAGCCGTGAATCACGAGTTCGTTCAGGGCGACCCGTCCGGCGACCGCGGCCGGGAAGGTGATGCCGCCCGCCTGGGTGTCGCCGTCCCACGCCCCGGGCTTCTGCCAGGCCTCCGCCAGCTCGTTCAGCCGCTGCGGAAGCACAGCACGCCAGTCGTCGTCGAGGACCGGCAGCACCGACCCCGGGTCGGTACTGGTACTCGGCCCGAAATCCTTCCGCGCGGCGTCCCGGAACGCGGTGGACAGCCCGACGAGATGGCCCAGCAGCTCCCGTACGGCGTACTTCGGGCAGGGCGTCGGGTCCGCGAGCCGTTCGTCGCCGATGGCTTCGAGCAGCTGCGCCACGGCGCGGGCAGCCGGGTGGAGGTCGGGGGAGGAGGTCTGCGTATTGGAATCCATACACACAGGACCGGACCGGTAGCCAAAACTCATCGCTCCCCGCCCAGACACAGGAATGATCGCCTGATCGGGGCATCCGCACGCGGCCGGACCGCCCGAGCCGCCCCGGGGCCCATACGCTCCCCGAGTGACCCGTGCCACTGACCTGAACACTGGACTTGACGACTTCCTCGCCTGGGCAGAAAAAGAACGCGGGGCCCCGGTGCCCGTGCGCGTCGCGGACGCCGTACTGACGCTTCTGGCCGTGCGCGGCGCGGACCGCAGGGCGGGCGTGCCCGAGCCGACCCCGCAGCTCCTGCGCCGCGTACTGCACGAGGACCTGCCCCCACTGCTCTGCGCCACCCCGACGGAACTCGCCGCCGTGCCCGGCGTACTCACCGCTCTCGCCGACTGCGTCCGGGCCGCGGGAAGACTGAACGCCAAGCGCCACACGCGTCTGGTCGCCGCGATCGACGACGCCATGCCGGAGTTCCGGCGGGCGATCGCCGATCCCCGGAACCTGACCTGGCCGGGTTGGTACGCGTCGCTGCTGCGCGCCGACGGTGTCGATCCCGACGACCCCGCCGCCGTACGGGCATGGCTCGCCGCTCATGAACGCGCACCCCACGCCGACCGGCCCGCCCTCCCCGCGCCACTGCACCGGTCCGACGTCGCGGCCCGCACCTTCGCCGTCCGCGTCCAGCTCACCGAGACACTGCTCGCCGCCTTCGCCCACGACGTCGAAGGTCCCTCACCGGCCGGACCGCTCCTGCCCCCTCCGCCGCTGGACGCCGACCGCCCGGACGAGGCGCTGGGGGAGGAGCTGGAGCGGATCGCGGGCGCGCTGATCGACCGCTGGACGGCCGCGGGCCTGAGCGACGCACTCGCAGGACCGTACGCCGGCCTCGCGCCCGGGCCGGAGTCGCTGCCGCACGTTGCCCTCGCTGACCGCCTGCTGGACGAACACCTCGACTACTACGGCGATTCGGGCACCCCGCTGCCACCGCCGCCTGCCCTCCCCGCCCCCGAGGGCATCCGCGGACTGCTGCATCGCGCACCGCTCCCGGCGGCTCTCGCGGCAGGCTCCGACGACCTGCGCGACCTCGCGGAACGGTGCGGATTTCCCGGGCCCGCCGCCGATGTCTGGACCCGGGGAACCCCGCAAGAGCTGACCGAACTGGGCGCGGACATCCTGACGGCGGTCGTGGAGCGCATCGCGGCCGCCGCGCCTGACACGGACAAGGAGCCCGCCCGCGACGACGCCCGCCGCGGCGTCCACGATGACGTCCAGGACTACGCCCTGGACGCGGCGCATCTCCTCTACTCGCTGTACGAGCGCGGCGGCACCGCCGACTCCGTGGCACGGAAGGCCGCCGAACACGGCTCCTGGCAGGTCGACCCGTCGCTCGAGGACGCGCCCGTACCGGTCCCCGACACCGCCCCCGCCGACTACGTGACGCCGTCACCGGACGAGCTGTCCGTCCTGCTCGGCATCCCCGGCCTGGGCGAGGAGGAACGGGCCGAACTCGACGGCCCTGCCCGCGCACTGTCGGACGTGGTCGATCAACTGGCCGAGACGGGCTGCGTCTTCCGCGCCGGCGACTCCTACGGCCTCACCCCGCTCGGCAACGCTGTCCTGCGTCACGTACTGGCCGCGGGCCAGGTCGCCGCGCCGGACGAGGAAACCGTCGCAGCCTGGGATGCCGCCGAGGTCATCACCGCCGTCCAGAACTGGCCGCCGAAGACAGCGGCCCGCACACTCGCGCAGTGGACGGCCGGCCACGGCGGCGGATCCTGGAGCGACCTGCTGAACGCCCTCGACATCGCGAAGCGCACGGACTTCACCGACGTCCGTACATCGACCCTCTTCACGTACCTCGACCTCGCCGCCGTCCCCGCCGAGGCCCTCCGCTCCGCCCTCACCCACCCCGTGACCGGCGCCTACGCACACCGCCTGCTGCACAGCCGCGGCGAGGCCGCTCCCTCGGACGCCGAACGCGTCCCGCAGAGCGCCCGTGCGGTGCTGATCCTCGAAGAACTGGAGGCTCGCTGGACCGAGGATCTGCGTATGTACGCGCGGGCCATGACGGAGGAGGAAGAACCGGACCTGACCGCCGTACCCTGGGCCCTCCCCGACGCCTTCGACGCGGCCGCGTCGACCTGGCCGGGCGGAGCGCTCTCCCTCATCCCGGCTCTCGCGGAAGCCCATCCCCCCACATCGGTAAGGGTGCTGGAGCAACTGGGTGGTGGCCACCCGGACCCCCGGGTGGCGGCACTGGCGTCCCGCACCGCGAAGGCGGCGAAGGCGGCGAAGGCGAAGCCCTGAGGCCTCATGCACAGGGTTCTCGCTGGTGGCGGGAGTCTTCGGCCTCGGGCTTACGCAGTTCCCCCGCCACTGTCCGACCGGTCCTGGAGCAGCCCGAGGACGCGCTCCGCCACGTGCCGGCGGCTGGAGGACCGGGTCAGCCGGCCGCCGGCCGCCAGCTGGCTCGCCAGGGTGGAGCACAGCCGGTCCCGGTCGGCCGCAGTCAGCCCGGGGGCGACGAGTTCGGCCAGAACCAGTGCAGCCGCGCAGGGTCCGTACAAGGTCCAGACGTGCGACGGCGTCGATGTCGTACTGGCGGTAGCCGGCCGGGCTGCGGCCGGTCGGCGCCACGATCCCCGAGTCGGAGTAGAACCGAATGGTCTTGACCGTCAGCCCGGTCCGCCGGGCCAGATCGCCGATCGAATAGAGCGTGTCGCCGTCCATGCACCCACCCTCACATCTCCCCCTACGGGAGACTCAAGCCCCCGCCGAGGTGGGGTGGGCGCCGTCGGCTATGGTGCCGGGCACAAGCACCGGGGAGGGTGGGAGTGGCGATGGCGTCCGAGGGTCCGATCGACCTGATCAGTCTGGAGGGCGAGGGCAACAGCGTGATCGTACGGATCACCGGGAGGCGGTCCGCCCAGGACCCGCCCCGCACCGACGCGCTGGTCGGAGAAATCCTCGTCGACACCGCTTTCGTACGTGGAAGCATCGCAACATGGATCTTCCCGGAGGACCTGACGGAGTGGCAGGAAGCCCTGGACGCGCTCGATTGCGGGGCGGACGTCGTATGGCGTGAGGACGAGCGCACGACCGAGGTGCTCATCAGCCGCGACCCGGACGGTGAGCGGGCCCACGTCACCATCGCGGACCGTTCGATGTCGCTTACGACCGTGACGGTCACTGTCGCTCTGGCCGACGCCTGGTTCGACGACGCCTACCACCGCCTGGACCAGGTTCGGAAGGCCTGGCCGTCGGAAGGCGCCTGAACGGCACTGTCCTTTATTGCCGGCAGAGGTTCGTGGCGATGGTCAGGAAGACGTAGTAGTTCGCGATGTCGCTGACCGTGGCACTGAACCAGGGGCTGGACTCGCCGGTCTTCATGACGTAGACCCTGCCTGCCTTGACGTGGATCTCCTGGACGTCGGGCCAGGGGAGTTGGCTTTTCCCGGTGGTGGCCATGCCGGTGCGGGAGACCGAGAAGCCACCGAAGTTGGTCGTCTGACCCTCCAGGATGGATTCCAGGACCGCCGGGCCCTGGGCGCGGACGATGGCCTCCTGCATCCAGGGTCCCCAGGTTTCGGGACCATCGTAGAATTCCGTGATCGTTGTGCCGGTGACGCCCGGGGCGACGACTGAGTAGGCGTATCTGACGGGGCCGGGGACATCATTGATGATCACCTGGGTGATCTCCTGGTAGAGCCTTATGGAATCCCAGCGGACGGCGATCATTCCGTCGCCGAACTGCCGGTGCACGATCATTCCGTTCTCGAACAGGTAGAGGCGCTTGGCGGCCTGCTTCCGGCTGAAGTTCGGGGTCCGGCGCAGCCACCAGAAGAACACCAGAGCGGGGATCACGAAGGCCACCAGCAGATTGACGAGCGTAAAGATGTAGAGGGCGAAGATCAGTTTGCCTAGACGCTTGGGGGCGAACGTGCCCTCAAGTGCGCCCAGGCGGTGACGGGCGGCCAGTTCGGCGACCTCGGGTGAAAGGGATGTCGTTGCTGTCATGAGCAGCCTCTGCTTCACGCTGGAGTGACGGGTGTCGGGCCGTTCGGGGCGCTGGAGTTCGCGTACGTCGGTCAGGTCAGCGCCGTGTCTGCGTGATGAGTTGAGCGAGCAGGTGGGTGCGGGGTGTCATCTGTGCGACCTCGACGTACTCGGTATCTGCGTGGGCGCCGCTGCCGACGGCACCCAGGCCGTCCAGCGTTGGGCAGCCTGCGCCCGCGGTGTAGTTACCGTCCGAGGCGCCGCCGACGGCGGCCCCCAGCAGCGGCTCCTGGCCCAGCTCCGAGGCGATTTGGGAGGCGAGGCTGAACAGTTCGGCGGAGGACTCCGGTTCCATTGGCGGCCGTTGCTTGCCGCCCAGCACCTTCAGCCGGGCTCCGTGCGTCCGGGCGGTCAGCCCCCGCATGAGATTGTCAATCCGGTCCTGCGTCGCCAGGGTCGGCACCCGCACGTCCACCGATACTTTCGCCAGCGCGGGCACTGTGTTGAGAGTGCTGCCGGCCGACAGCAGGGTGGGTGTGATGGTCGGGGCTCCCAGGACGGAGCAGGTGGTACCGGTTGTATCGGTGCTACAGATGGCACCGGTGGTACCAGTTGCACCGGTGGTACCAGTTGCACCGGTGGTACCAGTTGCACCGGTGGTACCAGTTGCACCGGTGGCACCCATCGAGGCTGCGAGACCGGCGATGGCCAGCACCTGGTGAGCGGCCTCGATCGCGGCGTTGACCCCCTTCTCCGGCTCCAGACCCGCGTGGGCGGCCTTGCCGTACACCACGACCTCATACCGTGAGGTCCCCATACGGGCGGTCTTGAGTGCGCCCTCTTCGTTCGCTGCCGCCTCCAATACGAAGGCGGCCGCGCAACCGCGCGCGGACTCCTCGATCAGCTCCCGGGAGGTCGGGGAGCCGACTTCCTCGTCCCCGTTGATCAGCACGCACACGCCGTCCGGGGACGGCAGGGAGGCCAGCGCGTGGAACATCTGCACCAGCCCCGCCTTCATGTCCAAGACCCCGGGGCCGCGGGCGATCCCGTCGGCCACCGACCAGGGGTGGGTCTGAAGCGAGCCCACGGGCCACACCGTGTCGTGGTGTCCCACCAGCAGCACCCGCGGCGTGCCGAAGGTCCACCGCAGGTGGGTCACACCGTCGATCACGATCGTCTCCGGCACGGCGCCCAGCAGTCTCGCGCCGAGGGCGCCGACAACCTCGGCGCTGCGGGCCAGTGCCGCGTGGTCGGCCGAGAAGGACTCACAGACCACGAGTTCCTCCAGATCGGCCAGCATCGCCGGCAACGCGATCGTGGCCCCCGCAGTCACCGGCCCCGTCCCATCTCAACCTGCTGTAAAGCCGGCACATCTCCTCCTTGGATCTCCTTCTCGGACCATGTGTGCGACGTTAGGAGCCGACAAGACATTCCACCAGCGACTAGATTGCATCGGAGCCATGCCTTGGAGGAATGTGTTTGACATCGACGCGCTGCGCCTGCTGGTGACCGTGGCCGACACCGGGTCGTTCACCAAAGCGGCGGTTCGGCTCAACTACACGCAGTCGGCGGTCTCTCGGCGGATTGCCTCGCTGGAGCAGCAGGCGGGTGGGCCGCTGTTCGAACGGCTCCCCCGGGGCGTACGGCTGAATCCCGCTGGTCGTGCGCTGCATCGTCACGCCGTGGACGTGCTTGAGCGTCTGTCGAGGGCGGAGCAGGAGCTGGCCGTGATCCACGCGGGTCACGGCGGGACACTGCGCGTAGGGGCGTTCGGGACCGCGAACGTCTCCTTGGTGCCCGCTGCCTTGCGGGCATTCAAGCAGGCCAGGCCGGATGTCGAGGTCATCGCGGTCGAGGGCCGGAGCGGTACGTTGATGCAGCGCCTTGCGGATGGGGCACTCGACCTCGCCGTGGTCAGCGACTATCCGTCCGGTCTACCCTCGGCCGACGGTGTCACAACGGCCGTTCTGCTGGAGGACGAGTTGTTCGTCGCCCTCCACCGCGAGCATCCCCTGGCGGGAGCCGGGACGATCGACATGCGCGAACTGCGCGACGAGGCCTGGCTCCAGGACGCGCCTGCGGGGGGCTCTCCCACGCTGCTCACCGATGCCTGCGCCCGGGCGGGCTTCGGGCCCAAGAAGATCATCAAGATCGCGGAGTGGACCGGGAAGTTCGGCTATGCAGCCGCCGGGCTGGGGGTGGCGCTTGTCCCCTCGCTGGCCGCCTGGGCGGTCCCGGCCGAACTCGTCCTTTGCCGACTCGGCGACCTCGCCCTGCGCCGGACCGTACATGTCGCGCTGCCCGCCGCCCCGCTGCCGGCGGCACTGAAGTTGCGGGATCTGCTGCACGACGCGGTTGATTGAACGGTGCCACTGAGTGGCCAGTGCGTCGACGAAGGCCATGCCGCGGCCCGACTCCTCGTCGGAGGGGTGAAGTTGAGGGTCGCAACCGCGCTGCCGACGTCGGGACGTCGTCAGAAAGACGTCTCCCGCACACTGGCCCGGTCCGAGGGAACGGTCGTCGCCGTGATCTCCGAGCGGTGCCGGTCACCCGCGAATGTCAGCGTCAGGGTGTCGGGCGCGCTCTGTGTGGTGCTCGCCGTGAAGCCCTGGTTCGGCACCGCCGAGATGAGGCACACCCCGCCGCTTCCGTAGCGCACGGTGGCCTTCCCACCCTGGGACGAGATGGTGTGCACACCCGAGCCGCCCTGTTCGCAGCCCTCGCCATCCGAGTTCGCTCCGGACGGCTCCTCGGGAGGCCGAGGAGTCGTGCGGGCCGCGGGGGTTGGCGACGCCGTACGGGGTCTGTCGGTCTTCCGGGGCGGCGTCCGCCCGGTCGCGGACGGGCTCGGGGTGGGCTCGGGGCTCGGGGAGGCGCTCGGGCGCGGTGTCACCGAGGCCTGCGGTGAGGCGGCCGCGAAATCCTTCGGCGCCGACTGCGCGACCGGCGCCGTCGGCCGGGTCGAGCCCACCACAAAATGGACCGTGATCATGACGGCCGTAACGCTGGCCGCCGTGCAGGACAGCCAGATGAGCACGTAACGCAGGTACCGGGGCACGACACCATCTTGGCGGACCCGCTAACGTGCCTGCTCATGGCCTCCGTACTTGTCGTCGAGGACGACCCAGTCATCCGGGCCGCGCTGATCGAGGTCCTCACCGGACACGGGTACGCGGTGAAGACCGCTCACCAGGGTTTCGAGGCGCTGCGGCAGATCACCCAGGGCCCGCCCGACATCGTCGTGCTCGACCTCGGACTGCCGGACCTGGATGGTCTCGACGTGCTGCGGATGATCCGCGGTATCTCACGCGTACCCGTACTGGTCGCCACGGCCCGCGACGACGACACGGAGATCATCAGACTCCTCAACGCCGGAGCCGACGACTACATGGTCAAGCCCTTCTCAGGCGGCCAGCTCGCCGCCCGGATCGCCGCCGTACTGCGGCGGTCCGGGCCTGGCGCGGACGACGGCGACCGTCAGCCGGTCCTGCAGGTCGCCGGTCTCAGGATCGACCCGCTCGCCCGGACCGCGCACCTCGACGGCGACGAACTCTCCCTGACCCGGCGGGAGTTCGACCTGCTCGCCTACCTTGCGCGCAACGCCGACCAGGTCATATCCCGGCAGCGCATACTCGCCGAGGTCTGGCAGCAGCCGTATCTTGAGGACCAGACGGTCGATGTCCACCTCTCGGCACTGCGCAGGAAGCTGGGCGAAAAGGCCGCGGATCCGCGCTATTTGCACACTGTGCGCGGTATCGGGATCAAGCTGGTCGCCTCGCCGTCATGAGACGCGCCCTCGCAGGTATCTCCCTCGCCGCGACGCTGATGGTCGCGCTGTCCTTCCTCATCCCGCTCGCCCTGCTCGTACGCGAACAGGCCCGGGACCGGGTGACCACCGCCGCCGAACAGCGTGCGGCCGCCCTCGCGCCGGTACTTGCCCTGACCACCAGACCCGCCGATGTACAGCAGGCCGTCGCGGGCCTGGGCTCGGACGACCAGCTCGCCGTACGGCTCCCGGACGGTCGGCTCGTCGGCACTCTGCATGCGCCGCCGGAGGCGCTGGACCGCGCGGTGCGCAAACGGGAGACGCTGGCGCTCGACACCGCCGAGGGATGGAGCTATCTCCAGCCCGTCGTCCTCGACCGGAACCGGGTGGCGGTCGTCGAGGCATACGTACCCGCCGGGTATTTGACCCGGGGCGTGTGGGCCTCGTGGGGCGTCATGTCGCTGCTCGCGCTCGGTCTGGTGGGCGGCTCGGTGCTGGTCGCCGACCGGCTGGGCGCCCGGGTCGTCCGCTCCACCAGGAGCCTGAAGCGTGCCTCCCTGGCCCTGGGGTCGGGGGACCTCGACGTACGGGTGGAACCGGACGGTCCGCCGGAGTTGCAGGAGGCAGGGGCCGCGTTCAACACCATGGCCGACCGGGTCGTGGAACTGCTCGCCATCGAGCGGGAGATGGTCGCGGACCTCTCGCACCGGCTCAGGACCCCGCTGACCGCGCTGTACCTGGAGGCGGACCTGCTGGGCGGTTCACCGGGCGCCCGGCGGATCACGGAGGCCGTCGCGCAGCTGGAGAGCGAACTGGACTCGATCATCACCGCAGCCCGCACCCCGCTGGCCGCCGGCCCGGCGAACGGGACGATTCCGGCACGCCCGAGCGAGGTGACCGAAGTGGTGGCGATGCGGCTCGACTTCTGGTCGGTGCTCGCCACCCAGCAGGACCGGCTGTACGAACGCTCTTTCACACCGCGCCCGACGCCCGTACGGTTCCCCGAGGACGATCTCGCCGCGGTCGTGGACGCGCTGATCGGAAACGTCTTCCGGCACACTCCGCAGGGCACTGCCTTCGCCGTACGCGTGGAGCGCACCGACCGCCATGTGCTGCTGACGGTGGAGGACGCGGGTCCCGGCGTTGCCGACCCGGACGCCGCACTCACCCGGGGTGTAAGCGTCGGCGGCTCCACGGGCCTCGGCCTGGACATCGTGGCTCGTGCGGCCCGCGCGGCGGGCGGGGAGCTGGAGATCAGCGGCGCGCCGATGGGCGGGGCTCGGGTGCGGGTGTCGTTCGGACTGGCGGGCGACGAGCGGTAGCGGGTCCTACCGGCTTGCGCCGAAGTTCTGCGTCCACCAGGGGCCGCCGTCCCCGAAGTGCACGCCGATGCCTATCTCCTTGAAGGAGCAGTTGAGGATGTTGGCGCGGTGGCCGGGACTGTTCATCCAGGCGTCCATGACGGCGGCCGCATCGGACTGCCCGCGGGCTATGTTCTCGCCCAGCGTGGACCAGAGATACCCGGCGGCGTCGACGCGGCTGCTCATCGTGGACCCGTCGGGCCCGGTGTGGGACATCACGCCACTGCGGGCCATGACATCGCTGTAGTCGTCCGCGGCCTCGGTCAGCTTCGCGTTCGAGGTGAGCGGCGAGCAACCGGCCGACGCGCGCTCCTTGTTGACGAGCGAGAGGACCTGGGCCTCGGCACCGTTCGAGGACCCCGAGCCGGACCCCGACCCGGAACCGGACCCGGAACTGCCGGAGGACGAGGCAGATCCGCCACCACCTCCGGACCCACCCGTTCCGCTCCCGCTCCTCGTCTGGATCCTGGGTTTCGGCGCGGCCTTGGGACTCGCCGTCTGCTTCGGCTTGGCGGAGGCCGGGAGGGAGGCGGACGGGCTCGTCGATGCCGTCGCGTTCGGGCTCCCCGAAGGCGAGGCAAGCGGCGACGCGCTGTCCGCCGCGGCATCGTCCTCGCCCGGCCCGGCCACGTCACCGGCGGCGTTCGTCTCCACCCGGCCGGCCGTTCCGCCATCGTTCCCGCCGACTGTGGCGAGGGTGGCTCCGACACCCGCGGTTACGGTGATCACGCCCAGGGCCAGCACGGCGCTGCGCGCCCGCAGCCCGCCCTTGGGACGGGCGTGAGAACGGGAGTTCGGGCCAGCGGCTCGTCGGGAACCCATACGTGCAACACCTCGGAAGGAAGACGGCTGAGCAAGCGAGATCCCGGCAGACGCAGCCGCGCCCACCGGGATCACGGTGGGGGGTTGACGAGAGCGTAAGCCGGTCCATGCGTCGAAAGACCCCGAGGAAGCGCTTCTTCAAGAAGCCATAAGAAAGCCATCAGGCTCCGGCAAGGTACGCCGGGCAGAGCCGCGGGGCTATGTACGGGTGCACCCCTTGTGAGCCAACACAGCTTGTGGCATACAGGTCTGGACCATTGCCGTCCGCCGCGGAGGTCCGACCGTGCAAAGTCCCCCCACCCTGCCCCCCACACTGCCTGCGTTGGCCTGCGCCGCCGCTCTCCTGCTGACCGCCTGCGGAGGCGAGGGCAAAGACACCGAGAACCCGTCACCCCCCGTCGGCGTGACGGCCCAGGCAGGCAGTGCCACCTCCGTGCATGTCATGTGGGAGCAGGCCACCGACAACAAGGCGGTTACCGGGTACGAGGTGTTCCAGCAGGGCGCCAAGGTCAAGACGCTGCCAGGCACCAAGCACATGGTCGACATCGACCGGCTGTTCCCGTCGACGGCGTACAGCTTCACCGTCCGCGCGCGGGACGCCGCCGGGAACCTCTCGAAGCCCAGCCCCGCGACAGCCGTCACCACCCCGGCCCCCACGCCGGAGGACAAGAAGGCGCCCACGGCGCCGGCCAAGCTGCTGGGCAAGGTCGACGGAGGCCGGGCGGTCACCCTGTCCTGGGCGAAGGCCACCGACAACATCGGGGTCACCTCGTACGACATCTACCAGGAGGACTCCCGTATCCACAGTGTGCCCGGGACCGAGACCACCGCCCGCGTCACCGGCCTGCGGCCCGGCACCGTCTACACCTTCACGGTGCGGGCGCGGGACGCCGCCGAGAACTCGTCGCCGGACAGCAACTCCGTGGATCTCACGACGGCTTCGGCACCGGGCAAGGGCCCCAGCACCGCGCCGACCGATCTCAAAGCGACGGCCCGCAAGGGAAACGTCGATCTCACCTGGACGCCGCCGCAGACTGGCGCGCCGGTCAAGGAGCATCAGCTGTACCTGAACGGGAAGTTGGCCACCACGATCGTCTGGGGCGCCGCGCCGCCGACTGGGACGGCGACGTACACCTTCATGGTCACGGACAAGCCCGGCACCCGTTACAGCGTCAAGCTCCGGGCGAAGCTGCCCGACGGGAAGTGGGGCGACTTCTCCGCGCAGCGCACGGTGGTCGTCGGCGGGCGGTGAGCGCCCCTCCGGTGTGAGCGTTCACGCCTGCTCAAGTGCCGCCCGCTCGACACGGTGTTGGTGGACGCGCAGGTGCAGGGTGGCCAGATCGAGCAGCGGGGTCGCGACCGACAGGGCGCGGGCGCGCCTCACGAGGTCGCCGAACACGTGCTCGACCTCAGTGGGACGACCGGCCACGACGTCGCGGTACATGGAGGGCGCGAACGGTGATTCGGCCCGGGTCACGGTCGAGGTGGTGGCGGCGAGTTCGGCATCCGGGACGGGGAAGCCCGCCGCCGCCGATACCGCGGCGGCCTCGGCCAGGATGGCGGGGCCGAGGCCGGAGCCACCGGGGACCGCGCTGACATCGCCGACCGTGCCGCGCATCAGGCAGGTCAGGGCACTCACGGTGGTGATGAAGACCCACTTGTGCCACATCGCCGCGACGATGTCCGTCGACACACTCGCGTCGATGCCCGCGTCGTCCAGGAGGGCGTGGATGGAGTCCACTCGTGGTGAGGGTCGGCCGTCCTGTTCGCCGATGGTCAGGGTCGCCAGTGGGGCGAGGCGGACGATGTCGCCGTCGTCGTTCACGGTGGTGACGACCTTGGCCACGCCGCCAAGAACCGGTCGGGCGCCGAAGCGTGCGTTGAGCTCTTCGAGATGGGCCATGCCGTTGAGGAAGGGCACGATGGCGGTCTGCGGGCCGATCGCCGGGGCGACATCGTCGATGGCCTGCTTGAGGGTGGTCGCCTTCACCGACAGCAGCACCAGGTCGTAGGGGGAGGAGAGTTCGACGGCGGTGACCAGCCGGGGTGTGATCACCTCATCCTCGCCCAGACCGGTGATGCGCAGACCCCGCTCACGCAGCGTCGCGGCGCGGCGCGGGCGGACCAGGAAGGTGACATCCCGTCCGGCCTGGGCGAGGCGGGCGCCGAAGTAGCCTCCCGTGGCTCCGGCGCCGACGACCAGGATCCTCATGAGCGTTGAACCTTTCGAAGATCCGTCGCGGACACGCCGATGCGTGGTGATCGTCGCAGGGTAGGTCAGAGTACTTCGGTGAGCGAACTGTTTGTGTTGACGGAGCATGAAGACGCCCCAGGTGCCGTGCGGTACCGGGGGCGTCCAGTGCGTTGAAGAGACTCAGCCGACCAGTTGCTCGTACGCAGACAGCGTCAGAAAGTCCTCGTAGTTCTCGTCGAGCGCCACCTTCAGCAGCAGGTCGTGCGCTTGCTGGACGGTGGTCCCTCGCGTCGGGCCGGAGCGTACGCGGGGCGCCTCCTCGCTACTCGCCAGTTGGCCGTCCGGCCCTCAGCCTGCAGCTCACTGTGCAGACGGAACGCCTCATTACCGACCGCACCCAGATCGTCCTGATG
Source organism: Streptomyces sp. V1I1 (assembly GCF_030817355.1). Lineage (NCBI taxonomy): Bacteria > Bacillati > Actinomycetota > Actinomycetes > Kitasatosporales > Streptomycetaceae > Streptomyces > Streptomyces sp. V1I1. The sequence goes on along the minus strand of NZ_JAUSZH010000001.1, from coordinate 1,580,922 downwards.
GACGACGAGGTCGGCGTTGCTCGCCGGCCCGCGGCTTTGGCCGGTAGGCCCTGCCTGGTTGAGCCGCATCTGCGTGGCTTGCTGCTGTCGTGCTTCCGACACCATCTGCGTCCACTCGGTCCTGAAACGTCATCGCGGACCCTGGCCTGATCATCTCCAACCATGCACGCTATCAACGGTGTTGGCTGGGTAGGTCCACGGCTACCGCACGCTGGCAGAGGTCTACGCCGGCCTCCTGAACAGCGGTGATGCGCTGACTGCTTGAGCCCGCCATGGTTCTTTGAGGATTGCGGGCAGTCGCGACAGGCTGGCTTGGGCTGCGGTAGCCGATGTCGGGCTCGGTGATGAGGTAGCGCGGGCGGGAGGGGTCGGATTCGGGTTTGCGGCGGAGGTTGGCGAGGTGGACGCGCGGGTAGTCGGTCTCCTTCTCATAGCGCGGTCCCCGTACCTGACGCGCCGGCCGCCATGGGGGAGGGGCCGGCGCGCCGCTGTCCGTTCAGGCCTGCTGCTCGCTGATGTTGACCAGCCAGGTGATGCCGAAGCGGTCCGTACACATGCCGAAGACGTCGCCCCACATCTGCTTCTCCAGCGGGACCGAGACCGTGCCGTCGCCGGAGAGTTTGTCCCAGTAGCCGCGCAGTTCGTCGGCGTCATCCCCGCTCACGCTCACGGAGATGTTGTTCCCGGGCTTGTGCTCCATCCCCGGCGGGGTGTCGGCGCCCATGAGCGTGAAGCCGCTGTCAGTCTCGAGCATACTGTGCATGATCTTGTCGGCGGCGTCTCCGGCCTCCTTCTCGCCGAAGTCACCGAATGTGTTCACCGTCAGGGTGCCGCCGAAGATCCCCTTGTAGAATTCCATGGCTTGCCGGGCGTCGCCGTCGAAGCTGATGTACGGGTTGAGTCGAGAAGGCACGGGATGTTCCTTTCGTGATGAGGCGTCAGCTCCGGCAGATTAAGCGGTGTTTTGCCGGAGGTCAGGGCGACTCCCCGGCCGTCGAACGTCGGCCTGATGTCGCCCGCTACGCCGTCCGGTAGCGCAGGAGGACGATCCCCGAGTGGAACGGCCGGGTCTCCACGAGGCACAGCTTCGGGGCCTCGGTCGCGTCCTCGAACAGCCGACAGCCGACAGCCGACAGCCGACAGCCGACAGCCGACAGCCGACAGCCGCGCCCGAGGACGAGGGCGACCGGCCGTGGGTTCGAGTCCCACCCGCCCCGCTGGAAACGGCCTTGACCTGAAGAAACGATCCTTCGCAGGTCGGGGCCGGGAACTTTCCTTCAACTGAGAGAATCCGCTGCTCACGACTTCGGCGCCTGGCATGTCCTCGGTAGGCGAGGTGCGCGTGACCTGCGATGAAGGCACCGATCCCGCCGATTCCAACTCCGGAGGCCCGGACGCCGTGATGTGTGGACACGAGGAATCGCTGGCCATTCAAGAGCCCTGGACGCGCCGATCGGCCCCTGGAGGCCCCTCGATGAGTCGCTCAGCGAGATACGAAACGTCGGCCTTCACAGCCTCAATGGGGGCGTGAAGGCCGACGTCACGCTGTGCGCCCGGAGCCACCGACGGTGTCGGGTGACAGTACGCGGCGTCTTGAGGAACCGGGAGTCCGGGCCGGCGGTCGAGCGGTCAGATCAGGGTGTTGTAGATGTTCCAGCCTGCGCCGATTTTGGTGCGACTGGCGAAGGGGGCGGTGGTACTGCTGGTGCCGCGGTAGAGCCAGAGGGTGCCGGTGGTGTCGCGGGCGATCAGGTCGGGCTTGTTGTCTGCGGTGAGATCGCCGGTGGCTACCAGTTGGTCGTAGATGTTCCAGCCTGCGCCGATCTTGGTGCGACTGGCGAAGGGCGCCGCCGCACTGCCGGTGCCGCGGTAGAGCCAGAGCGTTCCGGCGCTGTCGCGGGCGATCAGGTCGGGCTTGTTGTCGCCGGTGAGGTCGGCGGTTCCGGCGAGCTGGTTGTAGCTGTTCCAGCCGCTGCCGATTTTGGTGCGGGTGGCGAAGGGGGCGGTGGTATTGCCGGTGCCGCGGTAGAGCCAGAGGGTGCCGGTGGTGTCGCGGGCGATCAGGTCGGGCTTGCCGTCGCCGGTGAGCTCACCAGCGCCGGTGAGGGTGTTGTAGCTGTTCCAGCCAGCGCCGACGCGGGCGCGGGGTGCGAACGGGCCGCCGTCTACGTGGCGGTGGTACCACAGGACGCCGGAGGAGTCGCGGGTGACGAGGCCCCCGGCGGGCTTGTCTGCGGACAGCGGTGACAGTTTGGTCAGTGCGTTGTAGCCCTGCCAGCCGCTGCTGATCAGGCTGCGGGTGCGGAAGGGGGCGGTGGCGTTGCCCGTGGGGTGGTAGAGCCACAGTCGGCCAGCACTGTCGCGGCCCAGGAGCGTGTGACGCTCACGCACGGGAAGTCCGTCGACGGCGAAGGCTGCGTCTGCGGTCAGGTAGTCGCTGCCGTAGGAGTAGACCTTGTAGCGGGCGTGGGCGTTGATGTGCCAGCTTTCGGTGTCGGGCGCCGAGGTGAGGGTGTAGGTGATGTCGGTGTCACCGGGCGTCAGATCGCACTGGATCAGGACGATTCCCATGGTGAGCGACTCGGTCTTGTGCGTGCACTGGGCGGACTCGCCGGCCGTCACCGCGGTGACGCGGATGTCGACGTCGTGACTGCTCCAGCCGTACTGGTCCGGCGCGGGGCCGAACCACAGGTCCAAGTGCCCGCCGTCCACCGCGTGGACGTGCAGCGTCTGAGGCGAGGTCTTGCCGGCCTCGATGTCGGGGGTGTTGAACGCCAGGGTGTTCTGGGCGACGTGCTCAGGCGTCTTGACCGTGAACGTGCCCGCGCCGTGGGTACTGTCCGCGGGTGTGGCCCCGGCGGTCTGGGCGGCCTGAACGGCGGCGGTGAGGTCGGAGCCGGCTGGTGCGTAGACCGCGCCGTAGTAGCCCATGGTGTTGTTGGACGTCTCGGGTGAAATCGCGAGGATCGGTGCGGCATGGATGCCGGTGCCGGCGACCCTGCACAGGTAGACGGCCGTGGTCTGCGGGGCGGGCTTGCAGCCGTCCTGTGTCCCGAAGGTGAGACCTGCGGGCAGGCCGGCGCCGTCACCGGCAGGACCGGTCAGCGGCTTGGTGGCGAAGGCGTAGACCACGGTGCCGTCCAGGGACGGCAGGGTGCTGGCAGCGTTGGCCGCCCAGGATCCCCCCGACGGCCGCAGGACGACGTCGTTCACGTGAACGGCGTCGAAGTCCTGAGCGGAGGCCGGTCCAGCTGTGCCGGCCGCGGCTGCGACCAGTGCTCCAAGGGATCCTCCGACGGCCGCTATGCGGCCAAGTCGCTTACGTCTGAGCATGTGTGTCCTCGGGTGAATGGGGCGGCAGGTGTGCTGCCGCGATGAGGCAGTATCGGTGATCAGGCGTGTCGTCCGGCCAGCGGGTGTCTGCAAGACAGCGGCGCTGTGGGCCGATGCATTGTCAGGTGCCCGAGACATGGGGCTCGGGCACAACGCCCGGCGGGGGCGGTTCGGTTCGTCGGCCGGGGGAACTCCTGGCCGGACCAGGAGCCACCCCGTCGCGTGTCATGGCCTGCGGTGGCCGGTGGCGCCGCGGTGCGACGTGGACGTACGCCCCCCTCGCACCGCGGCTGGAGCTCATCTAGAAGATGCCAGTGATGCTGGTGTCCCATGAGCCGAGGCCCACCAGGCGGGGGCTTCGGTGCGTGGTGGGTCCGCCGGGGTAGAACAGGAGGCAGCCGGTGGGGCAGGTGGTCGTCTTGGCTGCGCCGACGTCGTCGACGTAGGGGACGGTCAGGGTGGGGTCGGCCGGTGTGGTGGCCCACACATCGCCATACGTCTCCCCGCTCGTAGGCTGGAACTGACGGTAGGTGATGTCCGTGCCGGCGTCCGGGTCGCTGTAGGTGGCGGTGCTGACCGTTCCCTGGGCGTTGCCGGGGGAGGCCAGGTGGGGGCGCTGCTGCCAGCCGGCGTTTCCGTATGTGGACCGTGTGCCCAGGGAGAAGACTCCGCTGGTGATCTGGCCGGGGTAGAGGTAGAGCTGGCCGGTGCCGGGGTCGCGGGCGACGAGGTCCTTGACGCCGTCGCCGTTCTGGTCACCGACAGCGAGGTTGGTGTAGTCCTTCCAGCCGGCGAGGCCGAGGTTGACACGGTTGTACAGGTCGAACGGCTCGGTCTGGTCCTGCGAATTGTTCTGTGCGTCGCCGATCGTGTTGCCGGTGTAGAGCCACAGGGCAGCGTTGGTGCAGCCATCGTCTTTGCATTCGATGGTGATGAGGTCGTTGCCGCCGACGTGGCCGGCCGTCGTGTTGCCGTCGATGTCGCCGGGAGCGATGATCTGCCGGAGGCGTCTCCAGTCTGTGGCGTCGTCCACGCTCGGGTGGGGCAGTTCGGTGCGGGTGTCGAAGGCGGGGGTGCCGAGGCCGGTGCCGCCGTAGATGTAGAGCTTGTTGTCGCTCAGACGCACCACGAAGTCCTCGTAGCCGTCGGGCTCCGCGGTCGGGCTGGCGAAACCGACGAGGTCGCCGCGGTGCGCGATGAGAGCGCCGCCCCAGCCGCCGATTCCGACCGTTTGGGCGGGGGCGACCTTGCCGGTGCCGTCCCCGGCGTACAGACGCAACTTGTTGGTGTCGTCGGTGGCGACCATGTCGCCGTAGCCGTCGCCGTTCAGGTCCCCGGGCAGGTCCGTGCGGGCAAAGCCGGTGCCCGGGTCCTTCCCCGGGGCGTAGACGAACTCGGACTTGGTCGTGCTGAGGGTGACCGCGTCCTTGATGTTGTCGAGGGGGGAGTGGTTGTCGGCAGTGTCGTAGGCAACCACGTGCAGGGTGCTGTTCGGCCAGCCGGTGGGGATCACGTCGATGGTGGCGGTGTGGCGGTCCGCTCCGACGTTCACCCAGGTACCGTTGTGGCAGCGGACGCTGGAGGCGGACAGATATCCGTCCATTGACCAGCAGAAGCCTGCAATGTCGTTGGCGGAGTTGTAGAGCTTCAGCTGGACGCTCTTGCGGGCCGGGTACTTGTCGGTGGCTTCATTGGCCGCTGTGCCGTCGGTGTTCGTCACGGTCACGGCTTCGGCGGGGCCGACCCGGTCCACGGTGAAGGCGCAAGGGGCCGAGTAGCTGCTGGTGGTTCCCTCTTGGTCCTTGGCGCGGACCTTCCAGGTGTATGACCCGTTGGCCAGCTTGGAGTAGGGCACGGAGACCGAGGCCGTCTGCCCGGTGGACACGGTGTCGGTGGAGGGACTGAAGGACACCGCGCTGCCGCCGGAGGTGGTCACGGAGAACTCGCCGGTGACCGTTCCGCCGTCCTGGTCCTTGAGTAGTGCCGTCAGAGCCAGCCCGCTGTTGCCGATCACGTCACCGCACGGAACCGGCTTGTTGCCGTCGCCACCCGGACTCCAGGACCCCTCATAGGCCTTGGCGCTGCTGACGGTGGGCTTGTAGTTGTAGGTAACTTCCAGAGCAGGGCTGTTGGTGAACCGCTTGAAACTCTCAGTGTTGTACTCGTAGCCACTGGCGGCGCGCATGCCGAAGGCCACGCTTCCCCAGCCGCTGTCGGCCGCCTGCTGGATGTAGTTCGTCAACGCGGTGGAGCTGTAATCGTGCCCCAGGTTCCCCGGGCAGAAGGTGGGGTTGCCGTGGGCGTAGGAGTCGGAGGCGAGCTTGGTGGCCCAGCTCGGCTGATTACTCCAGGTGGGTGTGGTGGTGATGCCGCCGGTTGACCACAGCTCTGTCGGCCCGGCGGCAGTGGCGTTGCAGCCCCAGGAGTGTGTCTCGACCACGGCGAAGGTCGCGTCGAGGATGTCGGCCTGCTCCAGGCCGTTGGTGTTCATCGCGAAGAACGACCGTGTGGCGCCAGTGCCGTTGTAGCCGACCCGCGGCTCGTCGCTGGGCGTGCCGGAGTGCCAGCCGGACCCGTTCGGGTACGCCTCACCTGGTGTCGCCGAATACACGACCGCCCACTTCTCCCGGTACCCACCGGTGAACGGCGGATCCACCACCAGCGGGAACTGGTCCGCGGTGGCTAGCAGCGTGGGGTCCGGGGTCAGCGTCAGCGTGTTGCCGGAGACATCGGCGCTCACCGGCGCGGTCTGCGGCTGGTCGGCGGTGTCCGCAGTGGCCAGGCGCGCCCCGCTGACCCTTGGCTGCTCATCGGTGGCGGCCGGCTGCTCCCACATCTTCGGGCGGGGGGCGCTGAAGACGACATTGCCGTCGGCGTCCTTGGCAGTCAGGTTGTCCCCGGCGTCGTCGGTAAGGGTGACACCCATGGTGGCGATACCGAGCTTGATGCTCTTGACTGCGGGGTTCGCGGCGGCCTGCCGGGTGTTGATGATCAGGTGTTCGGCGAAGCCGTCGACTTCGGCGATGACCTTCAGGTCTATGTCCGGCAGAACCGACTTGTACAGAGCGGTGTTGCCGTCCAGGACCGGCTGCGGAAGCGCGGTCGGCCAGGACAGCGACAGGCTCTTGCCGCCCTTGGTCATGGTCGCCAGCGGGCCGGTACCGCCGCCGGAGAAGGTGATGCCGAAGGCCGGTGAGGCGGGGCCGATCGTGCCGTCGCCGTGCCGGACGATCGTGGCGTCCGCCTTCTTCCACACGCCTTCGTAACGGGACCAAACCGGGGTGGAGTGCTGGCGGCGGGTGGTGGTGCCGTCGGGATTGGCGAAGACCTCCGCGGTCTCCTCCCGCCGGTCGAGGATCTCCACGCGTTGCCCGGTCTTCGCGGCGACATCGAACGCCTCCACCTCGGAGGCGGACGCCTTCGGCGGCGCGCTGGCGGCGGCGGCTCCGGGGGAAGGAAGGACCAGCGTGGTGACGGCCGTCAACGGGAGTCCGAGGGCGAGAAGAAACGCTATAGAGCGTTTTCTTCTGCAGCCCGTCGTGTACGGGTTTGTCATGGGGCGCCTTTCTGGAGCGCACGCGCAGGATGGCTGAGACCCGCAGATTACTCACACCTGTGCCGTATTTCGCAGCGAGGCCGCTGACGCCGCCGTCTACACAAGCGGACCGATGAATTCCTGCCCTTCTATTCTGAATTCTACCTAGTTGATCACTTTCTATTTGCCGTTATGTTCACCCTGGTGAGGACCTTGATCTCGTCTCGAGAACTTTCCTTGTACCGAAACGATCAGGGTCTTGTGTGCGTGCCATCGAGTCGGGTTTTATTTGCGCGTTCGGCACATGATGCGGGTCCTAGGGGTGGGGTTTTTAATGCTGTTCCGCCGTCGCTTTGGCATGCCGTTTTCGATTCACCCGCTATTGCGGTTGCGTCGTACGCAGGCCGCCTCGGTCGGCCTGCTCTACACGGCTCTGATCTTCTCGCTGCTGTCCGCGCCCGCCTGGGCGAAGCCCGGTGGCGAGTTCTCGCTGCGGCCGGTGCAGAAGACCGCATCGGTGCCAGGCAAGGACCTGACCGTCAACCGCTCGGTGATGCGCTCGCCCTCGCAGCGCCACCGCTGGCATCCGCCGAGGAAGATCGCCTGGCCGGCCGCCGGGCAGGCGGACGTCGTGCTGCCCGGCGCCCCGGGCACCATGACCAGGAAGGCCGCCGACCGTCAGCGAGTCCAAGCGGGGTCACTGCCAGTCCGAGTCGGTCGGCCGGCCACCGCCGCTGCCGGAACCAAAGCCGGCACCCGCACCGCGGGTACGGCGAGCCCGGACCGCGTGCGCGTGAGGCTCGCCGACCGCAAGACCACGCAACGGGCCGGGATCCAGGGCCTGCTGCTCTCGATACAACCGACCGCCACCACCACCCCACCCGGTGCGGCCGACGTCCAGGTCGACTACGCGAGCATCGAGTCGGCCTTCGGCGCTGGCTGGTCCTCCCGGCTGCGCCTGGTCCAGCTTCCTGCCTGCGCGCTGACCACCCCGGGCAAGGCCGAGTGCCTCAAGGGCGTGCCGCTGGCGACCAACAACAACACCGCCGCCCGCACGCTCACCGCGACCGTAGCGTTCCCGGCCGCCCAAGGCAGCGGCAAGCAGTCGTCTGCGGCGGCGGGCACCACTGCTGGGAGCAGCATGATGGTGCTGGCGGCCGCGGCCAGCGCGGATGGCGGTGAGGGATCGTTCAAGGCGACCTCGCTGTCCCCGTCCGGGTCGTGGTCGGCCGGCGGGAACTCCGGTGCGTTCGGCTGGAGTGCGCCGCTGGGCGTGCCGTCCGTCCCGGGCGGTCTGCAGCCGAAGGTGGCGCTGTCGTACAGCTCTTCTGCGGTGGACGGCCGCACGTCGTCGACGAACAACCAGACATCGTGGATCGGTGAGGGATGGGACTACTCGCCGGGGTTCATCGAGCGCAGCTATGCCGGTTGTGAGAACGACAAGCAGGGCGGTAACAACACGGAGAAGGTCGGCGATCTGTGCTGGAAGTCGCAGAACGCAACACTCTCCCTGAACGGCACGTCTACCGCCCTGGTGTGGGATGCGGGTAAGAGCGTATGGAAGCTCGCCGACGACGATGGCTCACGCGTCGAGCGGATCCTCGGCAGCTCCCCGAACGATGTCAACGGTGACGAGGACTACGAGTACTGGAAAGTCACCTCGCTGGACGGCACCCAGTACTGGTTCGGCAAGAACCGCCTGCCCGGGTGGACCAACGGCAAGGAGGAGACGAACTCCGTCTTCACTGCTCCGGTCTACGGCAACCACAGCGGCGAGCCCGGCCACGGATCGGACTTCGCCTCGTCCGCGGCAACGCAGGGCTGGCGCTGGAACCTCGACTACGTCGTTGACCCGCACCACAACGCCATGGCCTTGTACTACTCCAAGGAGACCGGTTACTACGCGCAGAACCTGAAGGTCGATGACCCGGTCTCATACATCCGTGGTGGGTACTTGAGCCGCATCGACTATGGCCTGCGCGCCGGTGCCGTTCCTGCGACGGTCAATCCGGCGGGCCGGGTGATGTTCGGTGTGGCGGAGCGGTGCCTCGCGAACTGCGGCACTTTCGATGCGGACCACGCCACGAACTGGCCGGACGTCCCGGTCGACTTGGACTGCACCGCGGGTAAGCAGTGCTTGAAGCCGTCGCCGTCGTTCTGGTCCCGGAAGCGGCTGACCGACATCAACACCTTTGCCCTGCAAGGCAGCACAATGCAGCCGGTCGATACTTGGACGCTGGCCCAGTCCTTCCCGGCCACAGGTGACGTCTCAAAGCCGGCGTTGTGGCTGGAGTCGATCCAGCACACCGGCAAGGCCGGCGCCCTCGCGGACCTGACGTTGCCGAAGACCACCTTCGGCGGGACGCCGATGCCGAACCGTGTGGACTCCGCCGAGGGACGGCCGCCGCTGAACAAGTACCGCATCACCCAGATCACCAGCGAGACCGGCGGCCAGACCCTCGTCACCTACAGCCCCACCGAGTGCACGTCCACCAGCCTGCCGTCCTCCCCGGACCAGAACACCAAACGCTGCTACCCGTCCTGGTGGACCCCGGACGGCGCGGTCGACCCGGTAAAGGACTGGTTCCACAAGTACCTGGTCACCCAGGTCATCGAGGACGACACCACCGCTGGCACCGGCTCGCCGTCGAAGACCACCACCTACGAGTACGACAACGGACCGAACTGGCGCCGCGAGACATCCGAGTTCGCCGTTGACAAGCATCGCAGCTGGAGTGTCTTTCGCGGCTACGGCACGGTCCGCACCCTGACCGGCGCAACCAACCGCACCAGGTCCGAGACCAGCTACTTCCTCGGCATGGCCGGTGACACTCTCGCTGACGGCAGCCCCAGGCCCGCGGCCAAGATCAACGGCGTCACCGACCGCGACGACTTTGCCGGCCGACCCGCGCAGACCCGCACCTACGACAAGGACGGGACCGGCGGCAAGGTGGTCGCCAAGACCACTTACACCCCGTGGGAATCCGACCCGACCGCCACCCAGAACATCACCGGCATCACTGATCCCGACAAACCGAGCACCCCCGGCCCTGTGCTGCCGGACGCCATCGCGCGGCATGCGGGCACGGTCACCGAGGCCGCCAGCACCCTGCTGGACGACGGCACGACCTGGCGCACCCTGACCACCACCCGCGACTACGACCCGGTCTACGGTCTGGTGACCGCCGAGGGCGACGACGGCGATACCGCCCGCGGCGTGAAGCCGAAGTGCACCCGCACCTACTACGTCACCCCCGACACCACCAACTGGCTGATCTCCTACCCCTCCCAGGTCACCACCGTCGCCCAGGCACCCTGCGCGCTCGGCTACCTCTATCCCGCCGTCACCGGATCCACCCGCACCTCCTACGACGGTCAGGCATCCGGCGTCGCCCCCAACCCGGGGCAGGCCAACGTGACGAAGACTGAGCAGGCATCCAAGCTGGACATCAACGACCAGTTGGTGTGGGAGACCACCACCCAGACCGCTTACGACCAGTACGGGCGAATAGTCTCCGCTGCGGGTCAGGATGGTCGGCCGGCCACCACGGCCTACACCCCCGCCACCGGTGCCCAGCCCACCACTGTCACGGTCACCAACCCCAAGGGACCCGGCACCACCACCGCCCTAGACGGGCTTCGCGGGCTCACCTTGAAGGTCACTGACCCCAACCAGCGCGCCGCCACCGGTGAATACGACGCGCTCGGCCGCCTCACGAAGGTCTGGAGCGCAGGCCGCGCCACCACCGCCAACCCCAATGCCACCTTTGCGTACAACATCTCCGCCACCGCACCGTCCACGGTGACGACGAAGAACCTGTACGAGAACGGCACCTGGGGTACCAGTGTCGCGATCTACGACTCGCTGCTGCGTGAGCGCCAGACCCAGATGGATGCGATCGGCACCACCGGCCGGACCGTCACCAGCACCTTCTACGACACCCATGGCCGCGCCTTCCAGGCCGATGCCCCCTTCTACAACGACCAGGCCGTCTCCACCGCGCTGCTCACGGTCACCCCGAACCAGATTCCCACCTCGGTCCTCACCGAGTACGACGGCCGAGGCCGTCCCACGGCCACGGTCACCCTGTCGCTGAACGTGGAGAAGTGGCGCACCACCTTCGCCTACGGCGACACCTGGACCTCCACCGTCCCGCCGGCCGGCGGCACCGCGACCCTCGCCATCAACGACATCCGCGGCCGCGCTATTGAGGGACGCCAGTACAAGGACCGCAACCCGCTCATCGGCGCAGCCGCCAGCCAGTACGAGAAGACCACCTACGCCTACGACCGGGCCGGCAACCTCGAGAAGGTCACCGACGCGTCCAGCCGCAACTCGTGGACTTACACCCACGATCTGCGTGGCCGGCAGACCGCCACCACCGACCCCGACAAGGGCGCCAGCAGCATGGCCTACGGCGCCGACGGCCGCATCCAAACCACTACGGATCCCCGCGGCACTCTGGCTACCACTTACGACGAACTCGGCCGCAGGACCAGCCTGCGCACCGGCTCTGTCACCGGCACCAAGCTGGCCGAGTGGACGTATGACACCGCCACCGGCGGCAAGGGCCTGCCCGCCTCCTCCACCCGCTACGACACCTCCCTCACCCCGGCAGCCGCCTACAAGACCGCCGTGACAGGCTACGACTCCGCCGGCCACGCCACCGGCACGACGGTGACGGTGCCGTCGGTGACCGGTGAGGAAAAGCTCGCCGGCACCTACACCATCGCCACCACCCTCACCCCGGTCAGCGGACTGCCCGCCACCGCCGCCTACAGCACCGGCAACACCAACGCCACCACCGCCCTGCCCGCCGAAACCGTCACCAACCACTACGGCGCTCAAGACCAACTCGGCATCGTCGACGGCACCCTGTCCCAGGTCTACCTGCGCGGCGCCAGCTACACCCCGTTCGGCGAACTCGCCCAGGCCTCCCTCGGCAACCTCGGCACCCGCGTCATCCAGACCCTCGGCTACGACACCGTCACCCGCCGCCTCGCCACTTCAATCGTCGACCGCGAGACCTCCAACCCCCAGACCCTGTCGAACATCAAGTACACCTACGACACCGTCGGCAACGTCACCCGGATCCGCGACGACCAGAACGACGGCACTATCGCCGACGACCAGTGCTTCGCCTACGACTGGGCCCGCCGCCTGTCCGAGGCCTGGACCACCGCGGATGCCTGCACAACCAAACCGGTCAACGGAACCGGCACCCCGGCCCTCGGCACCGTAGACCCGTACTGGACCAGCTGGACCTTCACCAATACCGGCGACCGCGCCACCGAAACCCAGCACAAAGCCGGCCCCATCACCGCCGACACCACCCGCACCTACACCTACCCCACCACCACCGGCGCCGCCCAGCCGCACGCCGTCCGCACCATCACTGCCAACGGCGGCGCCACCGGGGCAGACACCTACCAGTACGACGCCACCGGCAACCTCACGAAGAAGACCCCCGCCACCGGAGCCGTCCAAGACCTCACCTGGAACCAGGAAGGCAAACTCGCCACCTCCACCATCTCCGGCGCAACCACCAAGTTCCTCTATGACGCCGAGGGCACGCGCATCCTCAAGCGGGAACCAACCGCCACCACCCTGTATCTACCCGGCGGCCAGGAACTCGTCCTCACCAAGTCCACCGGCACCCTGGCCGGCACCCGCTACTACACCGTGCCCGGCGGCTCCGCCATCCGCACCAGCAGCGACGGCAAGGTCCGCCTCCTGGTCGCCGACCACCACGGCACCAACCAACTGTCCGTCAGCGCCACCACCCTCGCAGCCAACCGCCGCAAGCAACTCCCCTACGGCGCCCCCCGCGGCACCGCTCCCACCTTCTGGCCCGGCCAGAAAGGCTTCGTCGGCGGCGACATCGACACCATCACCGGCTTCACCCACATCGGCGCCCGCGACTACGATCCAGCGACCGGCCGTTTCATCAGCGTCGACCCAGTAATGGATCTGACGAACCCCCAGCAGATGCAGGGGTACTCGTACGCCAACAACACCCCGGTCACCTCCTCCGACCCCAGCGGTCTGTTCTGCGACGGCTGCAGCGTCGGCAACCCCGACACGGTTTGGACGCCCGGCAATGGCCCCGGCTGCACGCACTACGCCTGCTACGACGACGACGGGAACGTAGACACCAGCACTCCCGTCAAGGGCGGCGGCGGCTCGGCCCCACCGGGAGCTCCGCCCGCGCAGGGACAGCCCACAATCGGGGGTGTCAAGATCCTCACTCCGAAGGAGATGGCAGCTCGGGGAATCCTGACACCTTGGAACACCTACCAAGACGCCATCCACATCTGGGCAGTCGGTCTCTGCCAAGGAAGTTCCGCGGAAGACAACGGCGCGTTCTGTAAGGCGGCGAACGAAGTTGGCCTACTCGACCCGAAGCAGCCATGGGTCGGAGTCGCCATCGCAGTTATCGGCGGCTGCGCTCTGGCAGCGACGGCCTGCCTCCGCCTCGCTGCCGAGACCGTAGAGAACGAGATACAGGTCGCCGCGGGAGGATCCCTCGGCGCTGGCGCAACCCTAGCTGCATTCGGCAGCAAACTGAGAGGCCTGTACGGCAGACTCGAAGCCGAAAGTGCTCAGGCTGCGCCCGGCGACACAGCGGCGCTGAGAAGGCTCCTCGGCAGCTGCAACTGTTTCCTCGCCGGCACTGACGTCCTCATGGCTGATGGTTCCACGAAGGACATTGAAGACATCGAGGTCGGAGACGAAGTCCTCGCGACGGACCCTGAGACGGGAAAGTCCGGCAGCCGCAAGGTCTCACGCCTGGTTCGCACCGAAGACGACAAGTATTTCAATGAACTGACGATCGCGACCGATGACGGACCCCAGAAGCTCATCGCCACGCATGAGCACCCCTTCTGGTCCCCCTCCGAGAAGCGGTGGATCGAAGCCGGTCAACTCCAGCCAAACGCGACACTCCTCACGGACGATGGCGCCACCGTCACCGTGACGAACAACCGCCCGTTCACCAAGCATGCGCGTACGTACAACCTCACAGTTGAAGACCTCCACACGTACTATGTGCTGGCGGGCGAGACGCCGGTACTGGTTCACAATTCCGGTGGATGCCCTTCGCTGAAATCTCTGCACCCGGACAGTTCGCTCGATAAAAGCTCGCTGGATTTCTGGCACAAGCAAGACACCCAAGACATTGTCTTCTCCTTGCGTTCCGGTAGGGATGAGTCGCTGAAGGTGAAACCAGATGGAACCATCATGAACGGAAACACCCGGGTCGCCGTTTTGCGCTCACGCGGATACGACGTCGATTCGCTTCCGCGTGATCCGTACGGCGGTAAGCCAATGACGGACGAAGACTTCTGGGATATGGATCAATGAAGATTCGTGATCAAGTCCAGTCGGCCTTGGAGTCAGATGCGAGGGAGCTGTTCCTGCGTACGCTCGGGCATCGACTTGGGATCTCGGCGCGCGAGATCTTCGCTAGCGACACTCCTGGCAGCCTGAGTCAGGCCCGAGCCTGCAACGAGATGATGATCGCTATCTGGTCGCAGCTCGACGTTGCTAAGTCGGCAGGCGTTGCGGGGTATCCGGACTCGGAATTTCTGACGATCCTCTTGAGCAAGGCCGACACCGGAGATGCGCGGTCGTATCTGAGGAGTGCGCTTGAGAGTGCGCTGACTTTCGTCGACGGCATTACCGGCGCAGAGTAATTCTGATAGGCAAGAAATCTCGCTCGCAAATGTCGAGCGGGTGTTTAGGCGGAAGCCCCGCCGGGATCTTCTTGGGTTCTAGCGGTCGTCGCAACGCCCCAGCTCAGGGGATGCGATGGACTTCGAGATCCGTGGGGATCGCAAGCCGCAGGGGCCGAGGGCGCTGCCCAGGGTGTCGATGGCCTGGCGCTGGAGGCGGAGTCGTACGTGGGCGTAGACGCCGGCGGTGACGCCGATGTGGGCGTGGCCGAGGAGTTCCTTGATGACGAAGAGGTCGACGCCTTGTTCCAGGAGGAGGGTTGCGGTTGAGTGGCGGAGGTCGTGGAAGCGGATCGTCCGGAGTTCTGCGCTGTGGAGGAGGCGGCGGAAGCGGCGGGTGAGGTTGGTGGGGTCGAGCGGCTTGCCCTTCTGGGTGGTGAAGACGAGCCCGTTGTCCGTCCATCCTGTTCCGGCCGCCCGGCGCTCTTCCTGCTCCCGTTCCTGGTGGATCTTGAGGGAGTTGATGCATTCGGTGGGGAGGGCGATGCGTCGCTCGGAGGCCAGGGTCTTGGTGTGCAGGATGGTCAGCCCTTGGCTGCGGGTGCGCTGGAGGGAGCGGTGGATGGTGGCGGTGCCGCCGTCGAGGTCGAGGTCTTCCCAGTGGAGGCCGAGGAGTTCGCCTTTGCGGAGTCCGGTGCGCAGAGCGAGTTCATACAGGGCGTGAAGCCGGTCGCTGTTGGCCGCCTGGAGGAGTTGCCGGGCTTCGGTGGCGGTGAGGGGCTGGAAGCGCCTGGGGCGGGGCGTGGTCGTTTTGACGTTCCGGGCGACGTTGCGCGGGAGTTCGATCTCGCGGACGGCGTGTTCCAGGGCGGACTTGAGGACCGCGTGGACGTACGTCACGGTCAGCGGCGAGAGCCGCTTCTCGCAGCACTGGCCGATGGCACAGCAGGACCGCTGAACGGAGTCCCGTTCCTGAACGCAGCACTGACAGGTGGTGCGGAGCCCGTCGAGGAAGGTGCGGACGTCGCGGGTGGTGAGCCGGGCGAGCTTCTTGGCACCGAGGCCGGGCTTGAGGTGGAGGCGGATGGAAGTGGCGTAGCGGGTGTGGGTGTTCTCCCGCAGGTGGTGAACGGCGACGCCGTCCAGCCAGTACGTGAGGTAGGCGCTCACGGTGCTGTCGGCCGTCGCGACGGGGAGTCCGCGGTTGCTGGCGGCGATCTTTTCGGTGAGCTTGGTCAGCGCGTCTTTACGGGTAGCGCCGTAGACACGGACGCGCTTGCGGGTGTTGCCGGGGGCCAGCACGTATCCGGCGGCTTCCCACCGTCCGTCCTTGCGCTGGTAGACGGTCCCGTCTCCGTTCGCACGGGTGCGGGAGCGGCGGGACGAAGCGGGGCGGGCAGTGGTCATCAGGCGGCTTCCTGTTCCAGGCGGGTACGGATGAAGTCGGTGAGCGAGTCCGTGGGGATGCGGCGGGCGCGGCCAAGGGTGATCGAGGCGAGTTGGCCGGAGCGGAGCAGGTCGTAGACGGCGGAGCGGCCGAGCTGGAGATGAGCCATGAACTGGGGCACCGCGAGCAGATCCAGCACCGGTGCCGCCTCCGCGTGGAGGACGGCGAGCGGGGGCGAGGCCATCAACAGCCCCCTTCGGCCGCGAACTGCCGTTCCAGTTCCTTGCTGTGCCAGACGCGGGCGGCGAGGAGTGCGGCGCCAGCGCTGTAGCCCGAGCCGAGGTAGTCCCAGTGGCCGACGACGAGCGTGGTCGTCGGGTCGAGGTCGGGCATGCCGGCGTGGGTGCGGGCCTGTTCGGTGCGCCAGGCGCGGCGGGCGTCGCGCAGTGCGCCGAGAGTGGTGGAGTAGTGGCGGGACTTGGTGGAGAAGTGGCCCCGGAAGCCGAGCATGTGCGCCCACTTCCGGAGCTTGAGGTGGGCGAACTCCGGCAGGCGGCCCAGTTCCCAGCAGGTGCGGATCATCTGCCGCACGTGCCGGGCGACGGCGAGCCGGGGCAACGGCCCGGCCTGCCCGGTGCCGTCGCAGGCGGTGCACGGGAGCGGGGTGCCGTGGGGCAGGAGGGTGGCGCCGCGTCCCTGGCAGGGGCGGCAGAACAGGGCGCGGTCGAGGGCGCCGGAGGCATCAGCGGACTTGGTGGCGTACTTCGCCACGTAGGCGGCCACGGCCTGGTCGGTGAATTCGGCACCGGTGCCGAAGGCCGTGATCTCGCGTACGTCGAGCTGTTCGCCCCAGCCGAGTTCGCGTTCCCCGACCGCATCCGACTCGACCGTGACGCGGACCCGTGCGGCGGCGGCACGTACGGCGTCGGTGAGCACGGTGACGGTGGCGTACGGCGGCGGGGGCTGGCTGGTGCCGTCCGGGCCGTCGAGCCGGATGACGGCGTGGAAGTGGACCCGGCCACGCTGCTGGTACTCGGCGACCTTGGCGAAGGAGATCCGCAGGACCGCGTGGGCGGCCTTCTGGGTCATGCCGAGTCGGGCGGCGATCTCGCGGCGCAGGTAGGTGGTGAAGCGGGCCCACAGGGCGGAGGCGTGGGCGTTGAACAGGACCGCGCCCGCGTAGTCGTACGTCGCGGGGTTGAGCGGCGTCCCGATCTGGGCGTCCGTGGGGTCGTGGAGCTTGCGGCAGCGGCAGGGACGGATATCGCCGCCGGGGGTGGTGAGGCGGTTGTGGACGGGGCCGAAGGACGGCGGGGTGAGGGTGGCGAAGACGCGGGGGTGGGTGCGGACGGTGTCGGGTACGTTCTTGCCGCCGGAGAGGCCGGCGCGGATGAGGTGGTAGGTGTCGGCGGCGTAGATGCGGGAGCAGGCTGGGCAGCGGGAGGCGCGGCGGTTGCCGCAGGTGGTGAGCAGGCTGCCCGTCGGTTCGGCGGAGGATGTGTAGGAGCGCAGCACCTCACCCGTCGCGGAATCGACGGTGGTGGTGTGGCCGGTCAGGCGGACGGGTTCGGTGCAGCCGCCGAGGCGCTCGATCTGCTGTTGCGCGCGGTCGAAGTCGGGGTGGTTGACGAGGTGGAGCAGGTCCCGCACGGCGGGGCTTGCCACGTGGCGCAGGTCCAGGGTGACCATTCGGGGCGTGTCCCTTCTGTTCGGGTGGGTGGCCCCGAGCAGCAACCAGCCGGATCTGTAGGCGCGTTGGTGCTGCTCGGGGCATGGCGAACCAGACCCGTTGGCGGGCGTGGGTTCAGAGAGGGGGATTTGCCCGGGGACGGCTGGGGCTCAGAGCTGAGCGAGTGCGGCGGTGGCCACCGGCAGGGCGACGCCCATGCGCGTGCCCAGGTGGGCGGCGGTGATGGGAGTTCCGTGCTCGGCGCGGTGGGTGTCCGCGATGCGCCGGGCTGAGTCGATCAGGGCGACCGGCAGGGCCGGGCCGGAGGCGGGCCGGGTCGTCTTGGCGACGGCGACGGGCAGAGCGGCCGGAGCCGGAGCCGGAGCGGGCGTCGGGGGCTCGGGTACGGGTACTTCGGCGGTCACCGGTTCAGAGATGGGGGCGGCGGCCTCCAGGTGCGGGGTGGGGCGGGTGAGAGTGTGGAACTGGGCGAGGAAGGCTGGGCCGACGTGGCCCCAGCCGAGCAGCAGGAGCGGGGCGACGGTGTCCAGGCAGGCGCGTCCGTAGCGTCCGGTCAGCAGCGGTTCGGCGGTGTTCAGGGCGAGGGTGAGCAGGCCGCACAGGTGCAGCAGCCGGGTACCGGCCTTCAACTCCGTCTTGGGCACGCTGCGCAGGGCCAGGAACCGCAGGGCGACCAGGAGTCCGACGACGGACAGATCGACCATGGGGGCGATCAGTGGGGCGATCGGGTGGGGCACACCGAGCCGCAGGGCGAGTGCCCAGACGTTGCCGAAGGAGAAGACGAAGGCCAGCGCCGCGATGACCGCCATGACCACGGTCACGTGCGCCGGGTGAACCGTTCCTCCGCCATATCCTCAACCTCCTTTCTGGCGTGGGTCGTTCGGTCTACTTGACGAGCGGGACAGGCGCGCCGCCCGGTCCTTCGTCGTCGGGGAACGTCCGGCCGGTCGAGTCGAGGAGGGCGTCCAGGCACAGGTCCGGGTCGGCGGTCAGATCAGAGGTGCCCTCGGCGACGCGGGCCGCGTCGGCGTCTGCGACGTATGGGGTGCGGATGCGGGTGTAGCCGGGGCGGCCCTGCATCGCCATCACCGCGACGCCGACGTAGGCGGGGTCCTGCAAGGTGACCGGGCTGGCGTCGGGCCAGTTGCGGATGTCGTCGCCCAGCGCGGCCACCGCGGCTTCCGGGTGTCGGTGACGTCGATGCGTAGCGCGGCCGGGCTCTCGGCACGGCGGAGGTGGAAGTCCCGCCCGGGTACGTGCCCGACGTACGGCGTTCGCGACCAGCTCGGCCGCGATCAGCGTGATCGTCTCGTTGGCGGTGGAGCCGTACGGGTGGCCCCATTCGTGCAGCCGGTGCGAGACGAGCCGGCGGGCAAGGCGCGCGCCGCGGGGAGTCGAGGTGAACTGCATCGTGCACTCATGGGTGGTGGCGGGGTCGTGAACGAGTCCCGTGGGCGGGGTGGTTGCCGGATTCCTGCGGCCAAGGGTTCCGTCCCTCCCGTGCCATTGACCAGCAGTGACGCGCTGACCGGTGGGCGGTGTACGTGGGCTTGCAGTTCGTGTACGTGGGGTGCACCGTCCCCGTCCGTGGCGGCACACCACACACCCTGACCTTGGTCGGGAACAAACCACATCGGTCCGTAGTTCCGCAGGTCATGACCACCAAGCACGAAGTCCTGCGCTACACCGCCTTCTCCGGCGACCCCGAGGGAGGCAACCCCGCCGGGGTCGTCCTCGATGCCTCAGGACTCGGCGACGCCGACATGCTCTCCATCGCCGCCGACCTCGGGTACAGCGAGTCCGCGTTCCTGTCCGCGCCGCCCGCGGGGCTCGGCGGGGAGCCCGGGCGGGCGTTCACCATCCGGTACTTCAGCCCCAAGGCGGAGGTGCCGTTCTGCGGTCACGCCACGGTTGCCACCGCCATCGCCCTCGGCGAGCGCATCGGGACCGGCGACCTGGTGTTCGCGACGTGTGTGGGGACGGTGCCGGTGACCGTGAGCGAAGAGGGCGGGGCGCTGCGGGCCACACTCACCACGGTCGAGCCGCACAGCGAGGACATCGCGGACGCCGACCTCGCCGAGGCGCTGGCCGCGCTGGCCTGGCCGGCCGCCGATCTGGATCCCGCGCTGCCGCCCCGTATCGCCTTCGCCGGCGCGCGGCATCTGGTGCTCGCGGCCGCGACCCGTGAGCGGTTGGCGGATCTGGCGTACGACTTCGAACGCCTCGAAGCCCTGATGCACCGCCTCGATCTGACCACGGTGCAGTTGGTGTGGCGGGAGTCGGAGAGCGTCTTCCACGTGCGCGACCCGTTCCCGGTGGGCGGCGTGGTGGAGGACCCGGCGACGGGCGCGGCGGCCGGCGCGTTCGGCGCGTACGCCCGGGAACTCGGCCTGGTCCCCGAGGCGGCGGTGCTCACTCTCCACCAGGGCGAGGACATGGGGCGTCCGGGGGTGCTGACCGTGGAGCTGCGCGAGGGCGACCCGCGGGTGCGGGTGACGGGGACGGGCACACGGATCCCCTGACGCGGGCCGGCCGCCCGCGGCGGGACCGCCGACGCCGCGGCCCGTCCGGTTCCGAGCCACGTCAGGGCACCCTGTGGTCACGGGCGGCTTTCGCCCAGGGGCGACGCACGCCCGGAAAACAGGATGAACCGCTGGCCCGACGGCTGTTACGTTCACGGGGCGCGGGGCGGCTCCCGAGTGTGCTTCCTTCTCACTTCTTCTCATGAATCAGCGTGCTCACTTCCCGCCCCGCGCGACACCCGGTCATCCGGAAGGGGGAGAAAGAGACTTGTCCAGCACCACGGTCACCACCCGTACCACCACCCGCCCGCGCAGCCTCGCCGCCGTGCTTCTGTCGCGCCGCGGCGCCGTCTACCCGCCCGCTCCGGCAGCCGCCGCAATCCCGGCCGGCGGCGACGTGGCCCTGCTCGAAGCCGACCTCGTCGACCGCGGCTACCTGCTGGCACCGCTGCTGCGCGCCGCGTTCGCCGCACTCGACGCACCCACCCTCGGCGCGGTGGGCCGAGAACTGCTCGGCGACATCGACCGCGCCCTCGGCGCCGACCGCGAGCATGTGCCCCTGCTGCGCGATTTCCCCGACACCACACCGCACGACACATACACGCACTACGTCGACCGCGTGCTCACCGTGCTGTTCCAGCGCCCCGAGCAGCCGTGCGTGCTCTGCGGCACGGTGGAATCCGTCGTGCCCGTCTCGCCGTGCGCCCACCTGGTGTGCGGCGCCTGCTTCGACGGCGCGGACTTCTCGGCGTGCCCCGTGTGCGAGCGCCGCATCGACCCGTCCGATCCGTTCCTGCGCCCCAAGCGCCCGCGCCGACAGCTGTTCCGCCGTGCCGCGCCGCCCGAGCGGCTGCGCCTTCTGTCGTACGGCGGCGACCTCGCGGCCCGTCAGGCCGACGCGGCCCGTGAACTGGACACCCTGCTCTCCCGCACCGGCGCTCTCAGCCCCCAGGACACCGACGACCTGGAAGCGCTGCTTGCCGCCAGGACCCGCGACGACCTCGACAGACTGCCGACCACCGTGCCGGGCCGGGAGACGAAGGCCCGCCTCGTCGTCTGGCTGCTCGCCGATCCCGCGGCCACGCCGACCACCCTTCCCGTCATGGCCCGGCTCATCGACACCGCCACCGATGTGCTGCGCGTGCTCGCGGTCCGCTCCGGCGGAGACGCCGGACTCGTCGAGATCCCGCGTTTCGCCGCCGTACCCCGGCCCCTGCGCCGCGCCCTGCTGTCCGTCCTCGACACACTGGACCCGGCACAGGCCGCCCAGGACATGCGGCGGCACCGGCGGGCCTGGATCCACGCGGCGGAACTCCTGCACCCCTTCGAGCACACGGACCGGTTCCCGCGCGCGGCACTCGCCTTCGCCGCGCTGCGCGGCACCCGGCTCGGCGACGATGCCTTGTCCGCCGCTCTGCGCACGGCCGCGGAGACCGTCGACGCCATCGACGTCACCGGCCCGGCCGTCACGGCCTCCAGCTGGAGCGGCCAGGTCGAGGCCGCCCTCGCGGCCCGCGACATCGCAGGGGCGCTCACGCTGCTCGAGCGGCGGCCGGGCGAACTCGTCCGCCGCCTCGACCACCTGCTGCGCCTGATCGGCGAGGGGGACGAGGACGGCGCCAGCGCCGTCGTCTCCGCGCTGGAGCGGGTGGTTCCGCGGGTGGCGCCGGCCGTCCTGCTGTCCGCGCTCGGGGCGATCCGCACCCGGATCCGGGAGCGCGTGGCACGGGTGTTCTTCCCCAAGGGCGCGGCGGCGAAGACCCATGTGATCGACGACGAGAGGCCGACGCTGCCCGCCGCCCTCGTGCGGACCGTGGTCGACGTGCTGACGGCGGAGATGCTGCGCCGGGCGGGGAACGCGGCACCCGTAGAGGTCGCGGTCGTCGACGCCGCGCTGGACGCTGTCGTCGCGCCGTTCACCGAACGGACCGCGTCCCGAGCCCTGGTGACCCTTCCGCGCGGCAGCGAACTCGCCGTACCGGACGGCAGGACGCTGCGCCTGTTCCTGCACTGGATGGAGAGCCCCACCTCGGGAAGGACCGACCTGGACCTGTCGGCCGCGATGTTCGACGCGGACTGGCGGCAGGTCGGGGTCTGCGACTACACCAGCCTGCGGTTCGCGAGCCATGCCGCGGTGCACTCCGGCGACCTCCAGGACGCGCCGCCTCCGCTCGGCGCGAGCGAGTTCGTGGACCTCGATCTGGAGCGGCTCGGCGCAGCCGGCGTCCGATACGTTGTCGCGGTCGTCTACTCGTACAACAACGTCCCCTTCGGCGACCTGGCGGAAGCCTTCGCCGGGCTCATGCTGCGGGACCAACCCGGGAACCGGGGGCCGGTCTTCGACCCGCGCTCCGTCGAGCAGCGCTTCGACCTCACCGGGAGCAGCCGCGCCTGCGTGCCGCTGCTCATCGACGTGCAGGCACGCACCATGCGCTGGCTCGACGTCGTCAAGGGGGTCACCGGTACGCACCACGCCGTGTGGCGGCACGCTGACGCGCTGGCCACCCTCGCCCACCGGCTGACGGACCTGTTCGCCTCGGGCTCGCGCGTCGGCCTGGGCGAGCTGGCGGTGTGGCAGGCCGCGGCCCGGGCGGCCACGGTCGTTGTGCGCCACACGGACGGTTCGCGGAGCGTGTACCGACGGCGGGACGGCGAGGACGTGGCGGACTTCGCTGCCCGGATCGGCTCGCCCGACACGGACGCTCACGCGGGCGAGGGCGACGATGGTGACGGGCCGTCGGCGGGACCGCGGCTGGCATACCTGCTCCGAGGAGACCTGGAACTGCCCGACGGAAGCGAGGTGTTCGCCCTGTATCCGCTCAGCCAGGACGCTGCGCGGGTGCGCCTGCTCGCTGCCGCCGACATGGTCACGGCTCTCGATCCTCGATCCTCGATCCTCGGTGACCGGTGACCGGTGACCGGTGACCGGTGACCGGCGACCGCGCGAAGTGGCTCCATTCCGCGCCGCGCTCCTTCTTCCGGGCGCTGAAGCGGGAGCGGGTGATCTTTCGGGATCCAGCCGAGCTCCCGACGAACAGATTCTCATCGGCAAGCTCCCGTCCGTACTGCTCACTTGCCTGTGACAGGCTTGTTACCGGAAGTGTGACTTCTGTCGCGGCCTGACGTGGTCTAGTCCTGATCGACTCGGCGAATGCGTAGTGCCTCCCTCACCCTTCCCATCGTCGTCGCCGGCGTCCTGCTGCTCACGGCTTGCGGATCGCAGAGCGACGGCTTGAAGCAGACGCAGGAGGACTCCCCGGGTCTTCCCGGCAAGTCCTCCTGCGGGGCTCAGACCTCCGACACGCCGGCCGCGCCCGGCACTTCGGCCCTGCCTGAAGATCCTTCCGGTCTGGAGAAGGACGGAGTCAAGATCACCGGCTTGAGCGGCGGCGACCGTGTTTGCGCCGAGTTCGAGGTCACCAACCACGAGACCGAACCCTTCACCTACACGATCACCTTCACGTTCCTGTCGGATTCCGGAGAGGCGCTGACAAGTACGAAGCAGACAGTGCCGTCCGTCAAGTCCGGTCGGACCGTGAAGCGCACCGTCGCCATGGGCGGGCTTCCGTCGGACGCACGCGGCCAGGCACGCGTGCAGATCGCCGAGGTGAGGAGCGTCCCCGCCGACGAAGCACCCTCCGAAGGGGGCCCCTGCCCGCCCTCGGGAGTGCGCGTGTACGCCGATGATGGCGATGCCGCCATGGGACTCCGCGTCGTGAGTCTCCACCTGGAGAACTGCGGCACTGGAACCAGCCGGCTCAACGGCTACCCGCAGCTCCAGCTCCTCGACGAGGGCCACAAGCCCGTCAACAGCGTGAAGATCCTCCATGACGGCAGCGCTGTCGCCACCGGCACCGGAGCCGACGGCGTGCCCCAGCTGCTGGTCTTGAAGCCCGGCGAGCGCGCCTACGCAGGTCTGGTCTGGCGCAACACCGTCGAAGCCGGTGTCGGCAATCCCGTGAACGCCCCATACGTGAGGGTGTGGGCGAAGCCCGGTGCCGACCCGGTGATGGTGATCCCGGAGCTCGACCTGGGCACGACGGGGAAGCTCGGTGTCGGCCCCTGGAAGAAGGACGAGACGAATGGGCCGGTCACCGGCGGCGCGTCCGGCATGCAGTCGCCTGAACCTCCATCCCTGTCCGCAAAACTGCCCGACGGGAAGTGGGGCGACTTCTCCGCGCAACGCACGGTGGTGGTCCGCTAGGGCGCTGCTGTCACGTACAGGTGCGTACAAGACGGTGCCCCGTCACCGATCGCTTCCGGTGGCGGGGTCGTCGTTGTGTGGGCTCAGCCCTGCGCGGCGAACTCCACGAATGCTGTCCAGCCCTCGGAAGCCACGAGCAGGGTTGGCCCTGCCTTGTCCTTTGAGTCGCGGACGTGGATGGTGCCGGGGCAGGCCGCGACCTCGACGCATTCGCCGCCCTCGCCACTGCTGTAGCTGCTCTTGAACCAGGCCGCCTCGGGAACAGTCTGCACAGGCGCTTCGACGTTCATCTCTCTCCAAGCAACTTCTCGATAAGGGCCAGCGATTCGCGCGGAGTGAGCGCCTGCGCCCGGAGAATCCCGTACTGCTCCTCGATCTCCCGGACCGGCTGTCGCTCCGTGTAGAGACGGCTGTCCTTGTGCGCCTCAACGTACGCGATCCTCCGCCCTTCCCTCGTCTCGATCAAGGTGAACGGACCAGCCAAGCAGGCATGTTCCTCGCGGTCGGTCAGCATCACCTGCAGCTCGACATTGCGACGCTGTCCGCAGAGCAGCATCTGTTCCAACTGACCATGCATCACACTTCTTCCGCCCAAGGGGCGGTGCAGCACGGATTCCTCGACGACGAAGCTGATGGTAGACAGGGGCGTCCGCGAAAAGATCTCCTGTCTGGCGAGGCGAGCGGCGACCCGCTGGACGACGGTTTCCTCCTCCAGTAGCGGGCGCCGCATGGCGAATACCGCCCGTGCGTACTCCTCGCTCTGCAACAGCCCGGGCACGGCATGCGTTGCGTACACGTGCAGCTCAACCGCCTGCGCTTCTAACCGCGCCGCGTCCCGGAAGAACGCCGGGTACTGCGCCCGCGCCACCTCCTCCTTGCTCGCCCGCAGTAACCCGCCCGCGTCCAGCACCTCGTCCGCCTTGTCGATGAACCTCGGCGGCGGAATCCGGCGCCCCTGCTCGAACGAGGCGATCGTTGATGCCGAGTACCCCGTCATTGACCCGAACTCCGGCCGTTCCAGCCCCGCCCGTACCCGGCACAGCTTCAACTGCTGCCCGAAGAGGTGCAGGATGCCCGATCCCGCCTCGTACTCGTACTCCGGCTGCTGCTGATCGTCCATGACCCCCGCACCTCCCGTACCGTCCCGCCCAGACATCCACGCATCACACCTGCGCGGCCAACGCACCACCCCTGAGCCGGTCACGCTCTCAGCCGCGTACACGCCGCCCCATGACGCGTACAGCCCGTGCCCGTCAGCGAGTCTCTCCTGGTCAACGCTACGCACGCACCGCCACCGTTTTCGCCATGAACCGAGCAATTACCCCTCACGTGACACCCCAACAACCCCCCACCCCCACACGCGAGTTCTCCATGCAGTTCACCTCCACCCCCCGCGGCGCCCGCCTCGGCCGCCGGCTCGTATCGCACCGGCTCGACGACTGGGGCTACCCGTGCGACTCCGCCCCCAACGAGACGGTCACCCTCATCGCCGCCGAGCTCACCGCGAACGCCGTGCGCCACGGACACGTCCCCGGCCGGGACTTCCACCTCCGCCTCACCGCGACCGCCGCGGCCACCCTCCGCCTCGAGGTCGCCGACACCCGCAGCGAGCGATGCCCCACCCCCGCTGCCTTCGAGGCGCCGCCACCCCTCGACGAGGAGTCGGGCCGCGGCCTGTACCTCGTCGCCCAGCTTGCCGATCGCTGGGGCGTCACTCCCCGTGTCGGCGCCCCCGGCAAAGACGTATGGGCGGAACTCGCATTGAATACCGCGTAGTTCTCTCCGAATCAGGGCTACGGGGCCGACCGCGCGGCCGGGATCGTCCGCCACTGAAGTAGCGGTGCCGGATTCGGGCAGGATGGGCTCCCATGACGGGTGGGAGAGTCGAGCTCACGGAGCTGCTGCAGCGTGCCGGGCTGGAAATCATGGGGGACTGGCAGACCGAGGACGTACTGCCGTTTGAGGACGTCCTCGCCGTCCACGCGAGAGACGCGGCGTGCGCAGTTCGCGACAGCACAACGCCCCCGGTGCTGCGCGGTACCGGGGGCGTCCAGTGCATTGCAGAGATTCAGCCGCGCAGTTGCTCGTACGCCGACAGCGTCAGGAAGTCCTCGTAGTTCTCGTCCAGCGCCACCTTCAGCAGCAGATCGTGCGCCTGCTGCCAGTTGCCCGCCGTGAACGCCTCCTCGCCGATCTCCTCGCGGATCGCGGCCAGTTCCTCCGCCGCGACCTTGCGAGCCAGGTCCGCGGTGGCGAGCTCGCCGTTCTCGAAGACGACGCCCGCGTTGATCCACTGCCAGATCTGGGAGCGGGAGATCTCCGCGGTGGCCGCGTCCTCCATCAGGTTGAAGATCGCGACCGCGCCCAGGCCGCGCAGCCACGCCTCGATGTAGCGGATGCCGACCTGGACGGCGTTGCGCAGGCCCTCGTACGTCGGCTTGGCGTGCAGTGAGTCGATGGCGATGAGGTCGCCGGCCGCCACCGAGACGTCCTCGCGCAGGCGGTCCTTCTGGTTGGGCTTGGAGCCCAGTACCGCGTCGAAGGAGGCCATCGCGATCGGGACCAGGTCCGGGTGGGCGACCCAGGAGCCGTCGAAGCCGTCGCCCGCCTCGCGGTCCTTGTCGGCCTTGACCTTTTCGAAGGCGACCTTGTTGACCTCGGCGTCGCGCCGGGACGGGATGAAGGCGGCCATGCCGCCGATGGCGTGGGCGCCGCGCTTGTGGCACGTACGGACGAGGAGTTCGGTGTACGCGCGCATGAAGGGGGCCGTCATCGTCACCGCGTTGCGGTCCGGGAGCACGAACTTCTCGCCGCCGTCACGGAAGTTCTTGACGATCGAGAAGAGGTAGTCCCAGCGGCCCGCGTTGAGGCCGGCCGCGTGATCGCGGAGTTCGTAGAGGATCTCCTCCATCTCGTACGCCGCGGTGATCGTCTCGATCAGGACGGTCGCGCGGACGGTGCCCTGCGGGATGCCGATGTAGTCCTGGGCAAAGACGAAGACGTCGTTCCAGAGGCGGGCCTCCAGGTGCGACTCCGTCTTCGGGAGGTAGAAGTACGGGCCCTTGCCGAGGCCGATCAGGCGCTTGGCGTTGTGGAAGAAGTACAGGCCGAAGTCGACCAGCGCGCCCGGGACCGGGCGGCCGTCGAACTGGAGGTGGCGCTCCTCGAGGTGCCAGCCGCGCGGGCGCATCACGACGGTCGCGAGCTCCTCGTTCGGTCCCAGGGCGTACGACTTCCCGGACTTCGGGTCGGTGAAGTCGATCTTCCGCTCGTAGGCGTCGATCAGATTGAGCTGGCCGAGGACAACGTTCTCCCACGTGGGAGCAGACGCGTCCTCAAAGTCTGCGAGCCAGACCTTGGCGCCGGAGTTCAGCGCGTTGATGGTCATCTTGCGGTCGGTCGGACCGGTGATCTCCACCCGGCGGTCATTGAGTGCCGCGGGGGCCGGCGCGACCTTCCAGGAGTCGTCCGCACGGATCGCCGCGGTCTCCGGGAGGAAGTCCAGGGAGGAGGTACGGGCGATCTCGGCGCGGCGCTCGGAGCGACGGGCGAGAAGCTCGTCGCGCCGCGGCGTGAACCGCTGGTGCAGCTCAGCCACGAAGGCGAGGGCCGCGTCGGTGAGGACCTCTTCCTGCCGGGGCAGGGGCTCGGCTTCGACGATGGCCAGCGGGGACGGCGCTGGTGCGGACATGAGCTGTCACTTCCTTCAGCGGGCGGTGCCTGGCGGCCGCCGGGCGTACAGACGCGGCACTCGGTGCCGCATGACCGAGGTGCGGTCGCGGGCGCCGTCTGGGGGTCGGGCGCTTCTGACCAGTGGATAGTAGTTTTCTCATGGTGGAAGTTCAATGGTTTGTTGATATCGAGATTCTCTGAGTCGACAGACCATGGCGCAGAGTGCCACGCCGTTCACTCAAGGTGCGTCAGATCCTCTGCCGTGTCGATGTCGTACGCCTCTGCGATGTCGCCGCACTCGATCAGCGCGAGCGAGGACTCGTGCGCCTTCAGATACGCGCGTGCGCCGCGGTCGCCTACCGCGCTCGCCGCGATGTCCTTCCAGTGGTGCGCGCCGAACAGGACCGGATGGCCGCGCTCTCCTTCGTACGCGGCGGCCGCGAGCGAATCCCGGGAGCGGTACGCGGCGCGGATGCGGGCCACTGCCGCCGCACCGATCCCCGGCTGGTCCACGAGAGAGACGAGCGCCGCGTCCGCCTCCGTGGCGTCGAGCGACTCCAGGCCCGCGCGCAGCGAGGAGCCCATGCCTGCCTCCCACTCCGGGTTGTCGACCAGTACGCAGCCGGAGAGGTCGGCCTCCTTCCGTACGCGATCGGCCGCCGCGCCCAGCACCACATGCACGGGTCCGCAGCCGCCCTCGCGCAGCATGCGCACCGCGTGCTCGACCAGCGGCCGGCCCCGGTGCCGGAGCAGCGCCTTCGGGCGCCCGCCGAGTCGTCGCCCGCCGCCCGCCGCGAGCAGCAGTCCGGCGACGATCGGTTCCTTCGGTGGTTGTGCCATAAGGACTCCTTACCTCATATGCGGTCGAAGTACCGAGCCGGTGGCGGTCCGTCGGCAAGGGCATGCAACCGCCCGGGTCACGCCACTCGTCCGACGTGGAGAGCGAGGCGTGCGCTTGGATAAGGTGCACCTCTGATACTGAAGTTGGCCATGGGGGACAAGAGTTGATGAGTGGGCGTGCGCACGACGGAGCGGTCTTCCAGCCGCTGGGCGAAGAAGATCCGCAGAATGTCGCCGGATACCGGCTGTCCGCTCGGCTCGGTGCCGGTGGCATGGGCAAGGTGTACCTGTCGTACACGCCCGGCGGCCGCCCGGTCGCCATCAAGGTGATCAGGCCGGACTTCGCCCAAGACGCCGAATTCCGCCGCCGCTTCGCGCAGGAGGTGCAGGCCGCACAGCGCGTGCAGGGCCTCTACACCGCGCCGGTCATCGACGCCGATCCCGAGGCCAAGCAGCCCTGGCTCGCCACGGCTTACGTCCCCGGGCCCTCCCTCGCCGACGCCGTCATCCAGCACGGCAAGCTGCCGGTGGAGACCGTGCTGCTGCTGGTCGCCGGGATCGCCGAGGCGCTGCACGTCATCCACGGCGCGGGCATCGTCCACCGCGACCTCAAACCGGCCAACGTCCTGCTCGCATCGGACGGGCCGCGCGTCATCGACTTCGGTATCGCCCGGGCCGCCGACGCGACTTCGCTCACCAGCAGCGGCGTCACCATCGGCACCCCCTCCTTCATGGCCCCGGAGCAGGCGGCCGGCAGCCAGGTCACCCCGGCCACCGACATCTTCGCGCTCGGCCAGATAGCGGCGTACGCGGCGACCGGCAAGGCGGCCTTCGGCGAAGGCACTTCGCACGGCGTGCTCTACCGGATCGTGCACGAGGAGCCCGACCTCACCGAACTGCCAGAGCAGCTGAGCGAGTTGGTGACCCGCTGCCTGGCGAAGGACCCCGAGACCCGGCCTTCTGTCGCCGACCTCCTCGCCATCTGCCAGTCCGCCAATGCGGAAACGGTGCTGCGCCGGCCCGAGGAGTGGCTGCCGGGCGCCGTCGCCGCCGAGATCACCACGCGCAAGGCGGCGCCCGCGCCGCCGGTGACCCCGCCCGCCGGGCAGGCCCCGGCTCCGGTGCAGCCTCCGGCCCACCCGCCGACGCAGGCCGCTGCTCAGGCTCCCGTCCAGCAGCCGCCCCACTACGCGCCCACCCAGACCGCCGGCCAGGCCCAGATGCAGTCGCCCGCTCCGGTTCCGCCGCCCACGACGGCGTCCACCCCGGCGACCCCGCCGCCCGGTTTCGGCCCGCCGGCCCAGTCGCCGACCTACGGTTATCCGCACGCGCATGCCACCCCGCACGCGCAGACGGCACCCCAGTACGTCCGGCCCCCGCAGCCGTACCAACCGCAGCCGTACCAAACGGTCTCCGGGCCCCTCGCACCCGCCGCGCCGAAGAAGAAGGGCAGCACCCTCGCCATCGCCGTCGTCGCCACCCTGGTGATCGGTGCGCTGGCCGGCGGCGGCGTGTACCTCGCTCTGTCGGGCAAGGACAAGGGCAACGAGTCGCAGGGCCAGGACAAGGCCGGCAGCTCGCCGGACGCGAGCGGGGACGGCACGCAGGACCCCGGCACCCCGGGCGGCGACCAGTCCTCCAAGCCCGCCGAACCGGTCGCGGATCCGACGCCCAAGACGTACAACGGCCTCAACGTGACGGACGACTACGGCATCAACCTCGGCGACGAGCCGGTCAAGCCGATTGAGGGTGACAGCGCCAACACCATCGACTTCGAGCACGAGTACTACCTCGGCTCGATCGATGCCAAGAACGCGAAGCTGGTCCTGCTGCGCACCGGCCAGAACGCCGACCTGGCGACCTGCCGGAGCGAGACCCGGTTCGCCACCACACTCAAGATCGAGAACCTGTCGAAGGGCGCGAAGTTCTGTGTGCTGAGTGAGACGGGGAACGTGGGCCTGGTGACCTACCAGGGGAGGTCGCCCGAAGGGGATCCCAGTCACTACATCACCGTTGATGTCACGGTCTGGCGCGGTGCGATCGACTCCGTACAGCCGACGTCCTGAATTACGTCCACGGAGTGGCGCCCACCGCATCGGATGGCGTTAACTTGCCCGCGACCCCGGGCGGCTGACCGACGACCGACGGGTTTTCGAGCTGGCACAAAGGTGTGCGAGGGGGAGAGCTTTGTTGCGGAGCGTGGGGCAGACGCGGGTGACAGGGAGCGGCGAGGACCCGAGGTCGGCGGAGCTGCGCGCTGCCGTCTCCCGGCTCCGCCGCGAACTCGCCGGTCACCCGGCGGAGTTCCCCGACCGGGGCATCGCGGAGGACGAACTGGCCGTTCTGGCGGCGATGGTGGCGGCCGACGACCCCGAAATCCCGCGGATGCGCCGCTCGCTGCTGCTGATCGCGGGCGCGATCGGCTCGGTGAGCGCGCTCGGGCCCGCGCTGATGGTGCTGCGAAACGCGGTGGACCTGTTCGGCGAGGTGCCGCCGCAGCGGCGGGTTTGACTGCCGAGTGACGGGCCGCCAGTCCGGCAGCCGATTCGTCCTCAATCTCCCCCCAGACTTCGTCCGGGGGGACCCCCAACGGGCTTGATTCATTGTCCTCAGAGTGCGATGCGCCGTTCGTCCGCGGCGATGGGGAAGTCGTTGATGCTCGCGTACCGGCGTCGCATCAGTCCCTTCTCGTCGAACTCCCAGTTCTCGTTGCCGTAACTGCGGAACCACCGGTCCTCGTCGTTGCGCCACTCGTATTCGAAACGGACGGCGATGCGGTTGTCGGTGAATGCCCACAGCTCCTTGCGCAGGCGGTAGTCCAGCTCGTACAGCCACTTCTCGCGCAGGAACTCCACGATCTCCGCGTGCCCACAGAGGAACACATCGCGGTTGCGCCACTCGGAGTCCTCGGTGTAGCCGAGGGCGACCCGCTCGGGGTCCCGGCTGTTCCACGCGTCCTCGGCGGCCCTGACTTTCTGCAGCGCGGTCTCGGCGGTGAAGGGCGGGAACGGCGGCCTCGTGGCGGTCATGACTCTCCCATCGACAGCGGGAGAACGTGCGTTCTCCCCGGTGTGCAGTAGCGTAGGAGAACGGTGATTCTCACGCAAGGCGAGGGTTGGCATGGAAGCCGCAGCACTGGAGGTCCGCGTCCTCGACGCAGCCGAGTCGCTCCTCTACGGGCGGGGACTGCAGACGGTCGGCATGGACGAGATCCGGAACGAGTCGGGGGTGTCACTCAAGCGCCTCTACCAGCTCTTCCCCTCCAAGGAGCGCCTGGTGGAGGCCTATCTGCGCCGCCGCGACGCGCGCTGGCGGGCATCGCTGGCGAGCTATGTCGACGCCCGGCCCGCCGAGGAGAACAAGATCCTGGCGGTCTTCGACTGGCTGGAGTCGTGGTTCGATGAGCCCGACTTCCGTGGTTGTGCGTTCGTCAACTCCTTCGGGGAGCTGGGAGCCACATCGGAAGGGGTCGCGACCGCCGCCCGCGATCATGTCGATGCGCTGCGGCGGTATCTGGCGGGCCTGGTGGCTTCGGCGGGCCTCTCCGCCGGGCTGGCCGAGCCGCTCCTCCTGCTCGTGGAAGGTGCGACGGTGACGGCCGCGATCTCCGGGAACAGCGCGACGGCGGGGCGGGCCCGGGAGGCGGCGCGCACGCTGGTGGAAGCGGATCGCTCGCAGGACGCTCAGGATGCCACGGTCTGAACGCACCTGCGCCGGCGACCATGGGTCGCCGGCGCGGTCTGCTGTTCTTGGGCGTCAGCCCTGCGCGGACGGGTTCGCCAACGCCGCCGAGAGGTCCTGGGCGACTTCCTGGAGGATCGGGACGATCTTCTCGGTGGCCGCCTCGGTGACCCGGCCCGCCGGGCCCGAGATCGAAACCGCCGCCGCCGTGGGGGAGTTGGGCACCGAGACGGCGAGGCAGCGAACCCCGATCTCCTGCTCGTTGTCGTCCACCGCATAGCCGGTGCGCCGCACCTGCTCGAGCGCGTCGAGGAAGCCCTCGGGCGTCGTGATCGTCTTCTCCGTGGCGGCGGGCATGCCGGTCCTGGCGAGCAGCGCCCGCACCTCGTCCGGCGGGGTGTGTGCGAGCAGCGCCTTGCCCACGCCCGTGGAGTGCGGCAGCACCCGCCGGCCGACCTCGGTGAACATCCGCATGGAGTGCTTGGACGGCACCTGCGCGACGTACACGATCTCGTCGCCGTCGAGCAGTGCCATGTTCGCCGTCTCGCCGGTCTCCTCGACCAGGCGGGCGAGGTAGGGCCGGGCCCAGGTGCCGAGCAGCCGGGACGCGGACTCGCCCAGGCGGATCAGCCGGGGGCCGAGCGCATAGCGGCGATTGGGCTGCTGGCGTACGTAACCGCAGGCCACGAGCGTGCGCATCAGCCGGTGGATCGTGGGCAGCGGCAGGCCGCTGCTGGCGGAGAGCTCGCTCAGCCCGACCTCGCCACCGGCGTCGGCCATTCTTTCGAGCAGGTCGAAGGCGCGCTCCAGGGACTGCACGCCACCGCTGTGAGCGGTCTTGGCGGCGTCGGTGGCGCTGGCGCTGGACGTCGGCACGTGGGCGGGTCCTTTCGGGCAGGCAGGCAAGTCAGCAGCCTACCGGGCGGCTGCGGGCGGCACATCGCTCTGGTCAAAGGCGTCTTTGCCGGTCAGGGGGCGTTTGTCCGTGTGTCGGCGGTCACCTTCGGCGATCTCTCGATGGCCCCTTGTCCAAAGCTACCTTCTGCCTCATGAAATTCCAGTTTCACTTTGTGGAAATATCCAAGCGTGATCATCAAGGGCGGCCGCCCAGGAAGGGTCTTGACGGGCCGGACTCCGGAGTGAAGACTTCTTCAACAGTTCGTTGAATTTTGCTGTGCGAATTCGTGTACGGAACGGAAGTGAGGGGCACGGGTGTCCGATATGGACGTGAACCTGGTACTGCGCTCGACGCGCGTGATCACCCCGGAGGGGACACGCGCCGCATCCGTCGCCGTCGCCGCCGGGAAGATCACGGCGGTGCTGTCTTACGACGCCGAGGTGCCGGCTGGCGCCCGGCTCGAGGACTTCGGGGACGATGTCGTACTCCCCGGACTCGTCGACACCCATGTCCATGTGAACGACCCCGGCCGCACCGAGTGGGAGGGCTTTTGGACCGCCACCCGCGCGGCCGCGGCCGGGGGTATCACCACTCTGCTCGACATGCCCCTCAACTCCCTCCCGCCGACCACCACAGTCGGCAACCTCCGTACCAAGCAGGACGTGGCGCGGCCCAAGGCGCACGTCGACACCGGCTTCTGGGGCGGCGCGATCCCGTCCAATGTGAAGGACCTTCGGCCGTTGTACGACGCGGGGGTCTTCGGCTTCAAGTGCTTCCTCTCGCCGTCCGGCGTCGAGGAGTTCCCCGAGCTCGACCAGGACCAACTCGCCCGGTCGATGGCCGAGATCGCCGGCTTCGGCGGACTGCTGATCGTGCACGCCGAGGACCCGCACCACCTGGCCGCGGCGCCACAGGAGTCAGGACCGAAGTACGCCGACTTCCTCGCGTCCCGGCCGCGCGACGCCGAGAACACCGCGATCGAAGGCCTGATCGCGCACGCCAGGCGCCAGGGCGCCCGTGTGCACGTACTGCATCTGTCCTCCTCCGACGCGCTGCCGCTGATCGCGGCCGCCAAGCGCGAGGGCGTCGAGATCACTGTTGAGTCCTGTCCGCACTTCCTCACCCTCACGGCCGAGGAAGTCCCGGACGGGGCAACGGAGTTCAAGTGCTGCCCGCCGATCCGCGAGGCCGAGAACCAGG
This sequence comes from Streptomyces sp. V1I1, assembly GCF_030817355.1. Taxonomy (NCBI): domain Bacteria; kingdom Bacillati; phylum Actinomycetota; class Actinomycetes; order Kitasatosporales; family Streptomycetaceae; genus Streptomyces; species Streptomyces sp. V1I1. The sequence continues at coordinate 1,546,286 of NZ_JAUSZH010000001.1, read as the reverse complement.
ACGCCCTCTGGCAAGGCCTCGCCGACGGCACCATCGACTGCATCGTCTCCGACCACTCGCCCTGCACCACCGAGCTGAAAACCCCCGACTTCGCCTCCGCCTGGGGCGGCATCTCCTCCCTCCAGCTGGGCCTGCCCGCGATCTGGACCGAGGCCCGCAAGCGCGGGCGCACCCTCGAAGACGTCGTCCGCTGGATGTCCGCGGCCCCCGCGCGGCTCGCCGGACTGGATCAGAAGGGCGCCATCGAAGCCGGCCGCGACGCCGACTTCGCGGTCCTCGCGCCCGACGAGACCTTCACCGTCGACCCGGCCGAACTCCACCACCGCAACCAGGTGACGGCGTATGCGGGCAAGACCCTGCACGGAGTCGTCAGGTCGACGTGGCTGCGCGGCGAACGCATCGTGGAGAACGGCACCCTGGCCGAGCCGACCGGCCGGCTGCTCGAAAGGAACAACTGATCGTGTCCATCCCTTCCTTCACCGGTGACGCCCGCCCGTTCGGCGGCGGCGACCCGTACGCCGACTACCGCACGGCCGACTTTCCGTTCGTCCACTACGCCGACCTCGCCGACCGGCGGCTCGGCGCGGGCGTCATCGCCGCCAACGACGAGTTCTTCGCCGAGCGCGAGAACATGCTGAAGCCCGAGGCCGCGGAGTTCGACCCGGAGCACTTCGGCCACAAGGGCAAGATCATGGACGGTTGGGAGACCCGCCGTCGCCGCGGTGTGAGCGCCGCGCAGCCCCACCCGACCGAAGACGATCATGACTGGGCGCTCGTACGGCTCGGCGCGCCCGGTGTCGTACGCGGCATCGTCATCGACACCGCCCACTTCCGCGGCAACTACCCGCAGGCGGTGTCGGTCGAGGCGGCATCGGTGCCGGGGTCCCCGTCGCCCGAGGACCTGATCGGCGGCGACGTGAAGTGGACAACGCTCGTCCCCCGTACGGCCATCGGCGGCCATGCGGCGAACGGCTTCGCGGTCGACGTCGAGCAGCGCTTCACGCATCTGCGCGTCAACCAGCACCCCGACGGCGGCATCGCCCGCCTGCGGGTCTACGGCGAGGTCGCGCCCGACCCGGCGTGGCTCGGTGCGCTCGGCACGTTCGACGTCGTCGCGCTGGAGAACGGCGGCCAGGTCGAGGACGCCTCCGACCGCTTCTACTCCCCGGCCACCAACACCATCCAGCCGGGCCGCTCCCGCAAGATGGACGACGGCTGGGAGACCCGCCGCCGCCGGGACAAGGGCAACGACTGGATCCGCTACCAGCTGGTGGAGCAGTCCGAGATCCGCGCGGTGGAGATCGATACGGCGTATCTGAAGGGCAACAGCGCGGGGTGGGCGGCGGTTTCGCTCCGCGACGGTGAGAAGGGGGAGTGGGCGGAGATTCTGCCGCGGACGCGTCTGCAGCCGGACACGAATCATCGCTTTGTGCTGGGTGCGGTGGCGGTGGGGACGCATGTGCGGGTGGACATCTATCCGGATGGCGGGATTTCGCGGCTGCGGGTCTTTGGTTCTCTGACGGAGGAGGGGGCGGGTCGCCTGGTGGCGCGTCACCAGGAGCTGGGCGGCTGACCCGGGGGTTTTCCCCCACCCCGCCCGTTTCCCTGAACTGGGGCTCCGCCCCGGACCCCGCGCCTCAATCGCCGGCGGGGCTGAACATTCGGCCCGACCGGGGCTCCGCCCCGAACCCCGCTCCTCAATCGCCGGAGGGGCTTGATTTGTCCGGGCGGGCTCAAGTTCCGGCCGGACGGGCGGAACTTCAAGCCCGTCCGGCGATTGAGGACAACGCCCGAAGGGCGTACCGGGGTCTGGGGGCTTGCCCCCCACGCGGCGGAGCCGCAAATCGATACAGCGGGAAGGGGCGGGGTGGGGAACAGGCCGCCGCAGGCGTTACGCCGCGTGGCCGCCGTCCACCGACAGTTCCGCGCCCGTCACGTACGCCGCCTCGTCGCTCGCCAAGTACGCCACCATGGAGGCGACTTCGGAGGCGCTGCCGAAGCGCCCCAGCGCCGTCCCCGCCTTCTGCGGCTCGGCGTACGGGCCGTCCGCCGGGTTCATGGCCGTGTCGATCGGGCCCGGGTGGACCAGGTTCGCCGTGATTCCGCGGCTGCCCAGCTCCCGGGCCAGCGCCTTGGTCAGACCCGTCAGCGCGGCCTTGCTCATCGCGTAGAGCGTGCCGCCCGGGCCCGGTACGTACTTCGTCATGCAGCTGCCGATGGAGATGATTCGCCCGCCGCGACCCATCCGCGCTGCCGCCGCCTGCGAGACGAGGAACACCGCCCGCACATTCACGTCGAGTACCTCGTCCACATCTGCCGGCGCGAGGCTTTCGACCGGACCGAGCCGCCCGACGCCCGCGTTGTTGACCAGGATGTCGATGCTTCCGAGCCGGTCCACGACCTGGCCGACGACCGCGCGGGCCGCCTCCGCGTCCGCCGCGTCGGAGCGCAGCGCGAGGCCTCGCCGCCCTGCCGCCTCGATCTTGCGGACCACCTCCTGGGCGGCCTCCTCGTCCCGCACATAGGTGATCGCCACATCGACCCCCTCCTGTGCCATCTGCAGCGCGATCGCCGCCCCTATGCCGCGGCTGCCACCGGTCACCAAAGCCGTCCTGGACATCCGTACCCCTTATGTCAGTAGTGGTTACGACTTCAAGGAAAGCGGCCCCGCCTCCTCGGGTCTGGCGGCAAACGGACGTTGAATCCGTGTGTGTCCCTCCACCCACAGCCCGGCCCGACCGATGAATTCCCGGCGCGGGCTAGGTCTGAGCTGATGGACCGGAATACCGAACTCCAGCACCGCACTCCCGAAAGCACTTCCGAAAGCAGGCAACTGCCATGGCACAGCTCTCGATCACCACTTTTGTCACGCTCGACGGCGTGATGCAGGCCCCCGGCGGTCCGAACGAGGATCCCAGCGACGGCTTCGACCTCGGTGGCTGGTCCGTACCGTACGGAGACGAGGACTTCGGCCGGTTCATCACCGAGGTCTTCGACCGGGCCGGCGCCTTCCTGCTCGGCCGCCGTACGTACGAGATCTTCGCCGGCTACTGGCCCAAGGTGACCGACCCCGACGACCCGGTCGCTTCGCGGCTCAACACCCTGCCGAAGTACGTCGCGTCGACCACGCTCGACGAGGCCGACTGGGAGGGCACCACCGTCATCGGCGGCGACCTCGTCAAAGAGGTCGCCGCGATCAAGGAGCGCACGGACGGGGAGCTGCAGATCCACGGCAGCGGCGGCCTTGCCCAGTCCCTTATGAAGCACGACCTGATCGACACGCTCAACCTGCTCGTCTTCCCCGTCGTGCTGGGAAAGGGCCGTCGTTTCTTCGCGGACGGCGCGGTTCCCACCGCGTTCCGGCATGCCGCATCGCGCACCACGGGCACCGGCGTGGCCATCCACACGTACGAGCTGGAGGGCCGCCCCCAGTACGGCACGTACGAGCTCGACGAAGGCGCGTAGCACTCAAGCTGATGCTGCTGGGCCGCCGCGCGGACGGCCGGACCGCTTGCTAGGTTCGTGCGCCATGCGATCATTGACGTACGACATGGAGTTCCGCGAGCGTGCCAAGCGCGCCCAGAGCTGGGGCTTCGGTCTGCTCTCGGTCGCCGCGTTGCTGTGGGTGTGGTTCGCCGTGCTGCTGCTCATGCCGTACGAGATCGAGGGCAAGTACGGCGATACGGAGTGCGAGGCGCGGCTCTTCACGGACCAGTCCACCGCCAACAGGGGGGCCGGGAACGGCTCGAAGTGCACGGCGGAGCGGGACTGGCCCGAACTCCTCGGGGTCATCGGGCTGTCCGTGCCGGTCTCCGTCGTCGGGGCCGCGCTCTACACGGGGGGCAGCGTCAGCAACCGCATGAGCGAGCACGCGGCGGAGGTCGCCCGGCTGACCGAGGCCGCCGACCGGAAGTGACCCAGATGTCGCGCACCGCAGCCGTCGGGCACAGGCTGGAGGAGAGGGAGCTTTCCCGGGGGCCAGCAGACCGGAGCAGCCGGAGCAGCCGGTGAAGCCGGTGAAGCCGGTGAAGCCGGTGAAGCCGGTGAAGCCGGAGCAGCCGGTGAAGCCGGAGAAGGAGGAGCGCAGTCATGACGGCGACGACACGGAACGACACTCCCATCGCGATCGAAGGGGGCGGTGTGGAGCTGCGGATGCAGGACGTGGGGGGAGAGATGACCGTCGCCTTTGTGCGGTTTCCCCAGGGCACGGACATGGGGCCTGCGATGAAGGGCATGCCCGAGGATCTTTGTCCCTGCCCCCACTGGGGTTACCTGTTCAAGGGGCGGCTGAAGATGCGGACGCAGCACGGCGACGAGATCTACGAAGCAGGACAGGCCTTCTACTGGCCGCCGGGTCATGTCCCGGAAGCGCTCGAGGACTGCGAGTACATCGACTTCTCACCGACCAAGGAGTTCAACGACGTGGTCGATCACGTCAAAGCGCAGATGGGTTGACCTGTACCGGGTCGGGAGTCCGACATGAAACTCCTGCTTCTCGGCGCGACCGGGCCCACCGGCCTGCAAGTGGCCGCCCAGGCCGTCGACGAGGGCCATCACGTCACCGCGCTCGTCCGCAGTCCGGAAAAGCTTTCGCAGCCCGACGACCGGCTGACCGTGCTTGTCGGTGATGTCACCGACGGACAGGAGGTCGCCAAAGCCGCTGTGGGCCAGGACGCGGTACTGAGCACGATGGGATCGGGGAAGAGCCTGACGTCCGACATCGTCGGCCGGACCGTGGACGCGATCATCCCCGCCCTGCATGAAGCGGGAGTCGGCCGCCTGATCTTCCTCTCCGCCTTCGGCGTCGGCCGGACCTACGCGCAAGCCTCGCTGCCGCAGCGGCTCTTCTACCGCACCATGCTGAGGAAGCTCTTCGCCGACAAGGAGCAGGCGGACCGCAAGCTCCTCGCCAGAGCCCTCGACGTGACGCTCGTCTACCCGGTGACGCTGACCAACCAGCCCTTCACCGGCGCCTACCGCGTCGGTGAGCGTTTCGACTTCAAGGGCATGCCCCGCATCAGCCGAGCGGACGTCGCCCACTTCATGCTCTCGCAGCTCAACGACCCGACCTGGTCCGGCCGCATCGCCATCCTCACCGGTTGAAACCGGCCCCGGTGCCTAGACGCGATTGCCGCCGCGGTCCGAGGCCACCAGCAGCGCGAGTCCCAGCACCGCCAGCACGATGTTCGCGAAGATCTCGTAGCCGTCGAGGAAGTCCAGGTACCGCACCACCACCCAGATGCGGAACCAGCCGGTGAACTCATGGACCAGACCGGCCACGCCCCAGACCATCAGGACGAAGCCGACCGCCTCGAAGATTTTCCTCATGCGGCGAGCCTCGCGGGGACGCGGCGGAGCCCGCGTCGGCCGTCGGCATGCGGTGCGCACGCCGAAAGTCTGAGCCTGCGCGACTTTGGTAGCTTCCCTCGTCCAGGCGGCCACCGCGGGGCTCCCACCTGCGTAGATTTATCGATATGACGCGCACGGAGTACCCCTGGCTGCTGCCCTCAGCCATGTCCGATCCCCTGGACCCGGACCGCCCCGGCGATGGCGGCGGCCGGGGCAGGACCAGGCCGCGCCGTACCGTACGCGACTGGGTCGTCGACACCCTCGCGTTCGTCCTCGCCGCCATCGTCGGCCTGCTCGCCTCCGAGGCCGGCCAACAGGCGGGCAACTCCGAACTCGTCGTCTTCGCCGATCAGCTGGTGGGCGCCGCGGCTTGCTGTGCGCTGTGGGCGCGGCGGCGCGCGCCGCTCGGGCTCGCCATCACCCTGCTCGTCGTGTCCGTGCTGTCGCCGGTCGCCGCCGGCGCGATGCTGGTGGCTCTGTTCAGCCTCGCCGTGCACCGCCCCTTCAAGCCCGTCGCGGTCGTCGGGGCCCTCGCCTTCGCGGGCTCGGCCGTCGCCGCCGCCGTCCGCCCCGATCCGACCATGTCCTACCTGGCCTCGCTCGTCACCAGCGTGATCCTCATCCTGCTGGTGATCGGCTGGGGCATGCTCGTACGCGCCCAACGCCAGCTCGTCGTCGCGCTGCGCGAGCGCGCCCGGCGGGCCGAGACCGAGGCCGAGCTGCGCGCCGAGCACGCCCAGCGGCTCGCCCGCGAGGCCATCGCCCGCGAGATGCACGATGTGCTCGCCCACCGGCTGACCCTCCTCAGCGTCCACGCGGGCGCCCTCGAATTCCGGCCGGACGCGCCACCGGCCGAAGTCGCCCGGGCCGCCGGAGTGATCCGCGACAGCGCGCACGAGGCGCTCCAGGACCTGCGCGAGATCATCGGCGTGCTGCGCGCACCCGGCGACGGCGACGGGGCCGACCGGCCGCAGCCCACGCTCGCCAGTCCAACGCGGAGATCGCCGCGACCCTCTATATGAGCGTGCCCGTGAAGGCCCATGTCTCCCGCATCCTGGCCAAACTGGACCTCAACAACCGTGTCCAGATCGCTCTGTTGGCGCATGACGCGGGCCTGCTCGACGAGGAGGGCCCACGTAGGCTGGGGTGATGACGACTGTCGATCTGGGGGAGTACGGAGCGGACTTCACCGCGAACCCGTATCCGTACTATGCGCGACTGCGCGAGTCGGGACCCGTCCACGAGGTGCGAATGGCGGGCGGCGAGCAGTTCTGGCTGATCGTCGGTCATGAGGAGGCGCGGGCCGCGCTCGCCGACCCGCGGCTGTCCAAATCGCCTGCCACGGTCGGCACGATGATGCTCGACGAAGAGGTCGTCGGCCCGAATCTGCTGGTCCTGGACCCGCCCGACCACACGAGGCTGCGCAAGCTGGTGGCCCGTGAATTCACCGGGCGCCGGGTGGAGAGCCTGCGTCCGCGCATCCAGCAGATCACCGACGAGCTGCTCGACGAGATGCTGCCGGCCGGGCACGGCGATCTGGTGGACGCGCTGGCCTTCCCGCTGCCGATCATCGTCATCTGCGAGCTGCTCGGAGTCCCGGCCGCCGACCGCGACGCGTTCCGCAAGTGGTCCAACGAGGTCGTGGCCCCGACCGGAGCGGGGGCCGAGGAGGACGCCATCCGTGGACTGGCCGCGTACCTGGACGAGCTGATCGAGGACAAGCGCTGCGCCGGTCCCGCCGACGATCTGCTCTCCGCCCTCATCCGCACCCGCGCGGAGGACGACGACCGGCTCTCGGCCGCCGAACTGCGCGCACTCGCCTATCTGCTGCTGATCGCCGGCCATGAGACGACCGTCAATCTGATCTCCAACGGGGTACGGGCCCTGCTCACCCACCCCGCCCAACTGGCCGATCTGCGCGCGGACTTCGGGCTGCTCGACGGAGCGGTCGAGGAGATGCTCCGCTACGACGGCCCGGTGGAGAACGCCACCACCCGCTTCGCCTCCGAGCCGGTCCCCGTGGGCGACCAGGTGATCCCGGCCGGGGCGACGGTGCTGGTCGGTCTGGCCGCGGGCGACCGCGACCCGTCCCGCTACCCGGCCCCGGACAGCTTCGACATCCACCGGGACACCCGGGGCCATCTCGCCTTCGGGCACGGCATCCACTTCTGCCTGGGCGCGCCGCTCGCCCGCATGGAGGCCCGGATCGCGGTCCGCACCCTCCTGGAACGCTGCCCGGACCTCGCACTCGACCCGTCCGAGGGCCCGCTCGACTGGCTGCCGGGGCTGCTGATGCGCGGTGTGCGCAGGCTCCCGGTGAGCTGGTAGCCCCGACCGCGACCCCGCTGACCCCCTTCACCGACCGTCCAAGGAGCCGCACCGTGCCGGGACTTGACCTCGCGATGGCCCAGAAGGTCCTCGACAGCCAGCCGTTCAGCCGTCTGCTGGGGGCGCGGATCACCGCGTTCGGCAATGGACAGGCCGTGCTCGAAGTCGACGTCCGGGAAGAACTGCTCCAGCAGAACGGCTATCTGCACGGGGGAGTGATCGCGTACGCCGCCGACAACTCGATCACCTTCGCCGCCGGTACGACGCTCGGTCCCGCCGTGCTGACCGGCGGCTTCTCCGTCCAGTACATCCGCCCGGCCACCGGCGTGACACTGGTGGCCCGGGCGTCCGTCGTGCACAGCGGCCGCCGTCAGGCCGTTGCCCGTTGCGATCTCTTCACCGTGAACGCCGACGGCGACGAGACGCTCTGCGCCGTCGCGCAGGGCACCGTACTGTCCGCACCGTCCGCGCAACAGTCCTGAGAACGCCCCAGGAGTCAGTCTGCCGGGATCTCCTCCAGCCGAACCGGCCTGTGCTCCCGCCGGGACAGCTCGCACGCCTCCGCGATCCGCAGCGCCGTCAGCGCCTCGCGGCCGTCGCAGGGGTTCTCGGCCTCGCCCTGCACCACCCGGACGAAAGTGTCCAGCTCCGCCTCGTACGCGGGGGCGAACCGCTCCAGGAACCCGGGCCATGGCTTGGTGGCCGGCGGCGGGCCCTGCGGCTCGGTCGAGGTGATCGGCGTACGGTCGTCCAGGCCGACCGCGACCTGGTCGAGCTCGCCCGCGAGTTCCATCCGTACGTCGTAACCCGCGCCGTTGCACCGGGTGGCCGTCGCCGTGGCCAGCGTGCCGTCGTCCAGCGTGAGCAGCGCGGCCGCCGTGTCGACGTCGCCCGCGTCGCGGAACATCGCCGGGCCCGCGTCCGAGCCGGTCGCGTACACCTCGACCACCTCGCGCCCGGTCACCCAGCGCAGGATGTCGAAGTCATGGACCAGGCAGTCCCGGTACAGGCCGCCGGAGAGCGGCAGATACGCGGCTGGCGGCGGGGCCGGGTCGGAGGTGATGGCCCGTACGGTGTGCAGCCGGCCGAGCCGCCCGGAGCGCACCAGCTCACGGGCCGCGGTGTACCCGGCGTCGAAACGGCGCATGAAGCCCAGTTGCAGCAGGGTGCCCGCCGACTCGACCTCGCGCAGCGCGGCGAGCGTGCCCGGCAGATCCAGGGCGATCGGCTTCTCGCAGAAGGCGGGGAGCCCGGCGCGGGCGGCGCGGGCGATGAGTTCGGCGTGGGCGGCGGTGGCGGAGGCGATCACCACGGCGTCCACGCCCCAGGCGAAGATCTCGTCCGCGCTGGGCGCGGCCGTGGACCCAGTGCGCTCGGCGACCTCGGCCGCCCGTGCCGGGTCGGCGTCCGCCACGACCAGCGAACCCACCTCCCGGTGGCGGCTGAGCACGCCCGAGTGAAAGGTACCGATACGTCCCGTTCCGATGAGTCCGATGCGCATGGCCCAAAGGTGGCGGGGGGCCGCCTCCCTGTCAAGACTTTGTCCTGACAACCGAACTTCACGACTTCCCGTCAACATTCCCTGCGACTACTCTCGCTCCGTGCCCAAGCAGCCCAGACACGTGACGGACCCGTCTCTGTCTCTCCAGCTGAGCGTGGACCGCACCAGCCCGGTCCCGCTCTACTTCCAGCTGTCGCAACAGCTGGAAGCGGCCATCGAGAGAGGGACCCTCACCCCCGGCAGCCTGCTCGGCAACGAGATCGAGCTGGCGGGCAGGCTCGGCCTGTCCCGCCCGACCGTCCGCCAGGCCATCCAGTCCCTCGTCGACAAGGGCCTGCTGGTCCGCCGCCGCGGCGTCGGCACCCAGGTCGTGCACAGCCAGGTCAAGCGCCCGCTGGAGCTCAGCAGCCTGTACGACGATCTCGAGGCGGCCGGCCAACGCCCGGCCACCATCGTGCTGCGCAACGCCATCGAGCCTGCGAGTGCGGAGGTCGCGGCCGCCCTAGGTGTGGCGGAGGGCAGCGACGTCCAGCTCGTCGAGCGGCTGCGGTACGCCCATGGCGAGCCGATGGCCAGGCTGCGCAACCATCTGCCCGCGGGCCTCTTCGACTGCGACACCGAACGTCTTGAGGCCACCGGCCTGTACCGGATGATGCGGGCCGCGGGGATCACCCTGCACAGCGCCCGCCAGTCGGTAGGGGCGCGGGCCGCCACCGCCATGGAGGCCGAACTGCTCACCGAGGTGACCGGCGCTCCGGTGCTGACGATGGAGCGCACCACCTTCGACGACACCGGCCGCGCGGTCGAGTTCGGCTCGCACATCTACCGCGCCTCGCGCTACGCCTTCGAGTTCCAGCTGCTCGTCCGGCCGTAGCCGTAGCCGTAGCCGTGGCCCGGCCGCGACCCGGACCGCCGCGCCGTGGGGTCACGTAAGAATGTCATTCGCGTAAGAATGTTCGGACAAAGTCTTGACTGGGTCCCTCGACCGCCGTAAAAACTCACCCAGCCGCAACCGGGCGGCCGGGAGAGAAGGCGGATCCACCATGCGTACCACCCGCAGGGCAGCAGCGCTGCTCGCCGCATGTGCCCTGGTCGTCGTCGCCGGATGCAGCAGTTCCGGTGGCAAGGAGGCGAAGGACAGCCCCTCCAAAGGCGGCGGCGAGCCCGCCACCACCCAACGGCTGAAGATCGCGATGGTGACGCACTCCGGCGAGGGCGACACCTTCTGGGACATCGTCCAGAGCGGCGCCAAGGTCGCGGCCCGCAAGGACAACGTCGAGTTCCTCTACGCCGCCAACAAGGAGGGCAAGGAACAGGCTCAGCTCATCCAGACCTACATCGACCAGAAGGTCAACGGCATCATCGTCACCCTCGCCAAGCCGGAAGCCGTCAAGGACGTCGTCAAGAAGGCCGTCGCGGCCGGCATACCCGTCGTCACGATCAACTCCGGCGCCGAGTTCTCCAAGGAGGTCGGCGCACTCAGCCACATCGGTCAGGACGAGACGGTGGCCGGCGAGGCGGTCGGCGAGGAGCTCAACAAGCGCGGCAAGAAGAAGGCCATCTGCGTCATCCACGAGCAGGGCAATGTCTCGCTCGAAGCCCGCTGCGCCGGTGTGAAGAAGACGTTCAAGGGCACCGTCGAGAACCTCAACGTGGAGGGCACCAACATGCCCGCATCCACTTCCTCCATCGAGGCGAAGCTGCAGAGCGCGAAGGACATCGACGCCGTCGTCACGCTCGGCGCACCCTTCGCCGCCGCCTCCGTCAAGGCCAAGGAGGGCGCGGGCTCCAGCGCCGAGGTCAACACCTTCGACCTCAACGCCGAGGTGGTCAAGCAGCTCAAGGCCGGCGAGATCGGCTTCGCCGTGGACCAGCAGCCCTACCTCCAGGGCTACCTTGCCATCGACGAGCTCTGGCTCAACAAGACCAACGGCAATGTGATCGGCGGCGGCAAGCCGATCCTCACCGGCCCGGCCCTCGTCACCGAGAAGGACGTGCCGGCGCTGGAGAAGCTGACCGCCGACGGCACCCGATGACGTACCCGGCGTACCCGATGCCCACCCGCCGACCTGCTGTGACACATACTTGGGCGGCCGGGGAGAGCTGTGACGACTCCCGGCCGCACCGAGAAGTACAGCGAGTACGGCAAGAAGGGCACGGCGTCGTGGCTAGGGCAAGGACAGGGGTACGCGCGCTCGGCGCGGTGCTGGCAGCGGTACTGGGAGCCTCCCTCGCGGGATGCAGCAGCACGGGCGGCAAGCGCGCGGAGGACGCCCGCAAGGCCCAGGCCGCGGCCGGCAAGTCCGCCGTCACCACCCCCCGCTGGACCTTCGCCATGGTGACCCACTCGGGCGACGGCGACACCTTCTGGGACATCGTCCAGAGCGGCGCCGAGCAGGCCGCGGCCAAGGACAACATCAACTTCCTGTACTCGCACAGCGACGAGGGCCAGCAGCAGGCCCAGCTCGTCCAGGCGGCCATCGACAAGAAGGTCAACGGACTGATCGTCTCGCTCGCCAAGCCCGACGCCATGAAGGGCGTCATCGCCGAGGCGGAGAAGGCCGGCATCCCGGTGATCACCGTCAACTCGGGCTCCGAGCAGTCCAAGGCGTACGGCGCGCTCACCCATATCGGCCAGGACGAGACGATCGCCGGCGAGGCCGTCGGCGACGAACTCGACAAGCGGGGCAGGAAGAAGGCCCTGTGCGTGCTGCACGAGCAGGGCAACGTCGGCCATGAGCAGCGCTGCGCCGGTGCGAAGAAGACGTTCGGCGGGGAACTGCAGAACCTGTACGTCGACGGCACCAACATGCCCGACGTACAGGCGTCCATCGAGGCGAAGCTCCAGTCGGACCGCTCCATCGACTCCGTCGTCACGCTCGGCGCGCCGTTCGCGGACGCCGCCGTGCAGGCGAGGAAGACCGCGGAGAGCAAGGCCGAGGTGGACACCTTCGACCTGAACGCCAAGGTCGCCGCCGGTCTGAAGGCCGGGACGCTCGGCTTCGCCGTGGACCAGCAGCCGTACCTCCAGGGGTATCAGGCCGTGGACCTGCTGTGGCTCTACAAGTACAACGCCGATGTGCTCGGCGGCGGGCGGCCCGTCCTCACCGGACCGCAGATCATCACCAAGACGGACGCCGCAGAGCTGGAGGAATACACAGAGCGGGGGACCCGATGAGTGCGACCGCACCACCTGCCGGCACCCGGCAGCCCGACAAGGGTGACGAGCGGCTGCTGCGCACCTCGCCGTTGCGCAAGCTGATGGGCCGGCCCGAGCTGGGCTCGGTCGTCGGCGCCGCCGCGGTCTTCATCTTCTTCTCGATCGTGGCGGACTCGTTCCTGCGGGCATCCAGCCTCTCCACCGTCCTGTACGCGGCGTCGACCCTCGGCATCATGGCCGTGCCGGTCGCGCTGCTGATGATCGGCGGCGAGTTCGACCTCTCGGCCGGCGTCCTGGTGACCAGCTCCGCGCTGATCTCCGCGATGTTCAGCTACCAGATGACGGCGAACGTCTGGGCCGGCATCTTCGTCTCGCTGCTGGTGACGCTCGCGGTCGGGGTGTTCAACGGCTTCATGCTGACCCGTACGAAACTTCCAAGCTTCATCATCACGCTCGGTACGTTTCTGATGCTGACCGGCCTCAACCTCGGCTTCACCAAGCTGATCAGCGGCACGGTCTCGACCAAGTCCATCGGCGACATGGAGGGCTTCGCCTCGGCGAAGAAGCTCTTCGCCTCCCAGCTCACCCTCGGCGACGTCACGCTTAAGGTGACCATCCTGTGGTGGTTCGCACTGGTCGCGCTGGCCACCTGGATTCTGCTGCGTACCCGATTCGGCAACTGGATCTTCGCGGTCGGCGGCGGCGCCGACGCGGCCCGCGCGGTCGGCGTCCCGGTCAACAAGACCAAGATCGGCCTGTATGTGGGCGTCGCCTTCGCCGCCTGGGTCTCCGGCCAGCATCTGCTGTTCTCGTTCGACGTGGTGCAGTCCGGCGAGGGCGTCGGCAATGAGCTGACGTACATCATCGCGGCCGTCATCGGCGGCTGTCTGATCACCGGCGGCTACGGCTCCGCGATCGGCTCGGCGGTCGGCGCGTTCATCTTCGGCATGACCAGCAAGGGCATCGTGTACGCGGAGTGGAACCCGGACTGGTTCAAGTTCTTCCTGGGAGCGATGCTCCTTCTGGCCACCCTGCTCAACGCATGGGTCCGCAAGCGTGCGGAGGCAAGCAAATGACGGCCCTCGTCGAGCTGGACAACGTCAGTAAGTACTACGGCAACATCCGTGCCCTGGAAGGTGTCTCGCTCGAGGTCCACGCCGGGCAGATCTCCTGCGTCCTCGGCGACAACGGCGCGGGCAAGTCCACCCTGATCAAGATCATTGCGGGTCTGCACCGGCACGACGCGGGCACCTTCCTCATCGAGGGCGAGCAGGCGAGCCTCGCCAACCCGCGCGAGGCGCTGGACCGGGGTATCGCCACGGTCTACCAGGACCTCGCCGTCGTACCGCTGATGCCCGTCTGGCGGAACTTCTTCCTCGGCTCCGAGCCGACGAAGGGTGTCGGTCCCTTCAAGCGTCTCGATGTCGAGCTGATGCGCGAGACCACCCGGTCCGAACTGCTGCGCATGGGCATCGACCTGCGCGATGTCGACCAGCCGATCGGGACGCTGTCGGGCGGTGAGCGCCAGTGCGTGGCGATCGCCCGGGCCGTCTACTTCGGCGCGAAGGTCCTGGTGCTGGACGAGCCGACTGCCGCGCTCGGGGTGAAGCAGTCGGGCGTGGTGCTGAAATATGTGGCGGCGGCACGCGACGCGGGACTGGGCGTGGTGCTGATCACCCACAACCCGCACCACGCGTATCTGGTCGGCGACCGCTTCGTACTGCTCAAGCGCGGCAAGATGTCGGGCAGCCACACCAAGGACTCGGTGACCCTGGACGAGCTCACCCGCCAGATGGCGGGCGGCAGCGAGCTGGAGGACCTGCGCCACGAGCTGGAGCGTGCGCCGACGCCGACGCACCTGGGCGGTCATCCGGTGAAGGACGAGCCGCCCGCGGCCTAGTGCCTGCCGGGGCTCCGCCCCGGACCCCCGGTCCTCAAACGCCGGACGGGCTTGATGGTGCGGCCCTGCCGACTTTTCCAGCCCGTCCGGCCATTGAGGACATGCGGCCGAAGGTCGCATACCCGGGGTCCGGGCGGAGCCCCGGGGCGGGCGGCAACCCGCACGCGCACCGGCGGGCGCGGTGCCTGGCAGAATCGCCGGTGAACCACCCACCCGCCTCCGAGACCCCGCAGGGACATGAGCACCTACCGCGACTTCACACACCGCGGCTCCGCGCGGGCCACCGTCCTGAAGACCATCGGCACCCGCGAGCGGCGCTCGCACCTGACCGCGCCCCGCGTCCCCACCGTCGGCATCGACATCGGCGGTACGAAGGTGATGGCGGGCGTCGTCGACGCCGACGGGGTCATCCTGGAGAAGATCCGCACCGAGACGCCGGACAAGTCCAAGAGCCCGAAGGTCGTCGAGGACACCATCTGCGAGCTCGTCCTTGACCTGTCCGACCGGCACGATGTGCACGCCGTGGGCATCGGCGCGGCCGGCTGGGTCGACGCCGACCGCTCCAAGGTCCTCTTCGCCCCCCACCTCGCCTGGCGCAACGAGCCCCTGCGCGATGCCCTGTCGGCCCGGCTCGCCGTCCCCGTGCTGGTCGACAACGACGCCAACACCGCCGCCTGGGCAGAATGGCGCTTCGGCGCGGGCCGCGGCGAGGACCACCTCGTCATGATCACCCTCGGCACCGGCATCGGCGGCGCGATCCTCGAGGACGGCCAGGTCAAGCGCGGCAAGTACGGGGTCGCCGGCGAATTCGGCCATATGCAGGTCGTGCCCGGCGGCCACCGCTGCCCCTGCGGCAACCGCGGCTGCTGGGAGCAGTACAGCTCGGGCAACGCTCTCGTACGGGAGGCCCGCGAGCTCGCCGTGGCCGACTCCCCGGTCGCGTACAGCCTCATCGACCGGGTCGGCGGCAACGTCGGCGACATCACCGGACCGATCATCACCGAGCTCGCCCGCGAGGGCGACGCCATGTGCATCGAGCTCTTCCAGGACATCGGCCAGTGGCTCGGCGTCGGCATCGCCAATCTCGCCGCCGCCCTCGACCCCTCCTGCTTCGTCATCGGCGGCGGCGTCAGCGCCGCCGACGACCTGCTCATCGGCCCCGCCCGGGATGCCTTCCGGCGGCATCTGACCGGCCGCGGCTACCGCCCCGAGGCTCGCATCGTCAAGGCCCAGCTCGGCCCCGAGGCAGGTATGGTCGGCGCCGCAGACCTCGCGCGGCTTGTGGCCCGCCGCTTCCGCCGCGCCAACCGGCGCCGGGTGGAGCGCCACGAGCGGTACGAGCGCTATGCGCAGGCCATCCGTAACTCCAGCACTGCCCGCCCCACCCAGGAACCGTAGCCATGACCGTGCCCCGCCAGTCCACGTCCCCGGACGAGAGCGCCCGTCCCCCCGAGGGCCGGCGCCATATGCTCCGTCGCCGTTGGCTGACGGCCATCATCATCGTGCTGCTCGTCGGCATCCCGGCCGGCTATCTGGTCATCTCCGCCGAGCAGAGCCGCGACAGCGGCCGCGACAAGGAGTCGGAGTCCTCGGCGACCGGCCTGCGCGAAAGCTGGCCGTCGCATATGAAGCGCCGTGTATTCGAGGTGCCGATCCCCGAGAAGTCCACGGATGTCGCCTACTACGAGACGAGCAACTGGAAGACCAGCCGGTTGTACGTGCAGTTCCGCACCACGTCCGCCGGGCTCGACCGGTTCCTGAAGGGCGTGGGCACCAGCCGTTCCCAGCTCGACGACGGTGTGGTCACCATCAGCGCGCGAGACGCCGAGACGGTCGGCTGGGACTTCAGCGCGGGAAGTGACTGGGCGGGCACCACGCATGCGCAGAAGGACCCGCGGCCCTCGCAGGACATCACCGTGGACATGACTTATCTCTCCCGTCCCAAGGTGTATGTCGTATCGACGGCGACCCCCTGACCGGAGGCTGGACCTCCACTCATTACCGTGGGACAGGTGAGTGAGACGCAGACGCCCCCGAAGACCCTGCAGTACCGGATCGACGGTCCGGACGACGCCCCCGTGCTCATCCTCGGCCCCTCCCTCGGCACCACCTGGCACATGTCATAGCGACCGTCCAGGGGCGTCCGGCCGATCCAGGACGGGAGCTTGATGCCAGGTCAGGGCATCATAGTCCGGGGGAGTCAGCACAGTCCGTGAGGTCCGTGTGAGAGCGCGTGAGACGACGAAGCCCCGCCGGAATGCTTCGGTTCTAGTGGTCGTCGCAACACCCCAGCTCAAGGGGTGCGATGGACTTCGAGATCCGTAAGGTTCGCAAGGCTCAGGGGCCTGTGAAGCTCCGAGCCGAGCGGGAGGAATACTTCCGGCTCGTGCAGATGGGGCTGACCAACCGAGAGGCAAGCCGACGTGTCGGTGGCGAATCCGCGCGCGGCGCAGGAGGCCAGTCCTGGCGCAATGCGGCGGAGGCCGAGCAAGTGCGGGAGACGGTGGACGAGCTGCTCGCGCGGCTGCCCGACCATGCGACGGTCGGGGTGGTCACACCGTTCCGAGCCCAGAAGGAAGCGCTGGCATGCGTATGGGCAGATGACGACCGGGTGCGGGTCGGCACTGTTCACGCTTTCCAAGGTGGGCAGCGTGACGTGATGGTGCTGAGTCCGGTAGCGACCGGCAACACCCCTCCGCGTACGACGCACTGGGTGGCGAGCCAGGTCAACCTGTGGAATGTGGCGGTCACGCGGGCCAAGTCGCAGTTGATCACGGTGGGCAGTCACGCCTTCTGGCAGGGCCAGGCCGGGTTGCCGGCGCTGCTCGCGGAGCGAGCGGCGGTGCTGCGAGCGGGGTCGAAACGAAACAGGACGCGGCCTTCGGGATGCGGGCGCCTTCGGGATTGCGTGAAGAGCTCGGGGACCAGCTCCAGGAGTACCTCGGTCTCCGTGGAGTCACCGAACTGGAGCGCGCAGCGATGGTGGGCGGGCACAGCGTGGACCTGCTGTTCACGGTGGATGGTGCGAACACGGCGGTGCTCATTGATCCTGGGCCCGTGCACGGCCAGGATCAGGCCCGACATTTGCGGCTGATGCATGCGCGCGGCGACTTGCTCACTGGACTGCCCTCCGGTGGTACGGGGGCGAAGTTTGAGCCCGTGGAGCGGACTGTCCGGGTGCCGGCATGGCGGATTCTGGCTGGGCCGGCCCTGTTGGACCCACTGTTCGGCAAGCCGTAGGACTCGGTGTTCCTCGGGACGCCGGCAGTTCCGTCGCCTCAAGGGCGGCGGCGACCGTCAGGACAACGCCGCGCTGCATCGCATCGTCTTCACCAGCCTGCGGGCTGGGCGTGCGTGTACTGAGTGCTCGAGAACATGAAGCGGTCGGCGAGGAGTGGGTGCTGCAGGCCACTCGGATCACGCTGGGTCTGCTGGCTCACCGGATCGGCCAGCTCTCCGAGCAGATCCGGGAAGTGGACGCTCGTCTGGCCCGGCTCGTGGAAGGTCATGCCCCGCAGCTGCTCGACGTGGTGGGACGCGGCGCGATGGGCGAGGTGTGGCGAGCGACTGACCAGGTTCTCGGGCGCCCCGTCGCGGTCAAGCTCCTGAGAACGGACGAGGCGACGGACATCGAGCGGTTCCGGCTGGAGGCACAGACCGCGGCCCGTCTCAACCATCCGAACGTCGTGGGCGTGTACGACTTCGGCTCCCTCCACGGCCGGCTCTACCTGGTCATGGAGCTCGTCGACGGCTGGAGCCTGGCCCAGGAGCGGTCGATGCGCGGCACCCTGGCCCCGCACGAGGCGGCCGCCATCGCAGCACAGGTGTCGGCATTGGTTGCAGAAGGACGCACGGACCGTGGTGGGCGCGTCGGGGGTGACGATGGAGACCACGGCGGTGGCCGGCTCCACGTTCGTGGGTCCGTCGGGCGTCGCGGTGAGGCGGACCGGGTCCCCGGTGGCCCGGCATGGGGAGGTGACCTGGGCGGTGTGGCCGAGGACGGCGGGGAACCCCGGCCGGGGTCGCCTTGCGCCAGACCAGCTGGGGTGACGGGCACAGCAGGCAAGCCCAGAAGCCGGCGACCGCGGCTGGCCGAGCAGCGGGTCGTGCGTGAAGTGGCGGAGCTGCGCCGCTTTGTCGCCGGCTGCCTTCGCCAGGGTTTGTGCGCGGGCGCGGACCCGGCCGAGGTCGCCCAGCGGGCAGGGAACAGCGTGGAGGTTCTCCTGTCCCTGTACGCGAGGTGTCTCTATGACCGGCGCAGCGCAGCGTTCAGTATTGCTCGGTCTCCACGAAACCCGCGTCCGCGTCGTCGTCCGCGCCGAGTGCGGCGGCGGTCGGGTCGAATCCGGGCGGGCTGTCCTTGAGGCCCAGGCCCATGCCGGCCAGCTTCGCCTTGACCTCATCGATGGACTTCGCACCGAAGTTGCGGATGTCCAGCAGGTCGGCCTCGGAGCGGGCGACGAGCTCACCCACGGAGTGGACGCCCTCGCGCTTGAGGCAGTTGTACGAACGGACGGTGAGCTCCAGCTCCTCGATCGGCAGCACCAGGTCGGCGGCAAGGGCGGCGTCCGTCGGGGACGGGCCCATGTCGATGCCCTCGGCGTCGATGTTGAGCTCGCGGGCCAGACCGAACAGCTCGACCAGGGTCTTACCGGCCGACGCCATGGCGTCACGAGGACGCATCGCCTGCTTGGTCTCGACGTCGACGATCAGCTTGTCGAAGTCGGTGCGCTGCTCGACACGGGTCGCCTCGACCTTGTACGTGACCTTCAGCACCGGCGAGTAGATCGAGTCGACCGGGATGCGCCCGATCTCCTGGCCCACCTGTTTGTTCTGCACGGCGGAGACGTAACCGCGACCGCGCTCGACGGTCAGCTCCATCTCCAGCTTGCCCTTGCCGTTGAGCGTGGCGAGGACGAGGTCGGGGTTGTGCACCTCGACACCGGCCGGGGGCGCGATGTCGGCGGCGGTGACAAGACCCGGGCCCTGCTTGCGCAGGTACATCACGACCGGCTCGTCCTGCTCCGAGGAGACGACCAGCTGCTTGATGTTGAGGATCAGGTCGGTGACGTCCTCCTTGACGCCCGGCACGGTGGTGAACTCGTGCAGAACGCCGTCGACGCGGATGGACGTGACCGCCGCACCCGGGATCGAGGAGAGGAGCGTACGACGCAGGGAGTTGCCGAGGGTGTAGCCGAAGCCCGGCTCCAGCGGCTCGATCACGAACCGGGAGCGGAACTCGTCGACGACCTCTTCGGTCAGGGACGGACGCTGAGCAATCAGCACGGGGTGTTGCCTCCAGTGGTTGGGCGCCCGCTATGACGCCGTAGACACCACGAAGGGTACGGGCGATACGGTCTCTGGTGACCACGTGCACTTCCTCGTGGTGCACGGCGCCCGCAACCTCAAGTGCCTCATGGGATGAGCTTTAGTGCTCGTCCCCGATGGCATGACCCTGTACGTCGGTCCTTCGGGGTGGACTCCTGATCGAGGTCACATCGGGGATGGTGAGGCCGGAGCCCGCCGGTGGCGAGCGCAACATAGACCATGATCGCCGGTTAGCCAAACGTCTCCTCGTCACTCAGTTGTGTCAGAACCACCGAAGCCCTCGCGCGCTCCGCCCGACGGACCCGAGCAGACCTGCACTTGGTCCCGCCTCCGCGGCCGTAGATCGGCCCGCGTGACGGCCAGTCAGCTCGCTGCCCTCAGAATTACCCGCCTGACCAGCAGCAATAGCGAACCGCTAGACTTGGAGTGGAAGCCCGGCCCGCTGGTGCGTCCGGTACGGGGTACGGGGATGTGGTGGCGCTTCATGCCGTGCGTCGCTGTGAGTGCGCTGAGCCATCCGGGGCTGCTTCGCGACCGGAACGAGGACAGCCTCGTCATCGGCCCGTGGAGGCTGTGCGTCTCCGTGACCGAGAATCTGCAGACCCTGGTCCTCCTGCTCGGGACACCCTTAGGGTCCAGTTCGCCTCACCTCAGCGGCGCGGGCCGCAGCCGTCCTGGTCGCCGTCGTCGAGGCGCTGCTTCCGGACGAGGCTGGCCGCACCTTCCACCTGATGCGGCCCTGGTACGCGGTGATGGCGATGACCGACCCGGGGCTGGCCGAACTGTTTGCCTACGGCGGGCCTGGTTCTGTCCTGGCCACGTAGACGGTGTTGGTCGAGGTGCCTCCTTGCAGGGGATTGTCGAAGTCGACGAGATGGACCGCTGATTGCGGGAAGACCTCTGTGAGTGCGGAGGTGAACTGTTTGTCTGGCGGGTCGTTCGACCACAGGGCGAAGGCCCCGTTGGGGTGCAGGCGTTCGGTGAGAGCGCGTAGCCCGGCAGGCTGGTAGAGCGCCGCGTGGCGCGGGTGGAGCACATGGCGCGGCGAATGGTCGACATCCAGCAGAATGGCGTGGAAGCGGCGGCCCGGCTCCCTCGGGTCCAGACCGCACGAATCGGCCGCCATCGCGAAGAAGTCGCCTTGAACCAGGCGGCAGCGGGCGTCCGAAGTTAGCCGGGCGCCGAGAGGGACCAGGCCCCGCTGATGCCAGTCGATGACTTCGGCGAGCGTTTCGATCACGGTCAGCGAGCGCACTCGGGGGTCGTCCAGCACAGCCTCGGCGGTGTACCCGAGTCCGAGTCCGCCGACGGCAATGTCCAGTTCGGCGCAGGGCAGTTTCGCCAGTCCGAGTTCCGCAAGCGCGATCTCGCCGGTTGTGAAGAGGCTGGACATCAAGAACTCGTCGCCGAGCTTCACCTCGTATACATCGGTGTCCGATGCCGGGTCGCGTCGGCGCCGCAGGCTGATGTCGCCCATCGCTGTCGGGCGCCAGTCGATCTCCTCGAAACGCGCGCTCATCCGTTTACCTTTCTGACGCGCCGTCGGTGCCCGAAGTCGGTGCCTGGAACGCCGCTCTGCGCAGGTGTGGACGCAGGCGCGAAACCGTCCCTGCTGCCGCCAGGGCAGGGCAGGGCAGGAGAGGGCAAGGGGGCCGCCGGTCAGGCGTCGATGATGACGGGGATGATGAGGGGCCTGCGGCGGTGGGTACGGAAGGCCCAGTTCGCCACGGCACGGGCGATGAGCTGTTCCAGCTGGTGTGCGTCGCCGACGCCTTCCTGGGCTGCGGTCGCCAGAGTCTTCTCGATGACAGGGATGACCGGTTCGAAGGTGGTGTCGTCGTGGACGAACCCGCGGGCCAGGAAGTCGGGAGTCTCGGCAAGGGCGCCCGTGTCGGCATCGACGATCGCCACTACGGTGACCACGCCTTCCTCCGCGAGAGTGACGCGGTCCTTCAGGGACGCCTCGGTGGCGCCGCCGACCTCCATGCCGTCCACGTAGACGTTGCCCGCGGGCACCTTGCCGGTGATCGACGCACGCCCCTCCACGAGGTCGACGACGACGCCGTCCTCGGCGATGACCACCCGCTCGGGATCGACCCCCGTACGGATGGCCAGGTCGGCGTTGGCCCGCAGGTGGCGCCATTCGCCGTGCACGGGCATGACATTGCGGGGCTTGACGATGTTGTAGCAGTACACGAGTTCACCGGCGCTGGCGTGCCCGGAGACGTGCACCTTGGCGTTGCCCTTGTGGACGACATGGGCGCCCCATCGGGTCAGCCCGTTGATCACCCGGTAGATGGCGTTCTCGTTGCCGGGGATCAGGGAGCTGGCGAGCAGGACGGTGTCGCCCTTGCCGATGCGGATCACATGGTCGCGGTTGGCCATCCGAGACAGAGCCGCCATCGGCTCGCCCTGGGATCCGGTGCACACCAGGGTGATCTTGTGGTCCGCCAGCTTCTCCATTTCCTTGATACTCACGACCAGGCCGCTGGGAACCTTCAGGTACCCGAGGTCGCGGGCGATGCCCATGTTGCGGACCATGGAGCGGCCCACGAAGGCGACCTTGCGGCCGTGCTGGTGCGCGGCGTCCAAGACCTGCTGGATGCGGTGCACATGGCTGGCGAAACTGGAGACGATCACCCGGCGCGGGGCGGTACGCATCACCTGCTCGATCGCCGGGTTCAGGTCGCGCTCGGAGGTGGTGAAGCCAGGGACCTCGGCGTTGGTGGAGTCGGTGAGGAAAAGATCGACGCCTTCCTCGCCGAGGCGGGCGAAGGCGCGCAAGTCGGTGATGCGGTCGTCCAGCGGGAACTGGTCCATCTTGAAGTCACCAGTGTGCAGCACCAGCCCGGCCCCGGTGCGGATCGCGACCGCGAGACCGTCCGGGATGGAGTGGTTGACCGCCACGAATTCGCAGTCGAAGGGGCCGAAGCCGCGCCGGTCGCCCTCACGTACCCGCACCGCGCGCGGCCGGATTCCGTGCTCTTTGAGCTTGGCCTCCAGGAACGCCAGTGTCAGCTTCGAGCCCACGACAGGGATGTCGGAGCGCTCTCGCAGCAGATACGGCACGCCACCGATGTGGTCCTCGTGGCCGTGGGTGAGCACCACGGCCACGATGTCGTCCAGGCGATCACGGATCGAGGTGAAGTCCGGCAGGATCACGTCCACGCCGGGCTGGGTCTCTTCGGGGAACAGCACGCCGCAGTCGACGATGAGCAGCTTGCCGGCATGCTCGAAGACGGTCATGTTGCGGCCGATCTCACCCAGACCGCCCAGGGCGACGACCCTCAGCCCTCCTTCAGACAGGGGAGGGGCGGCTTTCAGTTCGGGATGCGGATGACTCATATTCTGACGTTACCGGAGAGTCTGCCGAGGTGATCCACTGGCTGCCCCAACCAGCCGGTTCAACACGGCGCGGCTGCGGCGGTCAGCGGGGTGGAGCGGGGCTGCGCCCGCGCCAGTAGCGACGACGAACTCGCCCTGCTGGATGCCGTCGTCGCCGTCACCAAAGACCTGTCCGGCCAAGCGGACGCGGCCGTCGACCAGGTCGTACGCCGGGTGAGTGCTGCCTGACACTCCCGGACGTTGATCGGCGAACACCTCGGCGCCAGGTCTGCTGCTGATGACCGCGCCGACATCCGTGCCCCTCGCGCCGCCCCCTAGCCGCCGGGCCGCGCTCACCCGGCGCATACGGATCCTGGTCGCCGGTCGCCGCCACCATCACCTACAACATCCTCGAGGCGATTGTCGCGATCGCCGTCGGCACCCGCGCCTCCTCCGCTCTGATCGGCTTCGTACCCGCTCAGCCACCAGCACAGCTTCCCTGCCGCGCACTGCCGGCGAGTGTCATGCCGTCGGCGTGCCGATCCGCAGCCGGTTGCCGTCAGGGTCGCGCAGCTCAATCTCACGCGCCCATGGAGAGTCCTCGAAGACCGCGGCAGTCGGCCGGATCGCTGCCTCCATCATCCACGCCAGCCGGGCGCGCACATGGGCCGGATCCCACGGGCTGGTGGTCACGAAATGGGCCATGGCCTGGCGGTTCCCGTCCTTCCCGAGTCGCGCTGCCATCGGCTCCACCGACTTACGCCGCCCGTCGGGTCGTCGGCGAGCCACGCGCAGGTGCGGAAGAGTTCTCCATTGTTCAGCCCGGCCAGCTTTTCCCGCAGGTTCGGGTCGGCAGTCAAGCCCCCGTCATAGGCGCAGTGACACGTGATGGTTACTGAGGCCCCCGCCGGGCAGGTGCTGGGGGGGTGCCCCTATGGCCTGGGTGCGGGCCTTGACTGCCGAGCCCTTGGCGAGTTTGTACATCCGGGCGATCTGCACCGGTCCATCGCCCGACTTGCTACACCCCTGGGGCCCGTGGTGGCGCGCAGCAGCGGGGGCTGGTACGGAGGCTGGTGCAGCTCCCCTGGATCCCCAGCGACAAGCAGTGGCGGGCCGTGCTGGCGGTAGCCGCCGCCGAGCCGGTACGCACCCGGCTCATGCTGGCCCTGGCCTACGATGCTGCCCTGCGCCGCGAGGAGTTGTGCTCACTGCGCACCGACGACCTGGGCCCAGGTCGTCGGATGGTGCGGGTGCGGGCCAGTCCTGTCCATAGGCCTCGTCGGCGGTCACCCATGCGGCGGGCAGACCTGCGGCGATGCAGCGACGGACCAGATCCTTGGCCAACTCGCCCTTGGTCGCGAAGGCGCGCTCGTCGGGGATCTTCGCCGCCCGGTACCGCTCTCGATCCTTGGTCCAGGACTTGGGCAGGTAGAGCTCGCGGTCGACCAGGGCCCGTCCGCGGGCGGTGGCGTAGGCCGCGAAGACACCGATCTGGCAGTTGTCGATCTTCCCGGACGTGCCGGTGTACTGCCTCGACACCCCGGCCGACGTGGTGCCTTTCTTGATGAACCCGGTGTCATCGATGATCAATACCCCACCCGGGCCCAGCCGTTCGCCGACGTACTCCCTCATGTCGTCTCGAACGGCATCGGCGTCCCAGCGGGCACCGTTCAGTGCTGCAGCCCGGCAGGGTCGCGATGTCCTGCGTACTCGGCCAGTTGCCAGCCGTTCTTGCGGCCCACCGGCGCCAGCAGCCCGCGGACGTAGTCCCGCATCCGCCACCGAAGGTCTGCCCGCCCGAACCGTCCCGCAACACGCGCGAAGACCGACTCCAACTCCGCTGCCCAGCCCTCGACTTCAGCAATCCCCTCCACGACCGGACAACGAGAAGAACCAGCTCAGGACACGATTTCTGACTGGAGTACTAATACAGGGGAGAAGGTCGACGCGCAGGGCACTGCCTGAGCTGTAGTCGGATAGCCCGGCAAGGTCGCCGATACAACCTGACGGCAGGCGATGTGAGGGCCATCCTGGAGCTTCAGGGCGGAGTATGTGCGTTGTGCGGGCGCGGGCCCGACCGTGACGGAAGCTCCTCGTACTGGCACATCGACCATGATCACGCATGCTGTGAGCCGTCGGACGCCGCTTGGTCCATATGCGGAGCGTGCGTCCGCGGCCTGCTGTGTAGCGGGTGCAATGCTCGTGGCCTTGCCTGGTACGAACTCCTCCCCAGAGACCGTAGGGACTGGGGGCGCGTGAACGACTACCTGGCCAACTCACCTGCCCGTCGCCTTCGCCTTGCTGGAACGCTGAAGTTCTGCCTGGGGCACCTCGCGCATGCCGGTGCGGCTCGACACCGGTAAGCCCGCAAGCCCCAGATGGATCCTGCCAACTCGTGTGGATGGCAGTGGTGTTGGCTACTATGTACGTGGTTAACGAGACCCTTGAAAGGCAAGGTGCATCGGTGCAGATGGCCGACTATCACGGCGCGGTGGCAGAGTCCCTATAGGGGCGCCTGGTCGGCGCTCACCTATGGCGACGCCCGATGGGCGGCGACGTCGTGACTCAGATCCGGCGGCGGGTTGACTCCTGCCCTGGTTCCGTAACGGCGCTCTGACGATGCCTGGGAGGGCCCTCCTTGTCCGCAACCACCTCTACCTGCGACCACCGCGTGTACCACGTGGTCGTTGTCGCCTTGATCTCCATGATTGTTGGGCTTACCACCGGGGTCGGCTTTGCCGCTCTCGGACAGTCCCCCCTCACCGCTGTTGCTTCCGGCGGGGCTGTCGTGCCGTTCGTCTTTTCTACTGGCATGACCGCAGTCGCATACGTGAAGCGGCAGGCACGGTAGGCGACTTCGTGGGGTGGCTCCTTCAGGCCACCCCACGCCTGTTACTCGGCGAGCCCCAAGTCCTTCTTGTAGTCAGCGATGGCGAGGACAGCCGCGGACTGCTCCTCGGGCTCAGACTCGTGCAGTTCAATGCGCACACGGCGCCGGTCGCCCTCGGCGACGAGGAGTCGCTCGAAGGCGGAGTAGATCGTCTGAAGCATCTGGCCCGACCGCTACTCCGACTTCTTGCAATGGCAGAGGTCTTCGCACAGCGAATAGGCCAGCACCCAATCGGACTGCTGGTAGAAGTCGGTCTGGCCGGACTCCTTCTACGAGATCCGCCAAGCCCACCGGCTCGTCTACTCCGACGGTCTCGACCTCGGCCGCACCGCGGTCACCACCCCCATCGGGATGGGCTGCCGCGTCTGCGAACGCCTTGAGCGCCCACGGCGGGCGGCGCCGTTGCTCGGCCGCCCACTGAGTAGCGGTCCGAACGCAGCAGGTTGTTGCCCTGCCCCGTAGCGCACGCAGCCGTGGAGAAGCCGCACCGGTCGTGGAGCAACCTGAACGAAGGTGTCGGCTTCTGTGCCGTATGACGATCGGCCGGAGTCAGATCCGGGATGTCCCTGGGGCTGGGACTGAACATGCTCAGTGTTTGTGGGTGGGGATGCTGTGACGGGCGGGAGGATGGGTGGGTGCTGTCCCGGGTCCGCGGTCTGACTCATGACACCTTTGACCGGAGTGTCTGAATTACACAGTGTCGGCCATTGGCTGGGGTTGGTGCGTTGTCGGTGCCGGGCCGGCGGGGCGTGTCCCGATAGGGGCCTGCCGTTCGTTGTGGCGTCCTCACGATTCTGACCGCCCGACGCGGCCCGGTGCCGGCAACGCGACGCGCCGTCGGACCGGAAAGGGGAACGGGCATGTCCAGTTCGACCCTGTCCAGTACGCCGCCTGCTCCGCAGACCTGTCGTCGTCGCCCTGCGGGGGAGGTGGTGCTGGGAGATACGCAATCGGGCCAGGAACTGGGAAGCCGTGAGGCGGCCCGGGCGGTCTTCCACCTGGTCAAACAGCTACAGCCAGGACCCCGCTCATAGGGGCTGTCGTGACAGATGAGAGGGTCGGACGGGTGAGCGAGACACCGAAGAACACCCTGCAATACCGCTTTGACGGGCCAGAAGACGCTCCTGTCCTGATCTTGGGTCCCTCACTGGGTACCACATGGCACATGTGGGACCGGCAGATCGCCGATCTGTCCCGCCAGTGGCGGGTGCTCCGCTTCGACCTGCCGGGCCACGGCGGCGCCCCCGCCCACCCCGCCACCGCCGTCGCCGAACTCGCCGACCGGCTGCTCGCCACCCTCGACGAGCTGGGCATCCAGCGCTTCGGCTACGTGGGCTGCTCCATCGGCGGCGCGATCGGCGTCGAGCTTGCGCTGCGTCATCCGCACCGGCTGGCCTCCCTCGCGCTGGTCGCCGCATCGCCCCGGTTCGGGACCGCGGACGAGTTCCGCCAGCGCGGCGTGATCGTCCGTACCAACGGTCTGGACCCGATGGCCCGCAGCGCACCCGAGCGCTGGTTCACGCACGGTTTCGCCGCCGCCCAGCCCGCGATCGTCGAGTGGGCAGTCCAGATGGTTCGCACCACGGACCCCGGCTGCTACATCGCCGCCTGCGAGGCGCTCGCGGCCTTCGACGTGCGCGGCGAACTCGGCCTGGTGGGTGTCCCCACCCTCGTCCTGGTCGGCTCCGAGGACCAGGTCACCGGTCCCGCCGAGGCCCGCACCCTGGTCGCCGGGATTCCTGACGCCCGGCTCGCGCTGGTGCCCGGCGCCTCGCACCTCGCGCCGGTCGAGCAGCCCGCCGCCGTCACCGACCTTCTCGTACGCCACTTCTCCACCGCCTGGAACGACACACTCTCCGCCATCGCTGCCCCGCCGGTCGCGCCCGCGATCTCCGCCCCGGTGGCGCCTGTCGGCGAGATCGCGTCCGCCTCGCCCGCGCAGCCCGAAGCGGTGCATTCGGGCCGCCCCGATCCGTACGTCGCGGGCATGAAGGTCCGCCGCGAGGTCCTCGGCGACGCGCATGTGGACCGGGCGACGGCCGCCGCCGACGACTTCACCGGCGACTTCCAGGAGCTGATCACCCGCTACGCCTGGGGCGAGGTCTGGACCCGCGAGGGTTTGGACAGACGCACCCGCAGCGTGGTGACGCTGACCGCGCTGGTCGCGGGCGGGCATCTGGACGAGCTGGCCTTCCACACCCGGGCCGCCCTGCGCAATGGCCTGACCCCCGCCGAGATCAAGGAAGTCCTGATCCACGCGGCCGTGTACTGCGGCGTCCCGGCGGCGAACTCCGCCTTCAGGGTCGCCCACGCCGTCATCCAGGAGGAGACCACTCCGGGGCCGTAGCAGGATGGAGGCATGAGGCTCACGAAGAAGACGCATGCCTGCATCAGGCTGGAGAAGGACGGGCAGACGCTCGTCATCGATCCCGGCACCTTCAGCGAGGAGGACGCCGCCGTCGGCGCGGACGCCATCCTCGTCACGCACGAGCATCTCGACCACTTCAACGAGGACCGGCTGCGCGCCGGCCTCGAAGCCAACCCGGCCGCCGGAATCTGGACGCTGCGGAGCGTCGCCGAGAAGATCTCGGCGGCCTTCCCGGGCCGCGTCCACACGGTCGGCCACGGCGACACCTTCACCGCGGCCGGTTTCGACGTGCAGGTCCACGGCGAGCTGCACGCGGTGATCCACCCGGACATCCCGCGGATCACCAACGTCGGCTATCTGGTGGACGGTTCGGTCTTCCACCCGGGCGACGCCCTCACCGTCCCCGACCAACCGGTCGACACCCTGCTGATCCCTGTGCATGCCCCGTGGAACAAGATCTCCGAGATCATCGACTACGTGCGCGAGGTGAAGCCGCAGCGCGCCTTCGACATCCACGACGCCCTGCTCACCGATCTCGCGCGGCCGATCTACGACAGCCAGATCGGCTCGCTCGGCGGCGCCGAGCACGACCGGCTGGTCCCGGGCGAGTCGGCGGACCTGTGACCGCCGCCCTCCTGACTGTCAGACCCCACAGCTAGGCTGTCGCACATGCGCATCGCGACCTGGAACGTCAACTCGATCACCGCTCGGCTGCCCCGGCTGCTGGCCTGGCTGGAGAACACCGGCACGGACGTGCTGTGCATCCAGGAGACGAAGTGCACCGAGGAGCAGTTTCCCTCCGACGAGCTGCGCGAGCTCGGTTATGAATCCGCGGTCCACGCCTCCGGCAGGTGGAATGGCGTGGCGCTGGTCTCCCGGGTCGGTCTTGACGACGTGGTCAAGGGTCTGGCCGGCGGTCCGGACTACGGGGGGCTGCAGGAACCGCGGGCGATCGCGGCGACCTGCGGCCCGGTCCGCCTCTGGTCGGTCTATGTGCCCAACGGCCGCGAGATTGCCCATGAGCACTACGCCTACAAGCTGCGCTGGCTGGAGGCGCTGCAGGCCGCGGTGGCCACGGACGCGTCCGGGAGCCGTCCCTTCGCGGTCCTCGGCGACTTCAACATCGCGCCAACCGACGACGATGTGTGGGACCCGTCGTTCTTCGAGGGGATGACCCATGTCACCCCGACCGAGCGTGCGGCGCTGGAGGCCCTGCGCAAGGCAGGGCTAGCCGATGTGGTGCCGCGCCCCCTGAAGTACGAGCACCCGTTCACGTACTGGGACTACCGCCAGCTGTGCTTCCCCAAGAACCGTGGCATGCGCATCGACCTGGTCTATGGCAATGAATCCTTCGCCAATGCGGTCAAGGACAGCTATGTCGACCGCGAGGAGCGCAAGGGCAAGGGCGCATCGGACCACGCCCCGGTTGTTGTCGATCTGGACATCTGAGGTTTGTTGACGCGCGCCTTGTGGTGCGTGCGGCGGCCGGGATGCGAGGCTGAGCGGTATGAACATCCCTTTCTTGGACAACTGGCTCAAGCGGCACGTCGCTGAGCAGGAGGAGGACGACCTCTCCGCCGAGTACGACCCGGAGCGCGCGGCGGCCGTCGCCGAGCTGCTCTCCGAGTGTGAGCTGCTGCGTGTCCGAGCGGGGCAGGCGGGGCTCGAACTGGACGACTCCCCGACCTCTTTGGCCGCCCTCGACCAGCTGCCGCCGCGCTGGCGCGACGACCCGGAGGAGTTGCCCTGGCTGGGCAATGACGCGGGCCTCTACCTCGGCACCGTGATCGTCCGTACGGTGCGGGGCGCGGCCTGGCACATCTGGCCGGGCGGCCATCCCGTGGTGCGGCTCGCCTCCGGCCGCGAGATCAGCGTGGTGGAGGCGGGCCTCGAGTGGGCGGTCAATGGAGCGCCCCAGCTGTCCCAGGTCTACGCGGAAGCCGCCGAAGCCTGACCTGCGAAGTCGTTATTAATACGGCTTATGCCCTATTTATGCGTGTCGGGTGTGAAGTCCCTTGTCCGGCTGGATAGTTTGCGCTGACCCGACACAGCTGAGAGTGGGTGGGGCAGCGTATGGCCGGCGATCCGTTGATCGAGCTGCGTGACGTCAACAAGCACTTCGGACAGTTGCACGTCCTCCAGCACATCGACCTCACGGTCGGCCGCGGAGAAGTGGTGGTGGTCATCGGCCCGTCGGGCTCCGGGAAATCCACGCTCTGCCGGGCGATCAACCGCCTGGAGACGATCGAATCGGGCTCCATTTTCATCGACGGCCAGCCGCTCCCCGAAGAGGGCAAGGCGCTCGCCAGACTCCGTGCCGACGTCGGCATGGTCTTCCAGTCCTTCAATCTCTTCGCGCACAAGACCGTCCTGGCCAATGTTTCGCTCGGACAGATCAAGGTCCGCGGGCGCAAGAAGGACGAGGCGGAGAAGCGCTCGCGCCGGCTTCTCGAACGCGTCGGACTCGCCGACCAGGCCGACAAGTATCCGGCCCAGCTCTCCGGCGGTCAGCAGCAGCGCGTGGCCATCGCCCGCGCGCTCGCCATGGATCCCAAGGTCATGCTCTTCGACGAGCCGACCTCGGCACTCGACCCGGAAATGATCAATGAAGTGCTGGAGGTGATGCAGCAGCTCGCACGCGACGGCATGACCATGGTCGTCGTCACCCACGAGATGGGCTTCGCCCGTTCCGCCGCCAACCGCGTCGTCTTCATGTCGGACGGCCGCGTCATCGAGGACCGTGCCCCGGACGACTTCTTCACCCACCCCGAGAGCGACCGTGCCAAGGACTTCCTTTCCAAGATCCTCAAGCACTGACGGGGGGATTCTCGCCACGGGCCCGCTCAGCCACTACGATTTGTCGTTCATCCCAGTGGTGATGGTGATCTCGCCGATCTACATCGGGCTACGCCCGAAAAGAGGCCGTGGATGTCGCCCCGGCCGAACCAGGAACGCTGCTGCCGGGTGGGGTTCGCCCCACGGCCCCCAGGTCGTAGGGGGAGCAGTGGCTCAGGGGCAGTACCCGCCCGGCAGCAGCCGGTGATCACTTCTCGCGCAGCGGGACCGACAGATAGGACGGGTCGGCTGCGGACGAGGAGAAGGTCAGCTGCGCGCCGGACGGGTTGTGCTCGATGTAGAGCGGGTCGACGGTGTCGACGACCAGGGCGAGACGGTGGTCTGCCGGAACGTCATAGGCGGTGGAGAACAGCTCCAGGTCGACGGCGAACGGCTTTCCGGGTGACTTGCCGTGGAAGGTGTACGGCGCACTGCTGACCAGCTTGCCGAGGCCGAGCGGGCCCACGTCGTAGAGATATGCGACGAGGGTGCCGCTCTCCTTGGTGCTGGTGACCGTGGTGTGCAGCCTGGCGGTGCCGCGGATCTGCTGCTCGGAGGCGTAGCGCTCGGACTGCCAGACGGCGGCGAAGAGGCGCGGCAGCAGCGGGATCGACGCCATAGGAGGCAGCTTGGCGAACTGGTCCAGGGCGCTGGAGAGGATGGTGACCCCGCCGTTGGCGCCGGAGTCGATATTGGCGGAGATCCTCTTGCTGCCGCCGAGGCCGATCTTGCGCTCCGTCGCGGCCACCGACTTCCAGTCGGGGTAGTTCTCATAAGCGCCGGTGGAACGGGACTTGATGCGGACCGGCTGCTCGCGGTCGACGCCGTTGTCGACGCCCTTGAGGTGGTGGTCGAGCCAGCGACGGGCGCTGGTCCAGGCGTCGTTGGGCAGACCGAGCAGACCGGTGCCCTCGGCCGTCGCATGGTCGCCGGGGCGGAACTCCAGGCGCTTGGGGCCGGTGAGCTTCTCGTAGAAGTCCGCGTACTGGTTGGGCGGGAAGATCGTGTCCCCCCAGGCGTTGCCGAGCATGATGGCGGCGCCGTTGGCATTGATCCGGTCCAGGTAGGTGATGGGGGAGCGCTTCTTCCCCCAGTCGATCAACCCCTGCTCCTTGGCGAGATTGGAGGAGAAGAAGTCCGCCGTGATCTGCTGGAACTCCTTGCTCGGTCGGCCGGTGAGATATCCCGCCCCGGTGAGCAGCGCCGTGGCCTGCACATGCTGGGTGCGGCCGCTGTAGATGGACTCGACGAGGTCGGCCCAGCCGCTGAGCGCCGCGACCGCCTTGATCCGCTTGTCGTGGGCGGCGGCCAGCAGAGAGATGCCCGCGCCGTACGAGACTCCGGCCATGCCGACCTTGCCGGGGTCGGCGGGGGTGTTCGCCAACGCCCAGTCGATCACCTTGGACGCGTCGGCGATGTCGGCCGGTCCTGCCACCTCGATGTAGCCGCCCGACTGCCAGAAGCCGCGGGCGTTGTAACTCACCACCACATAACCGGAGTCGGCGAGTTTCTTCGCCTGGGCGAGGTACTCGATCTGGGGCGTGGCCCAACTGGTGGGCAGCACGATCACGGGGTGGCTGCGACTGTCGTCCGCGCCGGCCGGGGTGACCACATTGGCCTTGAGTACGGTGCCGCCGTCGCCCTCGATGTCGACGAACCGTACGTCCGCGGCCGTGGATTGGGCCTGCGCCCGGGCCTGGGGCTGTGCCGTCGGGGCGGCCGGTGCCGCCCCGACGGCGGGTCCGGCGAGAAGCGCGGCGGAGACCGTACCGATCGCGGTCGTGCGCAGGGCATGGCGGTGCTGTCCCACGGGTCACTCCTCACACGTGTCACTGCAAAGTGACCTGACGGTAACCTCGGGGACTTACTCGGGGTAACTCCTCGGTAAGTTACGCGAGGGTAACGATTATTGGACGCGGTGTCAGTGAGCGGGGCGTGCCGCCGACTTGCCGGGTGCGGGCCGTGTACCGAAGGCTCGCCCCGGAACTGGACCGTTCCTCGGACGGCAACGGGCTCTGTTTCGAGACACAGATTTTCGATCTGGATCCGGCCGAACTACTCGACGCCGTCAGGCAGTACGCGCCGGTAGGGCTCGCGGCCACGGACGAAACGCGCCAGTAGCCTCCACAGGCCCCCTTCCCGGGCTTGCCCGGAAGGGCAGTTGACACCACCGTGGTGGTGTAGGTCTGTGTCGGCGAACGGAGAAGCCGTGGCCCCCTTCCTCCTGCCCCATTCGCTGCACGGATCGGGCCCCCACCGCGTCATCGCCGTGCACGGCTGGCTCGCCGACAGAGCCGACTACGCCGCGACGCTCCCCGACCTCGACCGGCAAAGCTTCAGCTACCTCTTCGTCGATCTGCGCGGCTACGGCGAGGCGCGCGACGCGCCCGGCGCGTACACCACCGCCGAGGGAGCCGCCGACATCCTCACCCTCGCCGACCGGCTCGGCTGGGACTCCTTCTCGCTCATCGGGCACTCGATGGGCGGAGCGGTCGTCCAGCGCGTCCTCGCCGCGGCACCGCACCGGGTACGGCGCCTGGTCGGGATCTCGCCGGTGCCCGCGAGCGGCCTGAAGATGCCGCCGGAACAGTGGGAGCTGTTCGCCTCCGCCGCCGAGAAGCCGGAGAGCCGCCGCGTCATCATCGACACCACCACCGGATCGGTACGTCCCGCGGCCTGGCTGGAGCGGATGGTCGACCGGTCCGTGGCCCGCAGCGACCCGCTGGCCTTCCGCGCCTGGCTCGACTCCTGGGCCGGCGAGGACTTCACCGCCGAGGTGGCAGGCTCCGAGACGCCGGCGCTCGCGGTGACCGGGGCGCTCGACCCGGCGGTCAGCGCGGACTTCATGCGCCAGACCTGGCTGCGCTGCTATGTGCGCGGCGAGGTGGTGGAGCTGGCGTGCGCCGGACACCACGCGATGGACGAGACCCCGCTCCAGCTCATCCGTACCGTCGAGGACTTCCTCCGCGCGGGCGTCCACAGCTGACAATGCCTGTATGACGAGGTCCGATCAGACCGTGCCCGATGTGTTCGATCCGCGGATCTACGCCGCCGGGCTGCCGCACGAGGCGTTCCGCGAGCTGCGGGACGGCCACCCGGTGTCCTGGCAGCAGGAGTACGAAGTCCTGGGCTGGCCCGCCGGACCCGGCTTCTGGGCGGTCACCCGGCACGCCGACGTCGTACGGGTCCTCAAGGACTCGGGAACCTACTCCTCGCACCTCGGGGCCACCCAGATCCGCGACCCCGACCCGGCCGACCTGCCCTTCATCCGGCGGATGATGCTCAACCAGGACCCTCCGGACCACGGGCGGCTGCGGCGTCTGGTGAGCCGCGCCTTCACCCCCGGCCGCATCGACCGCTTCACCGCGGCCGCCCGGACCAGGGCCCGCCAACTGCTCACCGCCGCACGGGACACGGGACCTGTCGTGGACCTCGTCTGTGCCGTCACCGACGACTACGCACTGCTCAACCTCGCCGACCTGCTCGGCGTCCCGGAGAGCGACCGTGGCCTGCTGCTGAAGTGGACCGAGCGCGTCATCGCCTACCAGGACCCCGACGAGCCGCCGGTGCTCGGACCCGACGGGCGGCCCGTCAACCCGCGCTCGCCGGCCATGCTCCAGGAGATGTTCACATACGCCCAGGAGCTCGCCGCGTACAAACGGCGCAGCCCCGCCGACGACGTCATGACCTCGCTCGCGCAGTCGGAACTCTCCGACGCAGAGCTGGAGATGTTCTTCTTTCTGCTGACGGTCGCGGGCAACGACACCGTCCGCAGCGCCGCCCCCGGCGGCTTTCTGACGCTGGCGGAGCACCCGGACGAACAGCGCAGGCTGCGGGCGGGCGAGGCCGATCTGGACCGGGCCGTCGACGAACTGCTGCGCCGCCACCCGCCCGTCCTCAGCTTCCGCCGCACCGCCACCCGCGACACCACTCTCGCCGGGCAGCAGATCCGTACGGGCGACAAGGTCGTCGTCTTCCACGTATCCGCCAACTACGACGAGCGGGTCTTCGATGCGCCGTACGGGCTCGACCTCGACCGTTCCCCGAATCCGCATGTCTCCTTCGGGGACGGGCCGCATGTCTGCCTCGGCGCCCACTTCGCCAGGCTCCAGCTGCGCGTACTGCACGAGCAGGCGCTGGATGTGTTGCCGCCGCTGGTGACCGCCGGCCAGCCCCGGCGGCTGGTGTCCAACTTCATCAACGGCATCAAGTCGCTGCCGCTGACGGCGGCCTGACCGGCCGGGCGGGTCAGCTCGCCGAGCGGTGGGAGTTGCGCGCGGCGGGGGCCGGGGCCTGCGCGGTCCGCGTCACATCGGCGACCAGCTCGACAACATCGGGTCCGTAGGCCGTGGAGTTGACGACCTTGAGTAGCAGGCAGAAGGAGTTGGCGCCGTGCTTGCGGGCGAGCTTCTCGTGGTTGCGGGCCAGATAGCGGGTGGCTGCCTGGTTGGTGATGGCGCGCTGGCCGCAGAAGAGGAAGACGGGCCGGGCGTCCTGCCCCGCCGTGAGCCGCGCCAGCATGACGTACTCGGCGAGGCCCGGCTCCATGCGGTAGCGCTCCGAGCCGATCTGGAACGCGCCCTGGTCGGGGCCCGGCTCAGGGTCCGTGTTGACCTTCACGCCGGGGAGCAGCGAGTGCAGATGCGCGGCCATCCGGCGATTGGAGAACGGGCCGCCCACACAGAATTCCGTACGCTCGCCGAAGCCCTGCTGGGCTATGTCGTGCCAGATGATCTGGGCGTTCGCCCCGCAGTCCTTGATCAGCGCGGAGAGCTCGATCAGTGCGAAGACGTCGAAGCGGTGCACGGAGCCGTCCCGCCCGGCCTCACGGTTGACGACAAGCAGCGATTCGGCGTTTCCCGGCAGCCCGAAGAAGGCCTGCTTGCGGCGGAGTCTGCGCTTCCACAGGTATGTGCGGGCGAGCCAGCCGAGCGTGGCGCTGATACCGGCGGCCAGCACGCCGAGCACGATGTTGCGTACGTCGTCAGTCATGGGCGCGCATGTTAGCGGGGTTGTTGGAACATTGTTCGAGGTGGCCCTGACGAGGCGGCGGTGGTGAAGTTACGCTGCGCGGACGTACGTTGACTGGAGGTACGGATGCGTCGCTCCACCGCACGGTATGTGTCGGTTCTCGCCGTTTCGGCGGCCGTGGTCTCGATCGGCGCGGCCGCGCCGCCGGCGGACTCCCCGCCGGTCAGCACTCCCGCGAAGACGCCGGTGGCGGCCGGGTACGGCGGGGCGGTGGCGAGCGTCGACCCGGACGCCTCGGCCGCCGGGATCGAGGTGCTGCGGCGGGGCGGCAATGCCGTGGACGCGGCGGTGGCGACCGCGGCGGCCCTCGGTGTCACCGAGCCGTATTCGGCGGGCATCGGCGGTGGCGGCTTCTTCGTCTACTACGACGCGAAGTCCCGTACGGTCCAGACCATTGACGGCCGCGAGACCGCACCCCGCTCCGCCGACTCCTCCCTCTTCCTCGAGAACGGCAAGCCCATCCCCTTCGAGGAGGGCATGACGAGCGGCCTGGGCGTCGGCACCCCGGGCACCCCCGCGACCTGGGACGCGGCACTGGATGCCTGGGGCAGCAGGCCGCTGCGGCAGCTGCTGCAGCCGGCCGAGCGGCTGGCGAAGGACGGCTTCACCGTCGACGCCACCTTCCGCTCGCAGACCCAGGCCAACCAGGCGCGCTTCGCGGACTTCCCCGACACGGCGGAGCTCTTTCTGCCGGGCGGTCAGCTGCCGGTGGTCGGCTCGGTCTTCAAGAACCCCGACCTGGCGCGCACGTACAAGGAGTTGGGACGCAAGGGCGTCGGTGCGCTGTACCGCGGCGAGCTGGCCGAGGACATCGTCGACACGGTGCGGAAGCCTCCCGTGCGGGAGGGTGCGACGCGGGTCGTGCGGCCCGGCGATCTGACGGTGCGGGACCTGCGGTCGTACGAGACGGAACGGCGCGCGCCCACCAGGCTCTCCTACCGCGGGCTCGACGTGTACGGCATGGCGCCGTCTTCGTCGGGCGGCACGAGCGTCGGCGAGGCGCTCAACATTCTGGAGCGGACCGACCTTTCGAAGGCCACGCAGGCGCAGTATCTGCACCGCTTCATCGAGGCGAGCCGGATCGCGTTCGCTGACCGGGGGCGCTGGGTCGGTGACCCGGCCTTCGAGGACGTACCGGTCAAGGAGCTGCTGTCCCAGCGGTTCGCGGACTCGCGCGGCTGCCTGATCAAGGACGACGCGGTGCTCACCAGCCCGCTGGCTCCGGGCGACCCGCGCAAGCCCGCGGCGTGCGGGACTTCGGGCCCGGCCGCACCCACCACGTACGAGGGCGAGAACACCACCCATCTGACGGCCGCCGACAAGTGGGGCAACGTCGTCGCGTACACCCTGACCATCGAGTCGACCGGCGGCAGCGGCATCACCGTGCCCGGACGCGGCTTCCTGCTCAACAACGAGCTGACCGACTTCTCCTTCGCCCCGGCGAACCCCGCCGTTCACGACCCGAATCTGCCCGGCCCCGGCAAGCGTCCGCGCTCGTCCATGTCCCCGACGATCGTCCTCGACCACGGCCGACCGGTGCTCGCCGTCGGCTCCCCGGGCGGCGCGACCATCATCACGACGGTGCTGCAGACGCTGACGGGCCATCTGGACCGGGGCCTGCCGCTGGTCGAGGCGATCGCGGCGCCGCGCGCCAGCCAGCGCAACCAGGCGACGACGGAGCTCGAGCCGGCGCTGTGGAACAGCCCGCTGCGCGCCGAGCTGGAGGCCATCGGCCACGCCTTTCGGCAGAACCCCGAGATCGGCGCGGCGACGGGCGTCCAGCGACTGCCCGACGGGCGGTGGCTCGCGGCGGCCGAGAAGGAGCGCAGGGGCGGTGGATCCGCGATGGTCGTCCACCCGAGCGGTGCTGCGGCGGCAGGCCTGCGTAACCCGTCCGGCGGCTGATCGGACGCGCCGGGCCCGCGAACGGGTAGGGAGCCTTTCGTACACTTTCGAACGAAAGGCTCCCTGTGTGCATACGACATGCCGCTCTCGCCGCGGCCGCCGGTTCCGCCCTGCTCGCGGCGGCTGCGCTGCCGGCCGATGCCCTCGCCGACCCCAACCCCAACCCCTGGGGTGCCGCCAGCAACGACTTCGCGAGCTACGAGGGGTCAGTCAGCGCGTCCGACCTGCTCGCCAAGGTCAATGACTGCCAGCAGATATCGAACGGCGGATACCGGACAGACGAGAGCGCGCCCGCGAACATACCGGTCTGCGCCAAGAACGGGGCCGTGTTCTGGCAGGCCGACATGGACATCGACTGCGACGGCCAGCCGACCGACCGGTGCAATGCCGCGACCGACCCGTGGTTCCAGGACGCGACCACCTTCCAGCAGTCCGACGGTGCGCAGTTGAACGCCGAGACACTGCCGTACATCGTCGTGCCCGAGAGCGGGATCTGGGACTACGGCTCGTCGAGGATCACGGGCGGAACGGTCGCCGCCGTCATCTATGAGGGCCGGGTCCAGTACGCGGTCGTGGGCGACACGGGACCCACAGGGATCATCGGCGAGGCCTCGTACGCCACCGCCGAGGCCCTCGGTATCAACCCCGACCCCATGGGCGGCGGCGCCGAGTCGGGGGTCACGTACATCCTGTTCGAGAACTCCCTGGTGTCGCCGATCGAGAGCCACGATGGTGCCGTGACCCTCGGTGAGGCCCTTGCCAGGGACTTCCTGCAGAACAACTAGATCCGGGGCTACAGGGCAGTGAGGATGCGGGGGCCGTCGTCCGTGATCGCCACCGTGTGCTCCGCGTGGGAGGCCCGGCTGCCGTCCGCCGTACGGACCGTCCAGCCGTCGCGCGCCGTGTAGTGGCGGTCCGTGCCGCTGCCGATCACCATCGGCTCGATCGCCAGCACCATGCCGTGGCGCAGCGGCATGCCCCGTCCCGGGCGTCCCTCGTTGGGCACGCCGGGGTCCTCGTGCATGTGGCGGCCCACGCCGTGGCCCCCGAAGCCGTCCGGGATGCCGTACCCCGCCGAGCGGCACACGCGGCCGATGGCGTGGGCGATGTCGCCGATGCGGTTGCCGACGACGGCCGCCGCGATGCCCGCCTCCAGGGCCGCTTCGGCGGTGGCGATCAGTCGTACGTCCTCGGGGCGGGCGCGGCCGACGGTGAAGCTGACGGCCGCGTCGCCGACCCAGCCGCCCCGGATCGCACCGCAGTCGATGCTCACCAGGTCGCCGTCGTGCAGCCGGTAGTCGTCGGGGATGCCGTGCACGATCGCGTCGTTGACGGAGGTGCAGATGACGGCGGGGAAGGGGGTCGGCGCCCACTGGGGGCGGTAGTCGAGGAAAGGCGAGCCGGCTCCGGCCTCGTCGAGGACCGCGCGGGCGGCCCGGTCCAGGTCGCGCAGGGAGACGCCGGTGGCCGCGGCCTCGCGGACCGCCGTGAGCGCCTGGGCGACGATCCGGCCCGCCTCGCGCATCGCCTCGATCGATGTATCGGTCTTGATCTCCACCATGCCAATTACTATACCGGTCCTTCCGGTATTTGAATACCGGCATTAGAATACCGGCATGGTGCGCACCCCCCTCACCCCCGAAGAGCGCGAACGCGGCGAGCGGCTCGGCCAGTTGCTGCGCCGGGCACGCGGCGACCGCAGCATGGTGGAGGTGGCCGCGGCCGCCGGACTGTCCGCCGAGACACTGCGCAAGATCGAGACGGGCCGCGCCCCGACCCCCGCCTTCTTCACCGTCGCCGCGGTCGCCGCGGTGCTCGGCCTGTCCATGGACGAGCTGGTGGTGCGCTGCGCCCTGTCGCCCGCGGCGTAGCTGGTCGGCCACTGCCAACTGGATGCGGTGGTGGCGCGGGTGCTCGATCTCGGCCGTCTCCCGCAGCGTCTCGAACTCCGCGGCATGCCCCTGACTCGGGCAGACGTGTTCGGCGATCCGGACTGCGCGGGCCCACTGCAGCCGTTCCGCTTCGGCGACAAGTGGTCCGGGATGGTGCTGCGCTGCCCGAAGGACGGTCCGTGCCGCTTCTCCGAGCTCAGGATTCCGCTGCACTGGATCACCCCCAAGGTGCTCACCGAGACGCTGCGCGCGATGGAACGCAACGGTTTCCTGACAAGGACCGCGCACGACGAGAACCCGCCGCGCGTCGAGTACGAACTCACCGGGCCCGGCTGCTCGGCGCTCGGGCCGATGGACGCGGCGTGCGAGTGGGCCAGTACGCATCTGCCGGAGCTCGCCGAGGCGAGGGAGGCGTACGGGCGCAGAACCTGACGCGCGACTCGAACTCCGGTACGGCATAGTCTCGCCGTGTGACTCCTGAGGACTTCGCAGACGCCAGGTACATCAGTCTGACCACGTTCCGTAAAGACGGGACGGGCGTCGCCACGCCCGTCTGGTTCGCGGTGGACGGCGGTGAACTGCTCGTGTGGACCAACTCCGAATCCTGGAAGGTCAAGCGGCTGCGCAAGGACAGCCGCGTCGTCGTCACCGTCTGCGACGCGCGCGGCCGGATCGCGGACGGCGCACCGAGCGCCGAGGGCACGGCGCGACTGCTGGACGCCGCCGGGACGGGCGCGATTCGCAAACTGCTCGCCCGCAAGTACACCTGGCAGTTCTGGCTGGTCGACTGGCCGGCCATGGTCGTGCGGCGGGGCAAGCGGCCGCAGACCGGCATCGCGGTGACGATCTGAAAACTGCGCGTAGCAGAGCCGTAACACGCCTGGGGTCGAATGCCAGCGGACCGAAAGGTTCCAGGCGGCGGTTGGGCAGGGGCGGCGATGGCGGTGCATCAGCTTCCGGTAGAAGCCGGAGTGTTCGCGCGGTACCTGAAGGGTCTGACCGCGCTCCTCGACCGGAGCAGCGGTTGGTACGGCATCTTCTGGCAGCGTGACCCCGACGGGATGCGCGCCTGTCTGGACGGCGTCGAGATCCCGCCCTGGGACGTGGTGGAGTCGCTGCTCCACGACCTCGCGGCACGGCGCGGGGCGGGCGTCGCGGAACAGGAGTCCGTCCGCGCGAGACACCTCCATGCGGCGTCGGCGGCGGCCCACGACCGGCGGCCGGGCGGCCGCGAGGCGTTGGGGGAGCGGCTGGAGCTGATGCTCCGGGAAGAGGTCTACGCGACGGGCCGGGCGGAGGAGCTGCTGCGCCGCCTGGCGGGCGAGCCGGAGGGGACGCCCACGGCGGAGCAGCTGGCCCACGAACTGGAGTGGACCCGCGACGACTACGCGCGAGCGACGTCGCGCGTCGTCGAGCTGCGTTCGAGGCTCGGCGCGCTGGACGCGTCGACGCGCGGCCGACGCCGGACGCCGGGCGTCGCAGACGCGGGGTACGGGCCGGGGCCCGGCGGAAGTGGGACGCCCGAGGGGTACGTTCCCGCGCAGGCCGGACCGGTGGACGACTGGTACGAACCGGACGCCAGGTGGCCCGGAGGCGGGGACGCGTCCGCCGCGCCGGACGCCGGGTACGGGCCGGGGCCCGCCGCGACGGACGCCGGGAAAGACGTACGGGATACGCCCGGGCCGGACGGGTCGTACGAGGCCTACGAGCGCCCCGGCGAGCCCGCCCTCCCCGACGGTTGGTTCCGGCCCGAGTCGGAGGCCGCCCCGGTCCCGGACCCCGCGAGCGAGCCCGCCCTCCCCGACGGTTGGTTCCGGCCCGAGTCGGAGGCCGCCCCGGTCCCGGACCCCGCGGGCGCCCTTGCCGAAGGACCCCCGACGCCCCCCGCACCCACCGAACGCACCGCACCCGCCGCCAAGAAGCGGCGTCCCCGTGGTGCCCGGTTCGCCGGGGTCGAGGACGACGGCGAGGAGATCGCAGCCGTGCCCATGCTGCCCGTCGCCGGTGATGTGCCGCGCGGGGCGCGGTACGGCGGCGCAGGCCCCGAGCAGCAGGCGCCCGCCCCGCCCGTCGCCCCCGCCGGAGCGGGCCGGGCCGCCCGCGAGACCGTCGCCGAGCTCGGGCGGCTGAGAGCCGAGGGCCGCAGCGGTGAGGCGCATGCCGTGCTCGTCGAGGCCGCCGCCCGGCCGGCCCCCTGGCTGCCCCTCCTCGCCGCCGAGCTGCACCGCGCCGGCCTCGACGCCGACTGGGCCACCCTGCTCTGGGAGACCGCGTCACAGCCCGCCTTGAGGCTCGCCGCCGCCGCCGGCGCACTCGCCGCGGCCGGCCGTACCGAGGACAGCCGGCAGCTGCTGCGCCAGGGCGTCACCCGCCCCGCCGACGACATCGCCGACGCCGTACTCGCCCTCGATGACGAGGGCCGGGAGCCGGAAGCCCGGGCTTTACTGGCCGCCTATGTACAGATCCACGCCGCCGAGGACACCGCCCGGATCGCCGACCGCGACCCCCGACGCCTCGTGCCGCAGCTGCTCGACGTCGCCCGCGCGATCTCCGCCGATCAGGAGCGGGATATCGTCCACGCACTGCGCGTAGCAGGTCATCTCGGTACGTGAAGCGTTCGGTGTGGACCGCTCGGGTGTGAAACATGATCGACTCTGCGGGTTAACGACGATGGTCTTGCCCCAGTGTGTGACGGGGCTTACGTTCTCCTCCTACGCATGAGCATCTACGTGCGTAGAGGCTCTCTGACGCCCCGCCGAAGGAGCAGCTCATGGCTAACGTCGTACGCGCCGCACTCGTCCAGGCGACCTGGACCGGCGACACCGAATCCATGATTGCCAAACATGAGGAACACGCCCGCGAGGCCGCCCGCCGGGGTGCCAAGATCATCGGTTTCCAAGAGGTCTTCAACGCTCCCTACTTCTGCCAGGTCCAGGAGCCCGAGCACTACCGCTGGGCCGAGCCCGTCCCGGACGGCCCCACCGTCCGCCGGATGCAGGAACTCGCCCGCGAGACCGGCATGGTGATCGTGGTCCCGGTCTTCGAGATCGAGGGCGCGGGCTTCTACTACAACACCGCCGCCGTGATCGACGCCGACGGCTCCTACCTCGGCAAATACCGCAAGCACCACATCCCCCAGGTCAAGGGCTTCTGGGAGAAGTACTACTTCAAGCCGGGGAATCTGGGCTGGCCGGTCTTCGACACCGCCGTCGGCAAGGTCGGCGTGTACATCTGCTACGACCGGCACTTCCCGGAGGGCTGGCGTCAACTCGGCCTGAACGGCGCCCAGTTGGTCTACAACCCGTCCGCCACCTCGCGTGGCCTCTCGGGGTACCTCTGGCAGCTGGAGCAGCCCGCGTCCGCCGTCGCCAACGAGTACTTCATCGCCGCCATCAACCGCGTCGGCCAGGAGGAGTACGGCGACAACGACTTCTACGGCACCAGCTACTTCGTCGACCCGCGGGGCCAGTTCGTCGGCGACGTCGCCAGCGACAAGGAGGAGGAACTGCTCGTACGGGACCTCGACTTCGACCTGATCGACGTCGTACGACAGCAGTGGGCGTTCTACCGCGACCGCCGCCCCGACGCGTACGAGGGGCTGGTGCAGCCATGACCCATCTGTACGACCGCCACAAGGCCGTCATCCCCGACTGGGTCGCGCTCTACTACAAGCAGCCCATCGAGATCACCCACGGCGAGGGCCGCCATGTCTGGGACGCGGACGGCAACCGCTACCTCGACTTCTTCGGCGGCATCCTCACCACGATGACCGCCCACGCCCTCCCCGAGGTCACCAAGGCGGTGAGCGAGCAGGCCGGGCGGATCATCCACTCCTCGACGCTCTATCTCAACCGCCCGATGGTCGAGCTCGCCGAGCGGGTTGCCACCCTCTCCGGCATCCCCGACGCACGGGTCTTCTTCACCACCTCCGGCACCGAGGCCAATGACACCGCCCTG
This sequence comes from Streptomyces sp. V1I1, assembly GCF_030817355.1. Classification (NCBI taxonomy): domain Bacteria; kingdom Bacillati; phylum Actinomycetota; class Actinomycetes; order Kitasatosporales; family Streptomycetaceae; genus Streptomyces; species Streptomyces sp. V1I1. The sequence continues at coordinate 1,502,518 of NZ_JAUSZH010000001.1, read as the reverse complement.
CTGCTGGCGACCGGCCACCGCCGCTCCAACCAGATCCTGGCGATGCGCAACAGCTACCACGGCCGGTCCTTCTCGGCGGTCTCCATCACCGGAAACCGGAGCTGGTCGCCCACCAGCCTCTCCCCGCTGCAGACGCTGTACGTGCACGGCGGCGTCCGCACCCGCGGCCCCTACGCCCAGTTGTCCGACGCGCAGTTCATCGAGGCGTGCGTGGCGGACCTGGAGGACGTCCTCGGCCAGACCCGTGGCGGAGTCGCCGCGCTGATCGCCGAACCCATCCAGGGCGTCGGCGGCTTCACATCCCCGCCCGACGGTCTGTACGCCGCGTTCCGCGAAGTCCTCAGCCGGCAGGGCATCCTGTGGATCTCCGACGAGGTGCAGACCGGCTGGGGCCGCACCGGCGAGCACTTCTGGGGCTGGCAGGCGCACGCCGAGAACGGTCCGCCGGACATCCTCACCTTCGCCAAGGGCATCGGCAACGGCATGTCCATCGGCGGCGTCGTCGCCCCCGCCGAGATCATGAACTCCCTGGACGCCAACTCCATTTCGACCTTCGGCGGCTCCCCGGTCACCATGGCGGCGGGCGCCGCCAACCTCTCGTATCTGCTGGAGCACGACCTCCAGGGCAACGCCCGCCGCGTCGGCGGCCTGCTGATCGAGCGGCTGCGAGCCATCGGCGCGGGTGTGCCCGCCGTACGAGAAGTACGCGGCCGCGGCCTGATGATCGCCATCGAGCTGGTCAAGCCAGGCACCGACGAGGCGAACCCCGAAGCGGCATCGGCCGTCCTGGAGGCCGCCCGCGAGGGCGGGCTGCTGATCGGCAAGGGCGGCGGCCACAACACCAGCGCCCTGCGCATCGCCCCGCCGCTCTCGCTGACCGTCGCCGAGGCGGAAGAGGGCGCCGCCATCCTCGAACAGGCCCTGCACAGCGTCTAGATCGACTGCACAAGAGGGAGCGCACCAGCATGAGCAGCACCCGCACCCTGATCCGCGGCGGCCTGGTCATCACGGCCGCGGACGAGGTCCATGCCGACGTACTGATCGAGGACGGCCGGATCGCCGCGCTCGCCGCGCACGGCTCCGCCGTCGCCGATGCCTGGACCGCGGACCGCACCATCGACGCGGCCAACAAATACGTGATCCCGGGCGGCGTCGACGCGCACACCCATATGGAGCTGCCGTTCGGCGGGACCTTCGCCTCCGACTCCTTCGAGACCGGCACCCGGGCCGCCGCCTGGGGCGGCACCACCACCATCGTCGACTTCGCCGTGCAGTCGGTCGGGCACGCCCTGCGTGAAGGACTTGACGCCTGGTACGCCAAGGCCGACGGCAAATGCGCCATCGACTACGCCTTCCACATGATCCTCTCCGACGTCAACGAGTCGTCGCTGAAGGAGATGGATCTGCTGGTGGAGGAGGGCATCACCTCCTTCAAGCTCTTCATGGCCTACCCCGGCGTCTTCTACAGCGACGACGGGCAGATCCTGCGCGCCATGCAGCGCTCCGCCACCAACGGCGGGCTGATCATGATGCACGCGGAGAACGGCATCGCCATCGACGTCCTGGTGGAACAGGCGCTCGCCGCGGGCCGCACCGACCCGCGCTACCACGGAGAGGTGCGCAGGGCCCTCCTCGAGGCGGAGGCAACCCACCGCGCCATCCAGCTCGCCCGGGTCGCCGGCGCCCCCCTCTACGTCGTGCATGTCTCGGCCGAGGAAGCCCTCGCCGAGCTCGCCGCCGCCCGCGACAAGGGGCTCAACGTCTTCGGCGAGACCTGTCCGCAGTACCTCTTCCTCTCCACCGACAACCTCGCCGAGCCGGACTTCGAGGGCGCGAAGTATGTGTGCTCAACTCCCCTGCGGCCCAAGGAACATCAAGCCGCGCTCTGGCGCGGACTGCGGACCAACGACCTCCAGGTCGTCTCCACCGACCACTGTCCCTTCTGCTTCGTCGGCCAGAAGGAACTGGGCCGCGGCGACTTCTCCAAGATCCCCAACGGGCTGCCGGGCGTGGAGAACCGGATGGACCTCCTCCACCAGGCGGTCGTCGACGGACACCTCACCCGCCGCCGCTGGATCGAGGTCGCCTGCGCGACCCCCGCCCGGATGTTCGGCCTCTACCCGAAGAAGGGCACCATCGCGCCGGGCGCGGACGCCGACGTCGTCATCTACGACCCGCACGCCGAGCAGACCCTCTCGGTCGAGACCCACCACATGAACGTCGACTACTCGGCATACGAGGGCAAGCGGATCACCGGCCAGGTGGAGACCGTGCTCTCGCGCGGCGATGTGGTCATCGACCAGCGCAAGTTCACCGGCCGGGCGGGACACGGCCAGTACACCCCCCGAGGCACTTGTCAGTACCTGAACTAGGAGCTCCACGTCATGGACTTCGGACTCGTCCTGCAGACCGACCCGCCGGCCTCGGCCGTCGTCTCACTGATGCGGCGCGCGGAACGCAACGGCTTCCGCTACGGCTGGACCTTCGACTCGGCGGTGCTCTGGCAGGAGCCCTTCGTCATCTACAGCCAGATTCTCGAGCACACCCAGAAGCTCCACGTCGGACCCATGGTGACCAACCCCGGGACCAGGACCTGGGAGGTGACCGCCTCCACCTTCGCGACGCTGAACGACATGTACGGCAACCGCACGGTGTGCGGCATCGGGCGCGGCGACTCCGCGATGCGGGTCGCGGGCCGCAAGCCCAACACCCTCGCCAGGCTGGGCGAGTCGATCGGCGTCATCCGCGACCTCGCCGAGGGCCGGGAGGCCGTCGTCGACGGGCAGCCCCTCCAGCTGCCGTGGGTCCGGGACGGAAAGCTGCCGGTGTGGATGGCGGCGTACGGGCCCAAGGCGCTGGCTCTCGCGGGCCAGAAAGCCGACGGATTCATCCTCCAGCTCGCCGACCTGTATCTGACCGAGTCAATGGTCAAGGCGGTCCGCACCGCCGCGTCGGACGCCGGGCGCGACCCGGACTCCGTCACCATCTGCGTCGCCGCGCCCGCGTACGTGAGCGACGACATCGAGCACGCCCGCGAGCAGTGCCGCTGGTTCGGCGGAATGGTCGGCAACCACGTCGCCGACCTCGTGACCCGCTACGGCGAGCACTCCGGCCTGGTGCCCGACGCCCTCACCTCGTACATCAAGGCGCGCGAAGGCTACGACTACAGCCACCACGGCCGCGCCGGGAACCCGTCCACGGACTTCGTCCCGGACGAGATCGTCGACCGCTTCTGTCTGCTCGGCCCGGCCGAGGCGCACATCGAGAAGCTGAAGGCGCTGCGCGAGCTGGGTGTCGACCAGTTCGCGGTCTACAACATGCACGACGCGAAGGAAGCGACCATCGACGCGTACGGCTCCGAGATCATCCCGGCACTCAACCGCTGAAGGAGCCACCGCAGATGGCCGAGACAGTTCCGCCCGCTCCGGCCGGCGGCTCGATAGACGATTCCGCCGGCCGCGTCGAGCTCGCGCCCGGCGCGGTTCCCCCCGACAGCCGCTTCGTCAACGACGATCTGCTGCCCGTCCCCGTCACGCAACGCCGCTGGACGACGTACAACTTCGCCGCGCTGTGGGTCGGCATGGCCCACAACATCCCGTCCTGGCTGCTCGCTTCCGGCCTCGTCGCCCTCGGCATGGACTGGAAGCAGGCGGTGTTCACCATCGGCCTCGCCAATCTGATCGTGCTCGCGCCGATGCTGCTGACCGGGCACGCGGGACCGAAGTACGGCATTCCCTTCCCCGTCCTCGCGCGCGCCTCCTTCGGGCTGCGCGGAGCGAACCTGCCGGCACTGGTCCGGGCCGCGGTGGCCTGTGCCTGGTTCGGCATCCAGACCTGGATCGGCGGGCAGGGCATCTTCATCCTGCTCGGCAAGATCTTCGGCGGCTGGACGAAGGCGGCCGAGGTCGGAGGGCAGCCGTGGACGCTGTGGGTGTGCTTCGTGATCTTCTGGGCGGTCGAACTGGCCATCATCTACCGGGGTATGGAGACGCTGCGGCGGTTCGAGAACTGGGCCGCGCCGTTCGTCATCGTCGGCGCGCTGGTCCTGCTGGTGTGGATCACCGCCAAGGCGGGCGGCCTCGGACCGCTCCTCGACCAGCCTTCGAAGCTCGGCTGGGGCGCCGACTTCTGGCCGGTCTTCTTCCCTTCGCTGATGGGGATGATCGCCTTCTGGTCGACGCTGTCCCTGAACATTCCGGACTTCACCCGCTTCGGCGCGGGCCAACGCGCCCAGATCTGGGGCCAGTCGCTCGGTCTGCCGACGACGATGACCCTCTTCGCACTGCTGTCGGTCTTCGTCACCTCCGGCTCCCAGGCGGTGTACGGCGCGGCGGTCTGGGACCCGGTCGAGCTCGCCGCCAAGACCGACAACGTCTTCGGCCTGCTCTACGCCCTGGTGACCGTGTTGGTCGCGACGATCTCGGTGAACATCGCGGCCAACGTCGTCTCACCCGCGTACGACCTGGCGAACCTCGCGCCCAAGCTGATCAACTTCCGCAGGGGAGCGCTGATCACGGGCATCGTCGGCGTCCTGATCATGCCGTGGAAGCTCACCGAGACACCCGAGCTCTACATCTTCACCTGGCTCGGCCTGGTCGGTGGTCTGCTCGGTACGGTCGCGGGCATTCTGATCGCCGACTACTGGGTCATCCGCCGCACCGTCCTCGACCTGGCCGGTCTCTACACCCCGGGCAGCCGCTACTGGTACACCTCCGGCTGGAATCTGCGCGCCGTCGCCGCGTTCGCGGTCGGCGGGGTGCTGGCGGTGGGCGGCTCGCACTCGGCGGAAGGGAAGGGGCCGTTCCCCGAGGACGGACTGATCCCCTTCCTCAAGCCGCTCGCGGACTACGGCTGGGCGGTGGGCCTCGCCGCGGCGCTGGTGCTCTATGTGGTGCTGATGCAGCCGGTGGCCCGCGCCGCCCGGCACTCAGGCCCCTGAGGCCCCGAGGCAGAGCGCACGGCGGCCAGGCGTCAGCGGCTTTCGCGTTGTGCCTCCACGATGTGGCGGACCGTACGGTCCGCGCCGCTCGCGCGCCGCTGGACGCGTTCGGAGAAGCCCGGGAACTGGCCGCCGATCGCGGTGAGCACCTTCATCTCGACGGGAGCGACGTTCACTTCGGCCCGGTCCTGCTCGATGGCGCGGACGACGCCCGCGACGACCTGCCGGGGTGAGACCGTGCGCAGCCCCGCCGGGGCATCCGCTCCGGTCGCCGCGAACATGCCCGCGTCCCGTACGAACCCGGGCTGGACGATCGACACGCCGACTCCGTGGTCGTGCAGATCCTGGCGCAGCGAGAGCGCGAAGCCGCGCAGGCCGAACTTGGTGGCGTCGTACAGCGCGGAGTACTTCGTCGCCGTCTTGCCCGACATCGAGCCGACGAACGCCAGGTGGCCCCGCCGCGCCTCGACCATCGCCGGGGCGAGCAGCCGGGCGAGCATGGCCGGGGCGCGGAGGTTGACCGCCAGGGCGCGGTCGATCTGGTCCGGGGTGTAGTCCAGCAGTTCACCGCTGGAGGGCAGGGCGGCGTTGGCGATCAGGATGTCCGTGCCGGCGGCCTCGCGGGCGAGCCGTTCCACGTCGTTCGGGTCGGCGAGATCGGCGACGACTGTGCGGGCGCCATAGCGGTCGGCGAGCGGTTCCAGCGCCTCGCGGCGGCGGCCGGTCAGTATCAACTTCGTGCCCATGGCGGCCAGTTGGGCGGCGAGCGCGCCGCCGATGCCGCCGGTGACCCCGGTGAGCAGAACGGTTGCTCCGGTGATGCGCATCTGGTTACCCTCCAGTTCTGTTCGTTCGAACGAACAATAGGGAGGCGGGGCGGTCGTGTCCACAGAAGATTCCGGCGGACTGGCAGAGCACACACGTGAGTTGACGGACGGTCGGACGACGTCCGAAGCGCTGGTGAAGAGCGCGATCGAGCGCATCGAGGCCAGCCAGTCCACCATCAACGCCTTCCGCTGGGTGCGCGGCGATGCGGCGCTCGCGGAGGCAAGGGACGCGGACCGGCGCCTCGCGGCGGGGGAGCGGCTGCCGCTCCTCGGCGTGCCCCTCGCAGTCAAGGACGACACCGACGTGGCAGGGCTGCCCACCCTCTTCGGCTGCTGCGGCGAGCTCGCTCCGGCCGCCACGGACGGCGAAGCGGTACGCCGCCTCCGCGCGGCCGGGGCCGTGATCGTCGGCAAGACCAACTCCTGCGAACTCGGCCAGTGGCCGTTCACCGAGGGACCCGCCTTCGGCGCCACCCGTAACCCCTGGTCCACCGACCACACCCCGGGCGGCTCGTCCGGTGGCTCAGCGGCCGCCGTCGCCGCCGGGCTCGTACCCGCCGCGCTCGGCTCCGACGGCGCGGGATCGGTCCGCATCCCGTCTGCCTGGACCCACCTCGTGGGCATCAAACCGCAGCGCGGACGCGTCTCCCTGCACCCCTACGCCGACGCCTTCCAGGGGCTCGCCGTCAACGGCCCGCTCGCCCGCACCGTCGCCGACGCCGCGCTGCTGCTCGACGTGGTGCAGGGCCCGCACCGCGAGGACCTGCACAGCCCGGACGCCATCAACGCCTCCGCCGCCGCCCGCCGCGACCCCGGCCGGCTGCGCATCGCCCTGGCCTGGCGGCCCCCGCTCACCCTCACCCGCACCGCGCCCCACCCAGAGGTGCGCCGCGCCGTCACCGCGCTCGCCGAAGCGCTCGCCCGCCTCGGCCACCACGTGGAGGAGGCCCGGCCGCGCTACGGCCTGATCGGCCTCGCCTTCGTCCCCCGCGCCACCGCGGGCATCGCGGAGGTCGCCGCCCTGCACCCCGAGCCCGCCCTGCTCGACCCGCGCACCCGCCATGCCATGCGCAACGGCCGCCGGCTCGGCGGCCGCGTCGTGCGCGCCGCCCGCGCCCGCGAGGCCCGACAGCACGCAAGGATCGGCGCGATCTTCGACTCGTACGACATCGTCCTCACCCCGACCACCGCGGCCCCGCCCCCGCGCATCGGCGCCTTCGACGGACTCAGCGCCTGGCGCACCGACGCGACGATGGCGGCCGCGTGCCCCTACGCCTGGCCCTGGAACGTCCTCGGCTGGCCCGGCGTCAACGTCCCCGCCGGACTCACGGCCGAGGGACTGCCCGTCGGCGCCCAGCTGCTCGGCCCCGCGGGCAGCGAGGAACGGCTGATCTCGCTCGCCGCCCAACTGGAAGCGGACCAGCGCTGGTACGAGAAGCGGCCGCCCGCCCCGGTGATCCCCGGGAGCGTGCCGGTGGAACAATGACCGTCATGTCCAATCCGGCCCGCTCCGCCCCGACCCGGCAGCGCATCATCACCGCCGTCCTGCACATCATCGGCAAGGACGGAGTCGCGGCGGTCACCAACCGGCGGATCGCCAAGGAGGCCGGGGTCTCGCTCGGCTCGGTCACGTACCACTTCGAGACCCAGCACGAGCTGTTGCGCGAGAGCTTGCTGCACTTCGTGCGCGAGGAGACCCGCCGCTTCACCGAACTGGCAGACCAGTGCCAGAGCGACGGCGTCGACATCGACGGCGCCGCCGCCCTGGCCGGGCAGGTGGCAGGCGGCACCGCCTTCGACAGCGAGCACATCGCGCCCTTCGAGCTGTACGTCCAGGCCGGGCGCGACGAGCGGCTGCGGGAAGCGGCCGCCGAGGCCTTCGCCGCGTACGACCGGCTCGCGGCGCAGATCCTCACCGGCCTCGGCGTCCCGGACGCCGAACGCCTCGCCGCCACCACAGTCGCGCTGGTGATGGGCCTTCAACTGCGCAGACTGGCGACGGGCGACCCGGCCGACGACCTGGTTGACGCGCTGCTGCTGCTCGCGCGGGGAGCGGTCGGCCACGACGCCGGGCGGGCCGGTTTCTCGGGCAGCTGACCCATTCGCCGGTCTTGCCGTGCGGACCGTGGGACGGCACCGCGAAAATTCACCTCTATGGTGTCGGACCGGGGTTCCCGAGAGGCAGTGGTGAAAGTGGCCGTCGGCGCATCGCGCGTCACCATCCCACGGGAACCGGGTGACGGCCTCGGCCCGCGGCTGTGGAAGGGCCGCCGACGTCTCCTCCGCTCGTGGACGACCGCCTGGCCGGTGGGCCTCTCCCTGCTGCCTCTCGGGCTGCTCGCAATGGCCTCGTGGCTGGGCCGCCACGTCCGCCCCAGTGCGGATGAGTGGTGCTTCCTGCCCACCGTGCGTGACCACGGCGTCTCGGGGCTGATCGCGAAGTTCTACGTCACCGACAACGGGAGGATCGGCAATGGCGTGCTCATCGGGCTGTACACGAAATTCCCGGTCGCCGGCCATCAGTGGTTCGCTCTGATCAGCGGTGTTCTCATGCTGGTCCTGCTGTGGGCCCTGACCGTGCAACTGCTGCGCATGGCCGACCAGACGGTGCCACGCGGAGCCCTGCTGCTCGTGGCGTCCATGATCACGGCGGTGTTCCTCTTCGCCACCCCCAATACGTACAAGACGTTCTACTGGCCCGCCGCCTCGGTCTCGCACACCGTGGCTCCGGTGCTGGCCTGCGCGGCGGCCATCCCGTTGCTGCGGGCGCGCAGTCGGCGGGGCCGGATCGCTGCTCTGGCCGTCGTGCTGGTGGCGGGGGTCTTCATCGGGACGCTGTCCGAGGAGACATCGGTCGTCGCCCTGGTGGTGCTTTCGGGGGTGGTGCTGCTCAGCTGTCGGCTCTTCACCGAGCGAGTCCGGGCCTTCGCCCGTGACTGGTCCCTGGCCGGCATGGCCGGGATCGGCATCGGAACGCTCGTGCTGGTGACGTCCCCGGGGTCGCGCAACCGGCGTGCGCGATACGGCGCCGAGACCGACTCCATGCTCGCCCCCGAATCGCTGATCGCCTCGCTGCGCGGGTACGTGCACATCCTGGAGACGATCCTCACGACCTGGCAGTACGCGGGAGCGTTCGCGGCCGGAGTACTGCTGGGCCTGCTGGCGCGGGGCCCGGGCGAGAGGGGAGGGAATCGGGCGGTCCTGCTGCCGTGCCGACCGCTGCTGCTGACATCCTTCGGCGCACTGGCCTTCCTCCTTTCCGGCTACCTCTGCACCGTCATCACCTACCCGGTCTTCGGCGCACGGGTGGTGGCCGCGGAGCGAACGTGGAACGACTACCTCCTGCTGTATGTCCTGCTGCTCGTGGGCGTCGGCGCCTTCCTGGGACGCGCGCTGCGTCTGCGTGGGCGGCTGATGGGCGTGGCGACGGCAGCGGCCGCGACGGTGTGCGCCGCGGCCGTAGGGGGCCTGCTCGCCCCGCTCCACCACCTGGGCCAGGAAATGCAGGTACGGGCTCGCCAGTGGGACCGTCAGGACCACTGGCTGCGCGACCAGGCGGCGCGCGGCGCGAAGGTTCTTCCGTACAAGCCGCTCTCAGTCAGCGGAATGCTGGAGCCGTTCGGCTCAGACGGGCGCAGGATCTGGTCGGCCCGGTGCGTCGCCGACTACTACCACCTGGACCGGGTCACTCATTCGGAGCAGCTCCCCTGACCTGCTCCTGTGAACGCTGCGGGGGCTGCGGCTCGGAACGAGGGGTGGCAGTCGTGCCGGGGGTGAGGGCCCATCGGGCGAGCAGGAACGAGAGCGGTGTGACGAGGACACCGGCGGCGATGGCGGAGAGGTTCTCGTCCATGCCCAGCCTGCTCACGGCGAGATGGAGAAGGATTCCGCCGCCCACGACGTTGGCCGCGCCCGACAGCGGATACCGGGCGAAGGCACGCCAGGTCGGCCGCGTACGGACGGTGACGTACGAGTTGAGCAGGAACGAACCGGTGATGCTCACCGCGTAGCCCACGACATGGGCTGCCAGATAAGGCATCCAGATGTTCAGCGAGGCGTACACGCCGTAGTAGACGGCCGTGTTGGCGAGGCCGAACGCGGCGAAGACTGTGAACTGCCGGAAGGTGGCCCGAGAGTTCATGGCTCCCGCCGCACGTGTCCGGCGGCTTTCAGCGAGAGGCCGGAGTTGCCGGAGTTACGGAGGACTGCGGTGGAGTCGTCCGTTTCGCGGACCACATAGTGCGGCCGACGCTTCGACTCGTGGTAGATCCGGCCCACGTACTCCCCGATGACGCCGAGAGTGGCCAGCTGGATTCCACTGAGCGCGACGATGGCGGTGATGAGTGTCGCGTAACCGGGGGTCTGGACACCGTTCAGTACGACGTTCGCGACGATCCACAGGGCATAGGCGAGCGCGGACAGAAAGAGCCAGAGACCGGTGTGGATGGCCAGCCGCAGCGGACGGCTGTTGAAGGAGAGCAGCCCGTCGATGCCGTAGTTGAGCAGACGCCGGCCGCCCCACTTGGACTGCCCGGCAGCTCGCTGGACGTTCTGGTACGTGAAGCTGACCGTGTCGAAGCCGATCCAGGAGAAGAGTCCCTTGGAGAATCGGTTGCTCTCCGGGAGCGACAGGACGCAGTCCACCGCACGACGCGACAAGAGCCGGAAATCGCCCGCCCCGTCGACGATCTCGACGTCCATGAAGTGACGTACAAGGCGGTAGTAGGCCCTGCTGAGGGCGGTCCGCAGGACACCTTCGCCCGTACGGTCGCGCTGGGCCACGACCTGGTCGTAGCCGTGGTGGTGCAGCTCCAGCATGCGGGCGAGGAGCTCGGGGGGATGCTGCAGATCGGCGTCCATGAGGACAACCACAGCACCGCGGGACATGCGCATTCCGGCGAGGACGGCGGATTCCTTGCCGAAGTTCCGGCTGAAGGAGGTGTAGCGCACCCGCGGAGCAGCTCCCGCGAGGTTTCTCAGACGCTCCATGGTCCGGTCGCTGCTGCCGTCGTCGACGTAGCAGATCTCGAAGGTCGCCCCGGTCGGTTCGAGAGCGGTGATCAGAGCGCCATGAAAGGCGTCGATCACTTCGCTCTCGTTGAAACACGGCACGACGACCGAAATATCGACCATTGCCATCTCACTCCATGCGCCGGTGTGCGGGTGGCGGCTGCACGGTCGTGGAACGTGCGCGGCCATCTCCAGTGGAGCGCGGTGGCGGGCTGAGGACAGTCCCACGCACGCCACACGGGTGACCAGAGCTGCGCAGTGGACCATGTCTGCGATCCGCTGCGAGGCGGCAGTACGCAGCGACGAACCGCTGCGGCCAGTTCAGCCGGCGTGGAGGACGAGGTCCACGACCGGCCGGTAGGCGTCCTCCGTCGCGCCGCCCAGCGTCGCGTGGGTCGCGATACGGAAGATCAGGGCGCGGATGAGGAGTTGACGCCAGTCGGGCAGGTGCGACCACCGCTCGAGCAGCGCGGGATCGGCCTCGTACCAGCACAGCGCGTCGACGGCGACGACCGCGGAGGCGTAGGCCGCGGGACGCCAGTAGGGCGGCCAGTCGATGATCGCGGGAGGCCGGCCCGGCTCGAAGAGGACGTTGCCCAGCAGATCGCCGTGGACGACCTGGGCGGGGGCGTCGACGGTGCCGCGCTCGGCGAGGAGGGGCTTCAGCAGGGGGAAGTCCGGGGCCTGCTCGGCCTCCTGCCAGGCCAGCCGGTCCGCGCGGGACCAGGGGGTGTCGCGTACGCGAAGGAAGCGCGGCCTGGGCAGGTGCGCCAGTGCCGTGTGGAAGGCCTCGCCCGCCCGGATGACCTCGTCGGCGCGGTGCGGATCGGTGGATCCGCCGACCAGCCGCCAGGCCTCCCAGCCGTGTGCCGCCCACGATCCGTCCGTCGCCGGGACCGGGCGGGCGACCCGGAAGCCGGGAGCCTCGGGCAGATGGTGCAGGACGCCCGCGCGCCACGCGGTCTCCGGCTCCATCGCGGCGGGCTTGAGGACCAGGGCGCCGGCGCGCCAGGCCGAGCCCTGGCCGCCGGGGAGGGGGACCGGTGTTCCGGCGGCCCCGAAGGCGGCGAGCACGGAAGAGGATGGGGCGGGGGACTGGCTCATGGCCGGGGATCGTAGGCGGCTAGCCTGCACGGACGCCGAACATTCTCTCCGTGCCCGATGAATTCGCGGTGCCGCGCGGGCCGTACGAATTCGCGGTGCCGCGCGGGCCGTTCCACGAGTACCGGTCAATTCGGCGAGTACCAGTGGACGAGCACCAGCGAGGGAGCCGCAACCGTGTTCACCACCCGTCCCACCCTCCAGGGCACCTTCGGCATGGTGTCCTCCACCCACTGGCTCGCCTCGCAGTCCGCGATGGCCGTCCTCGAGGACGGGGGCAACGCCTACGACGCCGCCGTGGCCGCCGGGTTCGTGCTGCATGTCGTCGAGCCGCATCTGTGCGGTCCCGCGGGCGAGGTGCCTATCATCCTCGCGCCGGCGGGTGGCGAGGTGCGGGTGCTCTGCGGGCAGGGGACCGCGCCGGCCGGGGCGGGCATCGGGCACTACCGCTCCCTGGGGCTCGACCTCGTGCCCGGTACCGGGCCGCTCGCCGCCGCCGTGCCGGGCGCGTTCGACGCGTGGATGGTGCTGCTGCGCGACCACGGCACCAAGTCCCTTGCCGACGTGCTGCGTTACGCCATCGGATACGCCGAGGACGGGCACGCGCCCGTCGAGCGCGTCGGCGCGACCGTCGAGAGCGTTCGCGAACTCTTCGAGACCGAGTGGACCTCGTCCGCCGAGGTCTATCTGCCGGGCGGCAAGTCCCCCGCGCCGGGAGAGCTGCTGCGTAACCCCGCCCTCGCCGCGACTTGGCGGCGGCTGATCGCCGAGTCGTCCGGCGGCGGGCGGGTCGCCGAGATCGAGGCCGCGCGGAAGGTGTGGAGCGAGGGATTCATCGCCGATGCGCTGGTACGGCAGGCCGCCCGCCCCACCCTGGACACCAGCGGTGAACGGCACACGGGCACGCTGACCGCGGCCGACCTCGCCGGATGGTCCGCCTCCTACGAAGCCCCCGTCGCGTACGACTGGAACGGCTGGACGCTGTGCAAGGCGGGCGGCTGGAGCCAGGGCCCCGCGCTGCTGCAGCAGCTCGCGCTGCTCCCCGACGAGCTGCCGGAGTACGGATCGGCGGAGTACGTCCATCTGCTCATCGAGGGCTGCAAGTTGGCGATGGCCGACCGGGAGGCCTGGTACGGGGACGCGGCCGAGGTGCCGCTCGGCGAGCTGCTCTCGGAGCCGTACAACGCCCGCCGTCGCGCGCTCGTCGGCGAGAAGGCCTCGTACGAGCTGCGGCCGGGCAGTCCGGGCGGACGGACCCCGAAGCTGAGCACCCATGCCACCGCTGTGGCCGCGGGCGAGCCCGGCTTCGACGTGAAGGGGATAACGGCGGCGGGCGCGGGGGAGCCGACGGTCGCCAGGAACGGCGCCTCGCCGCTGCCCGGCGAGCCGGACGTCACCGCGGACGGCGGCACTCGCGGCGACACCTGCCACCTCGACATCGTCGACCGCTGGGGCAACATGGTCGCCGCCACGCCCAGCGGCGGCTGGCTCCAGTCCAACCCGGTCGCGCCCGAACTCGGCTTCCCCCTCGGCACCCGCCTCCAGACGGCCTGGCTGGAACCCGGGCTGCCGAACTCCCTCACCCCAGGCCGCAGGCCCCGCACCACACTCGCACTGCGCCCCGAGGTACGCGGAGGGCTCGACCTCCAGGGCGCGATCGACGCGCCGAACTGGCACAGCGACAGCTTCCCCAGCTCCTTCTACCCGCGCGGCATGCGGCCGGGCAGCGTCACCGTCGAGTCCCGCATGGACCCGGGCGTCATCGCCGGGCTACGGCTGCGTGGCCATGACGTCAACGTCGGCGACGCCTGGTCGGAGGGCAGGTTGTGCGCGGTCGCCAGGGACCCGCGCACGGGTGTGCTGTCAGCCGCGGCGAACCCTAGGGGAATGCAGGGTTACGCGGTGGGGCGCTGAGCGGACAGTCCGATGTCAGCGGGCCGTGCTTAGCTGGAGGAATGATCGATGACTTTCTGAACGGTGATCTGTCCGACGTCGAGGAGGCGGTCCGCAAGGCGGCCGCCACCGAGATCATGCCGCGTTTCCGCCAGCTCGCCGCGCACGAGATCGTCGAGAAGAGCGGGCCCCACGATCTGGTGACGACCGCCGACCGTCTCGCCGAGGAGCACCTCACCGCGTCCCTGACGGCCCTGCTCCCCGGCTCCATGGTGGTCGGCGAGGAGGCCGTGCACGCGGACCCGTCCGTGTACGAGACGCTGCACGGCGACGCACCCGTGTGGATCGTCGACCCGGTCGACGGAACCTGGCACTTCGCCCACGGGGATCCGGGGTTCTGCACGCTGGTCGCCCTCGCCCAGCGCGGCGAGGTGCTCGCCTCCTGGACGTACGCACCGGTGTCCGACGAAATGGCGACAGCGATACAGGGCGGCGGCGCCCGCCTCAACGGCACGCCGCTACGGGCGGGTTCACCGGCGCCGGGGGTGGCGCTGGAGGTGGCCATGTCCCACCCGGACTACACGACCCCGGACCAGAAGCAGGCGCTGCTCGGCCTGAACGTGGAGGGGGTGCACGCGCGGGCCTGCGGCTCGGCGGGCCTGGAGTATCTGCGCGTGGCACGGGGCGAGTTGGACGCGGTTGCCTTCTCCTGGGAGAACGCGTGGGACCACGCGGCGGGCCTCCTCCTGGTGACGGAGGCGGGCGGGGCGCACATGACGGTGGCGGGCGAGCCGTTCCGTATCGCGGGCGGGAACGCGCTCCCGTTCACGGCGGCGAGGGACGCGGAGACGGCGGAGCGGGTACGGAGCCTGCTGGCGGGGTGACAGGGAACGACCCTGCGCGGCCGCGGGTCCCGCGGCCGCGCACCTGCGCGCGTGTGTCAGCCCAACGCCGCTCGCAACCGCCCAGGTCAGCCCAACGCCGCCCGCACCTCGCGGACCAGTTCCCCCGCCGCCTCGACCGCGCCCACGTCGAGCCCCCTCAGCGCCGCCGCGACCCGCCCCGCGAAACCGTCCGGCGCGGCCCGCAGCGCCGTCGCCGTAGTCAGCGCGCCCTTTTCGTTCAGGCACCACACCCTGGCGTGCGCGTGCAGGGACTGCACCAGGACGCCGAACGCCCGGGACAGGCACAGCGACACATGCAGCACATCGCCCGAACCCACCGACTTCCGTGCCGCCGCCACCGAGAAGTCCGCCTCCCACGCGGCGTCGGTCAGCGTCCGGCGCAAGGCCTCCGGGTACTCCTGCGTCTCGGCCCGCAGCGCCGCCAACTCGCCCTGGGTGTCGGCCAGTACGCGGCACAGGGCCACCTCGCCCGCGTACGCGGGCGACCAGAAGCCCAGCGGGTGCCCCGGCTGTACGCCTGTCTCGTAGCGGCCGGCCCGGCAGTCCGCCCAGACCCGCTCCACCCGGTCCAGGTCGCGCAGGATCCAGTCCACCGGCGTGCCGTCCACGGACAGCCACGCGCCGCCGTTGACCCACGGGCCCCAGCCCCCGGGCCCGGCGACCTCCACCGGCTCGCCGGTAACCTCCGCGGCGAGGGACGCCAGAGCTCCGGTATCCAACGAACCCCGGTAGTAGACGCCCAGGTCCCAGTCGGAGTCGGGGCGGTGCGATCCGCGGGCGCGGCTGCCGCCCAGGGCCACCGCACGCACCCCGCGCACCGTTGTGAGCTGCTGCGCCATCGTTTCGATCTTGGAATTCATCGCGCCGGACACTACCCCGGCCCCGGCTGTCGGCGCCCCGGAATATCCTGGGGACCTTGGCCATCGGCTGACAAAGGAGTCCGAAGGTGCCGTCGATGCTCGATGCCGTCGTCGTGGGGGCGGGACCCAACGGACTGACTGCCGCTGTCGAACTGGCCCGCCGCGGCTTCTCCGTGGCGGTTTACGAAGCCTTGGACACGATCGGCGGCGGAGCGAGGACCGAGGAGCTCACCCTCCCCGGCTTCCGCCACGACCCGTGCTCCGCGGTCCACCCCCTGGGCATCGGCTCGCCCGCCTTCGCCGCCATGCCGCTCGCGCGCCACGGCCTGGAGTGGCTGCACCCCGGACTGCCGCTCGCCCATCCCTTCCCGGACGGCACCGCCGCCGTGCTGAGCCGCTCGGTCGGCGAGAGCGCGATGTCGCTGGGAGCCGGTGACGCCGGGGCGTACCGCCGGCTCGTCGCCCCCTACATCGGTCACTGGGACACCCTCGCCGCCGACTTCCTGCGCACCCCCTGGGACGGGCTGCCCCGCGACCCGTACCGCTTCGCCCGCTTCGGACTGAATGCGATCCAGCCCTCCACCTGGCTCTCCCGCCGATTCCAGGGCGAGCGGGCACGTGGCCTGTTCGCGGGGCTCGCCGCCCATGCCATCGCCCCCACCAGCGGGCTGGCCACCGGCGGGGTCGCCCTCATGTTCGCCCTCGCCGCCCACGAGAAGGGCTGGCCGGTGCCGCGCGGCGGTTCGCAGGCGATCTCCGACGCCCTCGCCTCGTATCTGCGCGAACAGGGCGGTGCGATCCACACGGGCGCGGAGGTGAAGCGGCTGGACGAGCTGCCGCCGGCCCGGGCCTACATCTTCGACACCTCTCCGACCGCGCTCGCCAGGATCGCGGATCTCGGCCAGGCGTATCAGCACTATCGGTACGGCGCCTCCGCGTTCAAGATCGACTACGCCCTGTCGGGTCCGGTGCCGTGGACCGCGAAGGAGGCCCGCGTCGCCGGGACCGTGCACATCGGCCCCACCGCGGGTGAGATCGACACGGCCCTCAGGGCGGCAGTCGGGGGTGCCGCCCCCCGGGTGCCTTTCCTGATCACCTCCCAGCCGAGTGTGATCGACCCGTCCAGGGCCCCGGCGGGCAAGCACGTCCTGTGGGCGTACGGGCATGTGCCGGCCGGCTGGGAGGGCGATGCCACCGATGCCATCGAGCGGCAGCTGGAACGCTTCGCGCCCGGTTTCCGTGACCTCGTGCTGGCCCGCGCGGTCGCGGGACCGCCCCAACTCGCCCAGCGCAACGCGAATTACGTCGGCGGGGACATCGCCTGCGGGGCGTTCGCCGGGCTTCAGACGCTGATCCGCCCCAAGCTCGCCCGCGTCCCGTACGCCACCGCGCACCCCTCGGTCTTCATCTGCTCGTCCGCGACCCCGCCGGGCCCCGGAGTGCACGGCATGTCGGGCCATCACGCGGCGAAGGCGGTGTGGCGGCGTCTGAGGGCGGCCGGGTGACGCCCGTCGGAGAGATGATGGCGGTATGACAGAGCAGTCGCCCGCCATCGTCCTCGTACGGGGAGACATCACACAGCAGCATGTCGACGCCATCGTCAACGCCGCCAACTCCTCACTTCTCGGCGGTGGGGGAGTCGACGGTGCCATCCACCGCCGCGGCGGCCCCGAGATCCTCGTCGAGTGCCGCGCCCTGCGCGCCTCGCACTACGGCAAGGGCCTGCCCACAGGCCAGGCCGTCGCCACCACCGCGGGCCGCCTCGACGCCCGGCATGTGATCCACACCGTCGGCCCCGTCTGGTCCCGGCAGGAGGACCGGTCCGCCCTCCTCGCCTCCTGCTACCGCGAATCGCTGCGCGTGGCACAGGAGCTGGGAGCCGAGTCCGTCGCCTTCCCCGCCATCTCGACCGGTATCTACGGCTGGCCGATGGACGACGGCGCGCGCATCGCGATCCGTACGGTGCGCGAGGCGGCAGCGGCGCCCGTCGCAGAGGTACGGTTCGTGCTCTTCGACGAGCAGGCGTACAAGGTCTTCGAGGCGGCCCTGGCAGAGCAAGGTTGATGTCGTTTTCTCGCCAGCCCTGGCCTCCCTCGTGCCTGATGCTTGAGCCATGCACACCGACACCGAGCGCTGCGTACGCGCCGTCCAGTCGAAGGACGCCCGCTTCGACGGCTGGTTCTTCACGGCCGTGCTGACCACGCGGATCTACTGCCGCCCCAGCTGCCCCGTCGTGCCGCCGAAGGTCGAGAACATGACCTTCTACCCGAGCGCCGCAGCCTGCCAGCAGGCCGGATTCCGGGCCTGCAAGCGCTGCCGCCCCGACACCAGCCCCGGCTCGCCGGAGTGGAACGCCCGCGCCGACGCCGTCGCCCGCGCCATGCGCCTCATCCGGGACGGCGTCGTCGACCGCGAGGGCGTGCCCGGCCTGGCCGCGCGCCTCGGCTATTCCACCCGCCAGATCGAGCGCCAGCTCCTCGCCGAGCTGGGCGCGGGACCGCTCGCCCTGGCCCGCGCACAGCGCGCCCAGACCGCGCGCCTGCTCATCGAAACCACCGGTATCCCCATGGCCGAGGTCGCCTTCGCGGCCGGTTTCTCCTCCATCCGTACCTTCAACGACACCGTCCGCGAAGTCTTCGCGCTCGCCCCGGGCGAACTGCGCACCCGCGCCTCCCGCAGCAGGTCCACACCCCCGCAGACCCCCGGCGTCATCGCACTGCGGCTGCCGTACCGTGCACCACTCAACCCGAGCAACCTCTTCGGACACCTCGCCGCGACCGGCGTCCCGGGTGTCGAGGAGTGGCGGGACGGTGCGTACCGCCGCACCCTGAGCCTCCCGTACGGACACGGCATCGTCGCCCTCACCCCGCACCCCGACCACATCGCCTGCCGGCTCTCCCTCACCGACCCGCGCGACCTCACCATCGCGATCAGCCGCTGCCGCTGGATGCTCGACCTGGACGCCGATCCGGTCGCCGTCGACGACCAGCTGCGTACGGATCCGCTGCTCGCCCCACTGGTCGACAAGGCGCCCGGCCGACGGGTCCCGCGCACCGTCGACGCGGCGGAGTTCGCGGTACGGGCGGTGCTCGGCCAGCAGGTCTCGACCGCCGCGGCCCGCACTCACGCCGCCCGGCTGGTCACCGCCCACGGCGAGGCGATCGACGACCCTGAGGGCGGCCTCACCCACCTCTTCCCGTCCTCCGCGGCGCTGGCGGCGCTGGACCCGCAGACGCTGGCGTTGCCCCAAAGCCGCCGCACCACTCTGACGACCCTCGTCGGCGCGCTGGCCGAAGGATCGCTGCAGCTCGGCCTCGACAGCGACTGGGAGAAGGCCCGCGCCCAGCTGATCGCGCTGCCCGGCTTCGGCCCCTGGACGGTGGAGGTGATCGCGATGCGGGCACTGGGCGATCCCGACGCGTTCCTGCCGGGCGACCTCGGGATGCGGCGCGCGGCGGCCGATCTCGGTCTGCCCTCCACGCCCGCCGCTCTCACCGAGCGCGCCGCCGCCTGGCGGCCCTGGCGGGCGTACGCCGTCCAGTACCTCTGGGCCACCGACGGCCATCCCATCAACCACCTCCCCGTGTAAGGAAGCCCGGTGAAACAGCACACCGTCACGGACAGCCCGTACGGCCCGCTCACCCTCGTCGCCACCGACGGCGTGCTGAGCGGCCTCTACATGACTGCGCAGCGCCACCGCCCCGACGAGGAGACCTTCGGCGAGCCGGACCCCGCTCCCTTCGGCGATACGATCCGCCAGCTCGACGCGTACTTCGCCGGGGAGCTCAAGGAGTTCGACCTGCCGATGCGGCTCGAAGGAACGCCCTTCCAGCGTGGCGTCTGGAACCAGCTGCGGAAGATCCCGTACGGCGAGACACGTACGTACGGGCAACTGGCCGAGGCGCTCGGCAATATCGGGGCCTCCCGCGCGGTGGGCCTGGCCAACGGCAAGAACCCGATCGGGATCATCGTCCCGTGCCACCGGGTCATCGGCTCGACGGGCAGCCTCATCGGCTACGGCGGCGGACTCGACCGCAAGCAGCGGCTGCTGGCGTTCGAGTGCGGCACGCCGGACGACGCCCTGTTCTAGCCGGGCTCCGCGCCGGATCCCCTCCTCAATCGCTGGACGGGCTTGAATTCAGCCGCTTCAGCAGCGCGGGCAACGCCGTGCCGATCGGCTCGCGGACGATCTCGTCCGCCAGTTCGTCGTAGGGCGTCGGCTCGGCATTGACGATCGAGAGCCGCGCCCCGTGCTCCGCGGCGATCCCCGCAAGCGAGGCCGCGGGCTGCACCTGCAGGCTCGTGCCGACCGCGATGAAGACCTCGCTGGCCTTGGCGATCGCCATCGCCTCGGCCAGCACCGCCGGATCGAGCCGCTGCCCGAACATCACCGTCGCCGACTTCAGGATCCCGCCGCACGCACGGCACGGCGGGTCCTCCTCGCCGGCCTCGACCCGCTCCAGCGCCTGAGCCATCGGTGAGCGGGCGTGGCAACGGGTACAGGTCACCGTGCGTGCCGTGCCGTGCAGTTCGAGCACCTTGCGCTCGGGCATGCCCGCCAGCTGGTGCAGCCCGTCGACGTTCTGGGTGATCACCCGGACGGCGACCCCGGACTGCCGGTCCAGCTCGGCGACGGCGAGATGCGCGGCGTTCGGCCGGGCGCGCCAGGTAGTGCTGTCGCGCCGCATCCGCCAGGAGCGGCGGCGGATGTCCGGATCGGCCATGTAGTAGTCGTACGTGACGAGCTTCTCGGCCTCCGGATCGCGCCGCCACAGGCCCTTCGGCCCGCGGTAGTCGGGGATGCCGGAGTCCGTGGAGATGCCGGCGCCGCTGAGGATCGCGACGAGAGTCATGCCGCGAGCGTACGCAGCGGGCCCCCGCGGCGGCGAGCCGATTTGGCCCGGTGCCCTCGTCGAGCGAGACGAGCCCGTACTGCCCGGCGGGAGGCAGTGCCGGCGGGGCGGCAGGTCAGGCGGGCGGCAGGCCGTTCTCCAGCTCCACCGTCCCGGTGCCCGCCTCCACCACGTCGAGAGCGGCCAGCACCCGGTGGCCCAGCGACCCCAGCAGATACTTGCGGATCTCGTCACGGGGTACCAGCCGCCAGGAGACCAGCTCCTCCTCCTGCAGCCGGATCGCCTCGATCTGCGTCTCGGTCAGCACCCCGCCGTCGTATACATACGCGGCGATCGGGGGCCGCGCCACGCCCGGCACCCAGTCGACCGCCAGCAGCGCGCCCAGCTCCACAGCGAGCCCGATCTCTTCGAGCGTCTCCCGCCGCGCCGCCCGCCGCGGGGTCTCGCCCAAGTCCGACTCGACGGTCCCGCCGGGCAGCACCCAGCCCTCGCGGTAGTTGGGCTCGACGAGCAGCACGCGCCCCTGGCCGTCACGGAAGAGCACGGCCGCGCCGGCGAGGATGCGGGGGAGGGATGCGATGTACGTGGCGTAGTCAGAAGTAGTCACTCGGGGAAGCGTAATAGGGGCCGCACCACGGCGACGGGTTCGCGTCAACCCGCGGAGACCGCCGCCAACCGCACCGTACGCTCGGCCAGTTCGCTGATCCTTACGCCGTCGAACCCGAACACCGCGCTGCGCACCCGGTCCTCCAAGGGGTCTGTCCAGTGGGCGGGGATGGCGGCGGCGCCGCACAGCACACCTGCCACCGAGCCCGCCGTCGCTCCGTTGGAGTCGGTGTCCAGTCCGCCGCGGACCGTGAGGCTGATGGTGGAGGTGAAGTCACCGGCGCCGTACAGCAGTCCGGCCGTGATGACGGCCGCGTTCGGAACGGTGTGGATCCAGCCCAGGTGGCCCGTCTCCGCGGCCATCTCGGTGAGCGTGTCGGACCAGGGTGTACCGGAGGCGTGCAGAGCGGTGGTGTGGCGTACCGCGCGGGCGAGGCGACAGCTCGCGGGGATGCGTTCCAGCGCAGTGTCGATCGCCTTGCGCGGGCTGTTCGTGGTGAAGGCGGCGGAGATCAGGGCGGCCGCCCACATCGCGCCGTACACGCCGTTGCCGGTGTGCGACAGGACCGCGTCGCGGCGGGCGAGCGCGGCGGCGCGGTGCGGGGAGCCGGGGCAGGTCCAGCCGAAGATGTCGGCGCGGATGAGGGCCCCGATCCACTCCTGGTAGGGATTGTCGTGGGAGGCGGTGAGCGGGGGTTTGAGTCCGTTCGTGAGATTGCGGTAGGCGGCCCGCTCGGCGGTGAACGTCTGCAGGACCGGGAGGTGCAGCAGCCAGGCGTCGCCCACCTGCTCGGTGGTGAAGCCGAAGCCGTGGGTCTCGAGAAGGTGAAGGCCGAGGATCGTGTAGTCCACGTCGTCGTCGCGGCAACTGCCGTGGATCCGGCCCCTCACGCACTCGCGCCATTCGGGACGCAGCTCGAAGTCGTCGGCGCCCCCGTCCGGCGGGGGCTCGGGAATGTAGTCGGTGAGCGGGAGGGCGTCGGCGCGGCGCAGATAGCGGTCGATGCGATCGCGCGTCCAGTAGTCGCCGAGCTCGACGGGCTTGCCGAGCATATTGCCGGCGACTCTGCCCAGCCAGCCGCCGTGGATCCGGTCGGCAAGCTCCGAGTGAGGTAGGCCCATAGGTCCGGTTTACCGAAATGCCGCCGGTTCTGCGCGGTGGTGGGCTCGGGCGACTGACCAGGGCGTGGGGTGGCACGCCCGCTGACCGGGCGGATAGGGTCGAGGCGGCGCGACTGCCTGTTCGAAAGCAAGGGATAGCAAGGTGACGAACGGAGCAGTTATTCGGCCCGCGCACGTGCTCGTCGCGGCTGACAAGTTCAAGGGCTCGCTCACGGCCGTACAGGTCGCGGAGCGGGTGACGGCAGGCCTCCAGCGGATGGTGCCCGGTCTGGCGGTCGAGACCCTGCCCGTCGCGGACGGCGGCGACGGCACGGTTGCGGCGGCGGTGGCGGCGGGATTCGAACGCCGCGAGGTCCGGGTGACCGGGCCGCTCGGGGAGCCCCTGTCGGCGGCGTACGCCCTGCGGGACGGCACTGCGGTGGTGGAGATGGCGGAGGCGTCGGGCCTCCAGCACCTCCCGGCGGGTGTGTTCGCGCCGCTCACCTCGACGACGTACGGGTCGGGCGAGCTGTTGCGCGCCGCGCTCGACGCGGGGGCGCGGACGATCGTCTTCGGCGTCGGCGGCAGCGCGACGACGGACGGCGGCGCGGGCATGCTGGCGGCGCTCGGCGCGCGCTTCCTGGACGCGGCCGGCGAGCCGGTCGGCCCGGGCGGCGGCGGTCTGCGCGACCTGGCGTCGGCGGACCTGTCCGGCCTCGACCCACGCTTCAAGGACGTGGAGCTGGTCCTCGCGAGCGACGTGGACAACCCGCTGACGGGGCGGAAGGGGGCACCGGCGGTGTACGGCCCCCAGAAGGGCGCGAGCCCCGAGGACGTCGCCACGCTGGACGCGGCGCTCGCCCATTACGCGTCCGTCCTTCAGGCGTCCGTCGGCCCCAAGGCCGCCGAGTACGCGCTCTGGCCCGGCGCGGGCGCGGCGGGCGGGATCGGCTACGGCGCGCTGGTCGGCCTGGGCGCGAGCTTCCGGGCGGGTATCGAGGTCATGCTCGACGTGCTCGGCTTCGCCCCGGCGCTGTCGCGGGCGACGCTGGTGATCACGGGCGAGGGTTCCCTCGACGAACAGACCCTCCACGGCAAGGCCCCGGCGGGCGTGGCGGCGGCGGCCCGCGCGCAGAACATCGAGGTGGTGGCGGTCTGCGGCCGCCTGACGCTGCCGCCCGAGGCGTTGGGCCGCGCGGGCATCCGGCGGGCGTACGCCTTGACGGAACTGGAGCCGGACCCGGCGCGGAGCATGGCGGAGGCGGGACCCCTGCTGGAGCGGGTGGCGGAGAACATCGCGAGGGATTTCCTGACCTAGGAGGCTCGGGTGCGGGCAGGTCTTTTCCCGGCCCCGGAACCGGGGCAGCCCCGGGCGCCGAGCCCGCACCCCGCCGAGCCAGCAGGACGCCCACCCCGCACCCCGCAACCCAAGATGCTGGGCTCGCCAGGCGGCTGATGTCGCCGCGTGGGGATGTGGATACGTGACGGTCGCCCGGACGAGGCGGCAGAGTCGTACAAGTCGGCCGGCTGAGCGGGCTGAGCCCCCGAAATTCAGCCTCGCCGGCGTTTGAGGCGCGGGGGTCTGGGCGGAGAGTCCCAGGGGACGGCCTAGGGTCGTGCCGTGTGGATACGTGACGCCCAGGCCCACGAGGCCGACGCCCTGACCGCCCTGGTCGTGCGCTCCAAAGCGCACTGGGGCTACGACGCCGCGTTCCTGGCGGCGTGCCGCGACGAACTCACCATCAACGAAGGGGAGTTGACGGCACGTCGGATCGTCGTCGCCGAGGACGACACCGCAGTCCTCGGCGTCACGTCACTGGAGGGCGAGCCGCCGGACGGTGTGCTCGGGCTGCTCTTCGTCGAACCGTCGGCGATCGGCGGCGGCATCGGAAGAACGCTCTACGCGCATGTCCTCGACACGGCCCGCGAGCTCGGATTCAAGCGGCTGACCATCGACTCCGACCCGCACGCCGAGCCTTTCTACCGGGCGCTGGGCGCACGACCGGTCCCGGCCGGCGAAGGGCCGCTGCCGCGCCTGGAGGTGACGCTGACGCCGCGCGCCGACTGGGCGCAGGCCTGGACGGGCGGGCGGCGGGCGGTGCACTTGGGCAATGTCGCCGAGTTCCAGGGCCAGTTCGGCGAGGTGACGGACCAGGCGCGCCGGGCGGCCGGGCACTACGCATGCCTGGCCGCCTTCGCGAGCCCGCATCCGGCGGCGCTCGTCCTGCCCAGGCCCGTACCCGGCGAGTGGATCGCCCTGGTGGCGCGGCAGCTCGGCTGGGGCCAGGTCGAGGTGTACGAGGACCTCACAGGACCCGATGTGCTGACCCGCCCCGCCCTGGTCCGGCATCTGCGCGGGCTCGGTCTGCCCTTCGTGCCCTGGGGCCACACCGCGGCGTCCGGCGAGCTGTCCGGATGCGGGCTCCCTTCCCAGGCGCTGCGGTACGAGTCCAAAAGGGCCTCCCACACCCTCTTCCGGCATCTGGCCCCGGACCATCCCGGCATCGCCGTGCCCGAGCAGTGGACGTCCGCCACCCGCCGCGAGGCGGCCCGGCTGATCGCCGCCCGGGCCCGCTCCGGAGCGGCAACCGTCGTCAAGTCCGAGCACGGCGCGGGAGGTTCGGGCACCCGCGTGCTGACGCGCCGGGCCCGCGCACGCTCACTGCCGCGCGGTCCACTGCTGCTCGAGGAGTACGTGGCGGGCGACGGAACGCCGAGCGACCCGACGTACGACGGCCTGGTGGACGGCGAGGGCCAGGTGCACGACGTGGGCGTCGCGGCCATGGACGTCGCGGACACGGCCTATCAGGGGGCCACGGTGGGCCCCGGTGTCGTACCGGATGAACTCGCCGCGCACGCCCTGCGATTCGGGCACGCGGTCGGCCGGGAGCTCGCCGCCACCGGCTACCGCGGCTGGTACGACGTCGACTTCGTGACCGGCCCCGGAGGCCGGCTCGCCCCGACCGAGATCAACCTGCGTCTCACCGGGCCTTCCGCGGCCTTCATGGCGAAACTGCGCCTCGACGAGACCCGCGGCGGCGACCACCTCGTACGCTCCCTCGACCGCGTCCCGCTCGGCGCACGCCTGCCCGAGCCCGAACTGATCTCGTTCCTACGGGAGATGACTGAGCGCTGCGCTGGGATCGACGCGGTCCTCATCCCGTCGATCCCCACGGCGGGCTACGAGCCGGATCCGTACGTGGGCGTGCTCATCGCGGCCCGTACGGCCGGCCGGCTGGACGCCGCCGAAGCGCTGGTGCGCGCCGCGAGCGCGGATCTGGCCCGGCTGTTCGGCTGACCGCTCGCTCCTCGGCCTCGGCCCTCACTCCTCGGCGTCGGACTTCAGCCCGCCCCACACCGCCCAGGCCGCCACCACACCCGCCGCGATCATCAGCGGGACATTGAACGTGTAGACGAGCGCTGCCTGCCGCGGCCAGTCCTGCTTGGCCGCCAGCCGGTACAGATTGTCCTGCGGCCACCAGGAGGCGAGCAGCCAGACGATGGCCAGATGGGCCGCCGTCGTCAGCCCCCGCGGCCTGCCGCGGCTCGACATCAGCCGCCGCCCGCCGATCAGGAACCCCACACCGGCCGCGAGGGCCAGGCTCTCGGCGAGATACAGACCGCGGAAGAACCACGCCCAAGGGTCGGGCACCAGGGAGAGATCGGTGGAGCCGGGCCAGATGACGTCGGTGAAGAAGAACGACATGATCGCGACCGGGAGCGCCACGGCCAGCCCGGTGGCCGCCCGGTCCTCGGACGTGAGCGGGCCGCCGCCCTTGCTCCCGCTCTTGTTGCTCGCCGAGGACCGCACCGGCGGCTTCACCAGCGCCTTGCGGTCGACCTTTCCTGCGCTGTTGCGCGGCAGGGACTTGATCGGCACCACGGTGCGCGGGATGTCCGCCGTTGGTACGGCGCCGGTGAGATGGCTCCGTACGGTCTCCGCACCCGGCGCGCTCCCCGAGGCAGGCAGCACATAGGCGATCAGCTGCCCGTCGCCCGCGTCCACGACGGACTCGCGGATCCTGGGATGCCCGGCCAGCGCGGCCTCCACGCGGTAGGTGTCGACGGTCCGCCCATTGACCTTGACCCGGTGCGCCATCCGGCCCCGGAACTCCAGAGGACCTTCGCCGTTCCGCCGCCCCAGATCCCCGGTGGGCACGGCGTCACCGCCGCCGGGAGGCGTCAGCCAGACCTGCCCCTTGCGGATGCGCGCCTCGCAGCCGGGGAACGGCTGCCCGAGATACGCGTGCCGCTCGGGATTCTCGACCGGGCCCGGCAGCTGGCCGGTCTCGAACCAGGTGCCGCATCCGACGGCCTCGGTCGGCCCGTACACACTGATCAGCCGCGCGCCGGGCGCGAGCTGCCGCTGGAGGCGCACCTGTTCGTCGAGCCGCAGCCGTTCCCCGCCCACCGCGACCAGCCGCAGGCCCGGCGGTTCCTTGCGGCCGTCGAGCAGGGAAGCCGCGGTGAGGGGATCGGTGTCGGCGACGGTGATCGCTTCGCGCCGGGAGAGCACCAGTGTGGCGCCCGAGCCGAGGGTCCGTATCCAGCCGCAGGTGAACTCGGTGGTGTCCGGCGCCGCCGTCACCAGCACCTGGTCCTCCGGCGTGAGCCGGTAGACCTCGGTCCAGGCGTCGTACGCCGCCCGCAGCTGCCCGTGCGAGGCGGTGACGGGGCGGCGCATGCCCGTGGTCCCGGCGGTGAACAGCACGACGGCTCTCCGGCCGCTGGCGGCGGGTTCGTCGAACAGTTCGCCCGAGTGGGCCCCGATGGCCGCGGCGTCGCCGTCCAGAGTGATGAACCGCCGCCCCCTGCCGTCGTCGATGCGGGCCAGATGCGCCTGATGCGTGATGACAGCCCTGGCATCGGTCAGGAACGGCGGCTCCGACTGATCGGGCCCGATGACGGCGTACGCACCGCCCGCTTTGAGCACGCCCAGGACGGCGACCAGCACATCGGGCGCCCGCAAGGTGCGTATGGCGACGAGGCCACCGGCCGGCAGCCTCAGGGTCTCGACGAGATGCCGGGCCAGCCGGTTGGCCCTTGCGTCCAGCTGCCGGTAGCTCAGCCGGGCGCGGTCGGTGATGACGGCGGTACGGTTCGGCTCGATCCGCACCCGGTCCTCGAACAACTGGTGAAGCGTTCCCCCTGACATGACGGTCGATCATTCCAGAAGACGCGGGGCATGACGAGGGCCCGGGTGCGGATCGCACCCGGGCCCTCGTCATGCATATGCACTGTTCTGGCGTACTGCTCTAGGGGAGCTGAGCCGCCCTTGCCTCGCGGCTCTCGCGGCGGTTGTCGCGGAACGTGTTCACACGCCGCGCCGTCGCGAAGAGCGGGATCGTCGCCGCCATCACGATCTGCAGTGCGCAGCCGGTCTGGAGCAGCACCTGTCCGCCCGGAGCGTCGAACGCCCACGCCGCCAGCATCCCCATCGCGGAGACGATCCAGCCGAGCATCGCCACCGCGAGGACACCCCGCGGCTTCGGGTACTCGACCCGGCTCACCATCAGCCATGCCGTACCGATGATCGCCAGCAGCGTCGGGATGAACGGCAGCTCGAGCAGGATGATCGAGACGACCGTGAGCGCACCGAAGGGGCTCGGCATGCCCTGGAACATGCCGTCCTTCATGGTCACACACGAGAATCTCGCAAGCCGCAGCACCACCGCCAGCAGCACGACGATCGCGGCCACCGCCGAGACCTTCTGCTGGGCGTCGTCCGCGACCATTCCGTACACGAGTACGAAGTACGCGGGGGCCAGCCCGAAGCTGATCAGGTCGGAGAGGTTGTCCAGCTCCGCACCCATGGGCGAGCTGCGCAGCTTGCGCGCCACGAGCCCGTCACAGAGATCGAAGATCGCCGCCAGCAGCATCAGGATCACGGCGGTGGCGGCGCTGTTGCGCGCCATGCCGCTCTCGTTGCTGCCGGTGAGGTGCGGGATGAGGATCCCGGTGGTGGTGAAGTACACCGCCATGAAGCCACACGTGGCGTTACCGAGTGTGAGGGTGTCCGCTATCGACAGCCGCAGCGAGAGCGGCATGTCCTCCGCGTCGTCCTCGTCCGCCGCCTCGGCGACCCAGCCGGCCTGTGTGTCAGGATCAATCACGGTCAATTCGAGTCACCCCCGCGGTCGTGGTCTGACCGACCTCGACAGCGACGTCGACACCTTCCGGAAGGTAGATGTCAACGCGCGATCCGAAGCGAATCAGACCAATGCGCTCGCCTTGCTCGACCTTGGTCCCCTGCGGGATGTACGGGACGATGCGGCGGGCGACAGCACCCGCGATCTGCACCATCTCGATGTCGCCGAGCTCGGTGTCGAAGTGCCAGACAACGCGCTCGTTGTTCTCGCTCTCCTTGTTGAACGCCGGCACAAAACCGCCGGGGACGTGCTCGACGGACGTCACAGTGCCCGCGAGGGGAGCGCGGTTGACGTGGACGTTCAGCGGGCTCATGAAGATCGCGACGCGAGTGCGTCCGTCCTTCCACGGCATGATGCTCTGCACCACACCGTCGGCGGGGGAGATGACCCGGCCCTGGGCGATCTCACGCTCGGGGTCGCGGAAGAACCACAGCATGCCCGCCGCGAGCGCGGTTGTGGGCACGGCGATGGCCGCGGCGCGCCTCGAACGGCGCGAGCGGGCCAGGCTGAGTGCAGCGGTGGCGACGGTCGGCAGAAGCCACGGCGATGCTCCGCGCGCAAGGCGGACGCGGCCGCGTGGTGCAGAGGTTTGGCTGTGGGGCATGGATGACCTTCGTAGCGGATGATGCCGCGCTGGCAACGGGGGGACGGCGGCTTTCGGGGGATGCTATCGGTTGTGAGCCACAACTGGGAAAGCCGACGGCCGAGTCGGCGGCCGGAAGACGATGACAGGGTGTGATCCTCTTCGCGGCCGTACCGACTCAAGTGCGACAATCAACCCTGGAACCGGTACTCCTCGAGCAGCCGACGACCGATGATCATTTTCTGGATCTCGGCGGTACCTTCACCGATCAGCAGCATCGGCGCCTCGCGGTAGAGGCGCTCGATCTCGTACTCCTTGGAGAAGCCGTAACCGCCATGGATTCGGAAGGCGTCCTCGACGACTTCCTTGCAGTATTCGGAGGCGAGGTACTTCGCCATCCCTGCCTCCAGGTCATTTCGCTCCCCGGAGTCCTTTTTGCGTGCCGCGTTCACCATCATCGCATGGGCGGCCTCGACCTTGGTAGCCATCTCGGCCAGCTTGAACTGAATCGCCTGGTGCTGAGCGATCGCCTTGCCGAAAGTGTGACGTTGCTGGGCGTATGACACGCCCAGCTCGAAGGCACGCTGCGCGACACCACAGCCACGGGCCGCGACGTTGACGCGGCCGACTTCGACGCCGTCCATCATTTGGTAAAACCCTCGGCCGGTGGTGCCGCCAAGTACCCGATTGGCCGGAATGCGCAGTCCGTCCATGATGAGCTCGGTCGTGTCGACGCCCTTGTAGCCCATCTTGTCGATCTTCCCGGGGATGGTGAGACCGGGGCGGACCTCTCCGAAGCCGGGCTCCTTCTCGACGAGGAAGGTCGTCATCGACTTGTGGGGGGCCGTGCCCTCCGGGTGTCCTTCGTCACTCCGGCACAGAACGGCGACCAGATTGGACGTTCCGCCGTTCGTGAGCCACATCTTCTGGCCGGTGAGGACGTACTCGTCGCCGTCCTTGACGCCCTTGGACGTGATGGCCGACACGTCGGAGCCCAGAGCCGGCTCGGACATCGAGAACGCGCCACGCACCTCTCCCAGCGCCATCCGCGGCAGGAAGGTGTCCTTCTGCTCCTGCGTGCCGTGCTGCTTGAGCATGTACGCCACGATGAAGTGCGTGTTGATGATGCCCGAGACGGACATCCAGCCGCGGGCGATCTCCTCGACGCACAGCGCGTACGTGAGCAGCGACTCGCCCAGACCGCCGTACTCCTCCGGAATCATCAGCCCGAACAGGCCGAGTTCCTTGAGGCCTTCGACGATCTGCGTCGGGTACTCGTCGCGGTGCTCCAGCTCGGTCGCGACCGGGAGGATCTCCTTGTCGACGAAGTCCCGCACGGTGGCCAGGATTTCCTGCTGGACGTCGGTCAGACCGTGAGTCTGGGCAAGTCGGCTCATGGTTACTTCTCCTGCGTCTTCTTCGGAGTGTCCAGCAGCTCCGGGCGGCCGGGCTGCTCGCCGCCGCCCTCCTTGATGTACGTCTCGGTCGGGACCATCACCTTGCGCCGGAAGACGCAGACGAGGGTGCCGTCCTGCTTGTAGCCCTTGGTCTCGACGTAGACGATTCCCCGGTCACTCTTCGAGCGGGAAGGCGTCTTGTCGAGGACCGTCGTCTCGCCGTAGATCGTGTCGCCGTGGAAGGTCGGCGCGACGTGCTTGAGCGACTCGATCTCCAGGTTGGCGATGGCCTTGCCCGAGACGTCCGGGACCGACATGCCGAGGAGCAGCGAGTAGATGTAGTTGCCCACGACGACGTTCTTGCCGAAGTCCGTCGTCTTCTCCGCATAGTTGGTGTCCATGTGGAGGGGGTGGTGGTTCATGGTGAGCAGACAGAAGAGGTGGTCGTCGTACTCCGTGACCGTCTTCCCGGGCCAGTGCTTGTAGACGTCCCCGACGGTGAACTCTTCGTAGGTGCGACCGAACTGCATGATGCTTACGCCTCCGGAGCTTCGAACTTGGACGTGCGCTGCATGCCGGCGGCCCGCCCCTTGCCCGAGATGACGAGCGCCATCTTGCGGCTGGCCTCGTCGATCATCTCGTCGCCGAGCATCGCCGAACCCTTCTTGCCGCCCGCCTCGGACGTGTAGTACTCATACGCGTCGAGGATCAGCTCGGCGTGGTCGAAGTCCTCCTGCGAGGGCGAGAAGATCTCGTTGGCCGCGGCGACCTGGTCCGGGTGCAGCACCCACTTGCCGTCGAAGCCGAGGGCGGCGGCGCGCTGCGCGACTGCGCGGTAGCCCTCCTGGTTGCGGATCTGGAGGTAGGGACCGTCGATCGCCTGGAGGTTGTGGGTCCGGGCGGCCATCAGGATCCGCATCAGGATGTAGTGGTACGCGTCTGCCGGGTAGCCGGGCGGCTGCTCGCCGACGACCAGGGACTTCATGTTGATGGAGGCCATGAAGTCGGCCGGGCCGAAGATGATCGTCTCGACACGCGGCGAGGCGGCCGCGATCTCGTCGACGTTCACCAGGCCCTTGGCGTTCTCGATCTGTGCCTCGATGCCGATCTTCCCGACCTCGAAGCCCATCGTCTTCTCGATCTGGGTGAGGAGCAGGTCGAGCGCGACGACCTGCTGGGCGTCCTGGACCTTCGGCAGCATGATGCAGTCGAGGTTAGGCCCCGCGCCCTCGACGACCGTGACGACGTCGCGGTAGGTCCACTCGGTGGTCCAGTCGTTCACCCGTACGACCCTGGTCTTGCCCGTCCAGTCACCCTCGTTGAGGAACTTCACGATGGTGTGCCGGGCCTCCGGCTTGGCGAGCGGCGCGCAGGCGTCCTCCAGGTCCAGGAAGACCTGGTCGGCAGGCAGGCCCTGGGCCTTCTCCAGGAAGCGCGGGTTCGAGCCGGGAACCGCCAGGCACGAGCGACGCGGGCGGAGACGGTTGACGGTCATGCGGGGACCTCCAGAGGGTCGAGCTTGTTCGCTTTCCGGATCTCGTCGACGATACGGCCGATGATCTCGGTGATGCCGAAGTCCTTCGGGGTGAAGACGGCGGCCACACCCGCCGCCTTCAGATCGGCGGCGTCGGCGTTCGGGATGATCCCGCCGACGATCACCGGAATGTCCGCCGCGCCGGCCTCGCGCAGCCGGTCCAGCACATCCGGCACCAGCTCGGCGTGCGAACCGGACAGGATGGAGAGGCCCACGCAGTGCACGTCCTCCGCGAGGGCGGCGTTGACGATCTGCTCGGGTGTCAGCCGGATGCCCTGGTAGACCACCTCGAAGCCCGCGTCGCGGGCGCGTACGGCTATCTGCTCGGCGCCGTTGGAGTGCCCGTCGAGGCCGGGCTTGCCGACCAGCAGCCGCAGCCTTCCGGAGCCGAGCTCATCGGCCGTACGGGACACCTTCTCCCGTACGACAGCGAGCGGCGTGCCCGCCTCGGCGGTCACCGCGACGGGTGCGCTGGAGACGCCCGTCGGCGCGCGGAACTCGCCGAAGACATCCCGCAGCGCCCACGACCACTCGCCGGTCGTGACACCCGCACGGGCGCACTCCACGGTCGCGGCCATGAGATTCTCGGACCCCGCTGCGGTCTTCTTCAGCGCGGCCAGGGCCTCCGTCGCCCTGGCCTCGTCACGGTTGTCGCGCCACTCGTGGAGCTTCGTGACGACGCGCGCCTCGTTCGCCGGGTCGACCGTCATGATCGCCGTGTCGAGATCCGCGGTGAGCGGGTTCTCCTCGGTGGTCTCGAAGATGTTGACGCCGACGATCTTCTCGTCGCCGGCCTCGATCCGGGCGCGGCGCTCGGCGTGCGAGGAGACCAGCTGCGACTTGAGATAGCCGGACTCGACGGCCGCCATCGCGCCGCCCATCTCCTGGATCCGGCCGATCTCGGCGAGGCACTCGGTGACCAGGGACTCCACCTTGGCCTCGATGACGTGCGAGCCCGCGAAGATGTCCTCGTACTCCAGCAGGTCGCTCTCGTGTGCCAGCACCTGCTGGATACGGAGCGACCACTGCTGGTCCCAGGGACGCGGAAGCCCCAACGCCTCGTTCCAGGCGGGGAGTTGTACGGCCCGGGCGCGTGCGTCCTTGGAGAGGGTGACGGCCAGCATCTCGAGGACGATGCGCTGGACGTTGTTCTCCGGCTGGGCCTCGGTCAGACCGAGGGAGTTGACCTGGACGCCGTAGCGGAAGCGGCGCTGCTTTTCGTTCTCGATGCCGTACCGCTCGCGGGTGACCTGGTCCCAGATGCGGCCGAAGGCGCGCATCTTGCACATCTCCTCGACGAAGCGGACGCCCGCGTTCACGAAGAAGGAGATACGCGCGACCACATCGCCGAACTTCTCGGCGGGCACCTGGCCGGAGTCCCGGACCGCGTCCAGCACGGCGATCGCGGTGGACATCGCGTACGAGATCTCCTGGACCGGAGTGGCTCCCGCCTCCTGCAGGTGGTAGCTGCAGATGTTGATCGGGTTCCACTTGGGGATGTTGGCCAC
Organism: Streptomyces sp. V1I1; assembly: GCF_030817355.1. Lineage (NCBI taxonomy): Bacteria > Bacillati > Actinomycetota > Actinomycetes > Kitasatosporales > Streptomycetaceae > Streptomyces > Streptomyces sp. V1I1. The sequence goes on along the minus strand of NZ_JAUSZH010000001.1, from coordinate 1,469,252 downwards.
CGTGTACGTGATCATGTCGGTGGTCAGGCGCAGCGAAGGACCGGGCGGGAAGACATGCGTCCCGCGCGACAGGTACTCCTTGACGATGTCGTTCTGCGTCGTCCCCTGGAGCTTGGTGATGTCGTCACCCTGCTCCTCGGCGACCACCTGGTAGAGCGCCAGCAGCCACATCGCGGTGGCGTTGATCGTCATCGAGGTGTTCATCTGCTCCAGCGGGATGTCCTGGAACAGCCGCCGCATGTCGCCGAGGTGCGAGACGGGGACCCCGACCCGGCCGACCTCGCCGCGGGCGAGGATGTGGTCGGGGTCGTAGCCCGTCTGTGTCGGCAGGTCGAATGCGACGGACAGGCCGGTCTGACCCTTGGCGAGGTTGCGCCGGTAGAGCTCATTGGACGCCTCGGCGGTCGAGTGACCGGCGTACGTCCGCATGAGCCAGGGCCGGTCCTTCTGACGCTCAGTCATCTATGAAACCTCAGACATTCCTGAAGCGGTTGATGGCGTCGATGTGCTTCTCGCGGAGCTCCTCGTCGCGCACGCCCAGACCCTCGCGCGGAGCGAGGGCGAGCACGCCGACCTTGCCCTGGTGGAGGTTGCGGTGCACGTCGTAGGCGGCCTGGCCGGTGTCCTCGAGCGAGTAGACCTTCGACAGGGTCGGGTGGATCTTGCCCTTGGCGACCAGGCGGTTGGCCTCCCACGCCTCGCGGTAGTTGGCGAAGTGCGAGCCCACGATCTTCTTCAGCGACATCCACAGATAGCGGTTGTCGTACTCGTGGTTGTAGCCCGACGTCGATGCGCAGGTGACGATCGTGCCGCCCTTGCGGGTCACGTAGACGCTGGCGCCGAAGGTCTCGCGGCCGGGGTGCTCGAAGACGATGTCCACGTCCTCGCCGCCGGTGAGTTCACGGATGCGCTTGCCGAAGCGCTTCCACTCGCGCGGGTCCTGGTTGTGCTCGTCCTTCCAGAACTTGTAGCCCTCGGCGTTGCGGTCGATGATCGCCTCGGCGCCCATCGCGCGGCAGATGTCCGCCTTCTGGTCGCTGGAGACCACACAGATCGGGTTGGCGCCACCGGCCAGTGCGAACTGGGTGGCGTACGAACCGAGTCCGCCGCTCGCGCCCCAGATCAGCACGTTGTCGCCCTGCTTCATGCCCGCGCCGTTGCGCGAGACGAGCTGACGGTACGCGGTGGAGTTGACCAGGCCCGGGGCCGCGGCCTCCTCCCAGCTGAGGTGGCCCGGCTTGGGCATCAGCTGGTTGGACTTGACGAGGGCGACCTCGGCCAGACCGCCGAAGTTGGTCTCGAAGCCCCAGATGCGCTGCTCGGGGTCGAGCATCGTGTCGTTGTGGCCGTCCGAGGACTCCAGCTCGACCGAGAGACAGTGCGCGACAACCTCGTCGCCCGGCTTCCAGGCGTTGACGCCGGGGCCGGTGCGCAGCACGACACCCGAGAGGTCGGAGCCTATGACGTGGTACGGCAGATCGTGCCGCTTGGTGAGCTCGGAGAGCTTTCCGTACCGCTCCAGGAAGCCGAAGGTGGCCATCGGCTCGAAGATAGAGGTCCAGACGGAGTTGTAGTTCACCGAACTGGCCATGACCGCCACCAGGGCCTCGCCCGGGCCGAGTTCGGGCACCGGCACGTCCTCCACATGGAGGGACTTGCGGGGGTCCTTCTCGCGGGTCTCGAGGCCGGCGAACATCTCGACCTCGTCCTTGTGCACGGTCACCGCGCGGTACGAGTCGGGGATGGGGAGTGCGGCGAAGTCGGCGGGCGTGCTGTCCGTCGACTGGATCGCGTCCAGGATTTCCTTCACGGGGTGCCTCCGGCGAAGCGCGTTGCGGGAACGCTGAGGGGAACGTCGGGGTGCTGCTGCTGTGGAGGTGTGCCGTCGGTTCGGCGGGTGGTGCTTGGCAGCGCTGGTGGGCGCGGGAGGTTGCCTGTGACGCAGGCGTCCGGGCGCGCATACACGATGGTTTGCGGGGACAGCCGACGTACGAATGGTCTCTGCACGCCGGCCGCCCGGACTCCTTCAACGTATGGCACGCTGTGCCAGCTCGCAAGACACTGGGTGCCAGGAATTTCTCTCAGCCGTCATCTGGCGGGCACGTATGAGCAACAATGGCCGCCTCTGGAGGGGTGACCGTTACATTCCGTGTGCTGTTGTGTGCGCTCAGATTTCACTCGGGCCGGGTGTCCAGCAGATCCCCAGACACGCCAGATAGAGCGCGATCGCCGCCCCCGGCTCGCGCACCCCGCTGCCCCGACAGCTGATCGATCTTGTCCAGCCGGTACAGCAGCGTATTGCGGTGCACCCCGAGCCGCTCCGCGCGCAGCAGGCTGAAGCCGCCCTCGGCCCAGGCGATCAGGGTCTCGCGCAGCGCCGGCCAGCCGCCGCGCTCGTGCAGGCTCCCGAGCACCGACTCGGTGTACCGGGACCGCTCCTGGCGCACCGCGGCGGCCACCAGCTGTGGCACCCGTAGCTCGGCGACCGCGAAGACCCTCGCCCCCGGGGCCAGCGCAGAGCCGATCCGCAGGGCCGCGGCCGCGAATCCCCGCGCTGGCTGATGAGCAAGGGCCGCGTCGAGGAGGCCAAGGCCGTTCTCAACCGGACCCAGGTCTCGCGGCGACGTTCGACCCGGCGCGGACGGCGCGGAGGCGGCGGGGCGGGCTGACGCCTGCGGCGGGGGTACGGCCTTCGGCCGTGTCCTCAATCTCCCCCAGAGCCCGTCCGGGGGGACCCCCAACGGGCTCCAATGGAGCCCCTCCGGCGATTGAGGAGCGGGGTCTGGGGCAGAGCCCCAGGTCGGACGGGGCCAATTTCAGCCTCGCCGGCGTTTGAGGCGCGGGGTCCGGGGCGGAGCGCCGGGGTCAGCCCCTGCTGTCGCCCAGCGCCCGCTCGATGGTGCGCATGACCTCGTCGAGCGGTGCGTCGGTACGGGCCACCGTCACCAGCACGTCGCCGCTGGTGCGCGTCGACACCGCCGCCGGACCGGTCCGCTCGGTCCGCTCGGGCCGCTCGCCCTGCGGGGCGCGGCCCGCGCCGATGCCCGAGCCGAACGTGTCGCGGACGATCGCGAACGCATGGTCCAGCTGGGACTCCACATCCCCCTGCCCGCCCGCCCGCAGCCAGCGGCGGAGCACATGGTTGTGCGCGGTGACGACCGCGGACGCGGCCACCTCCGCCAGCAGCGGGTCGTCGTTGCCGTCGTGGTGGTCGCGCTCGTCGAAATGGCCCAGCAGATAGCGCGTGAACAGCCGCTCGTAGCGGGCCACCGAGGCGATCTCCCGCTCCCGCAGGGTGGGCACCTCACGGGTGAGGCGGTAGCGCTCCACGGAGACCGCCGGGGAGGCCGCGTACATCCGCATGACCTCCTTGATGCCCCGGCAGACGGTGTCCAGCGGGTGCTCGTGGGCCGGGGCCGCGTTCAGCACCGCCTCGGCGCGTACGAGTGTGTCGTCGTGGTCCGGGAAGATCGCCTCTTCCTTGGAGCGGAAGTGGCGGAAGAAGGTCCGGCGGGCGACCCCGGCCGCGGCGGCGATCTCGTCGACTGTCGTCGCCTCGTACCCCTTGGTCGCGAACAGTTCCATCGCCGCGGCCGCCAGCTCGCGCCGCATCTTGAGGCGCTGCGCGGCGGCGCGACTGCCTGCGGCACTTTCCGGAGCGTCTGACGTGGCTTTGGCACGGGTGGGCTTGGCGGGCTGGGGCATGAGCTGAACGTACTGCATTCGTGCAGCCGAGCGCGCCTGCGGGCCGGGGAGGCCCCCACCCGATGCGGGGGGCGGGCCGTCCGAAGGATCAAGCAGCCCGCCCCAGCCCGCGGTGTGATCAGCGCCGGGCATATTCGCGGAAGCCACGCCCCGTCTTCCGGCCGAGGCAGCCCGCGGCCACCAGGTGCTCGAGCAGCGGCGCGGGAGCCAGGCCCGGGTCGCGGAACTCGCGGTGCAGAACCTTCTCGATGGCGAGCGAGACGTCGAGCCCGACCACGTCGAGGAGCTCGAAGGGGCCCATCGGATAGCCGCCGCCCAGCTTCATCGCGGCGTCGATGTCGTCCAGCGTCGCGTAGTGCTCCTGGACCATCTTGATCGCGTTGTTGAGGTACGGGAAGAGCAGGGCGTTCACGATGAAGCCGGCCCGGTCGCCGCAGTCCACCGGGTGCTTCTTGATCTTCGCGGTCACCGTGCGGACGGTGGCGTGGACCTCGTCGGAGGTAAGAACGGTACGGACCACCTCGACCAGCTTCATCGCCGGCGCAGGGTTGAAGAAGTGCATGCCGATGACGTCCTGCGGGCGCGAGGTGGCGCGGGCGCAGGCGACGACGGGCAGCGAGGAAGTGGTGGTGGCGAGCACCGCGCCCGGCTTGCAGATCTTGTCGAGGGTGGCGAAGAGCTGCTGCTTGACCTCCAGATCCTCGGCCACCGCCTCCACCGCGAGGTCGACCTCGGCGAACGCGTCGAGCGAGCCGGCCGGGGCGATGCGGGCCAGCGTCGCATCGCGGGCCTCGGCCGTCATGCGGCCCTTGTCGACCGAGCGGGAGAGGGACTTGGCGATACGGGACTTCGCCGTCTCAGCCTTCTCCAGGCTGCGGGCGGCGAGCACCACGTCGTAACCGGCCTTGGCGAAGACCTCAGCGATGCCGCTCGCCATCGTGCCTGAGCCGGCGACGCCGACCGAGCTGACGTCGCGGCCGGTCGCCGCCTCGGCCGCCGGCTGCGGGGTGAGGGCGTCCGGGACCAGGTCCGAGGTGCCGGAGGCGGCATAGGTGTAGAAACCGCGGCCCGACTTGCGGCCGGTCAGGCCCGCCTCGCTGAGCTGCTTGAGGATGGGGGCCGGGGCGTGCAGCCGGTCGCGGGACTCCGCGTACATCGCGTCCAGGACGGTACGTGCGGTGTCGATGCCGATCAGGTCGAGCAGCGCGAGCGGGCCCATCGGCAGCCCGCAGCCCAGCTTCATTGCCGCGTCGATGTCCTCGCGGGAGGCGTACTTCGCCTCGTACATCGCGGCGGCCTGGTTGAGATAGCCGAACAGCAGCCCGTCCGCGACGAAGCCGGGCCGGTCGCCGACCGCGACCGGCTCCTTGCCGAGTTCGCGGGCGAGCGCGGTGACGGCCTCGACGGCCTGCGGCGAGGTCAGCACCGAGGAGACGACCTCGACCAGCTTCATCGCCGGTGCCGGGTTGAAGAAGTGCAGGCCGAGCACGCGCTCGGGGTGGGCGGAGTCCGCGGCCAGCCGGGTCACCGAGAGGGCGTTGGTGCCGGTGGCGAGGATGGTGCCGGGGCGCACGATGGAGTCCAGGGCGCGGAAGACCTGCTGTTTGGCCTCGTACGACTCGGACACGACCTCGATCACGAGATCGGCGTCGGCGGCGGCCTGCAGGTCGGAGAAGGTGCGGAAGCGGGCGAGGGTGTTGCGCCGCTCCTCCTCGGTGATCCGCTCGCGCTCGACGGCGCGGGCGGTGGAGGCTTCGAGCGCGGTGACGGCCTGGTGGGCGGCGGCGTCGCTGATGTCGATGCCGATGACCTCACGGCCGGCGTGGGCGAGCACTTCGGCGATGCCGGTGCCCATGGTGCCGAGGCCGACGACGGCAATGGTGTGCAGAGGGGTGTCCATCGGGGGACTCCAGGGATGAGTGACGACTGATGAGGGGCGCGCGCGACCGAGAACGCCAAGGGGGGCGGGGCGCACGCCAATTGCGTGTCGTGGTGCGGGGCCGACGGACTCTGTCCCGGAGTCGCGTCGTACTCACGCATATGCGGAATTCATGTGCAGAACTACCGAACCGACAAGCACTCGCGGCGGCTGCGTCACCAGGCCACCGTGAGCTGTGCGGGGGTTACCCGCTCACTTGAGATTAACCCGCGAGTAACGAGCGCGCCAGACCTGGGCCGGTGTGATCTGGATCGCCGCGGCGTCGCCGATACGCTGGCCACCATGGATGAGGAGTTACGTTCGCTGGCGCGGCGGCTGCGGGCCGAGTCGGGCGGCTCGGTTGCGTACGAACGGCTGCTGGCCACGGAGGACCGGGAGGAGCTCGCAGGAGTCCTCACCGAACATGAACGGCCCCTGTGGGCGCGGGAGATTGCGGCCTTCCGGCTGGGTTGCGGGCGGGACCGGCGTGCCTTCGAGACGCTGGTGCTGCTCCTGAACCACCGCGACCCGGAACGCTGCGTCTCGGCGGCCCACGCCCTGTCCCGCCTGGCGGACCCCCGCACCCCCCGCGCGGCGGCGGCGCTCGCCACGAATGAGCTGCGCGTCGCCTATGCCCTGGTCCCGGTCCGGCTGCTCACCCGCCTGCGGGCCCCGGAGTCGGTCCCAGCACTGATCACGGTCCTCCGCCGCCGCCTGTCCCCGGGCGACCCCCACTGGCGCCTGGCCCTGGCCTGCGTCGAGGGTCTGGGCGCCCTGGGCGACAAACGAGCGGGGGACGTGCTGAGACTGGCACGCACACACCCCAGACTGACGGCAGCGGCGGAGGCGTCGCTGGCCCGCCTCTAGACGACCGGCTGGCCCTCCTCCCCGACCAGCGCGAACGCCTCGATCTCGACGAGCAGTTCGGGCCGGAACAGCGCGGCGACCTGGACCGCCGAGCTCGCCGGGAGCCGTCCGGCGTCGATCACCTCGTCGCGCGCTGCCCGGACCGCCGGGAGGTGTGCCACATCGGTGACGAAGTACGTCAGCTTGACCACGTCGTCGAAGGTCGCGCCCGCCGCCGCGAGACAGCGGCGGAGGTTTTCGAAGACCTGCCGCGCCTGCGCCGCCGGGTCGCCCTCGCCCACCACCTTGCCGTCCTCGTCGAAGGCGCACTGCCCCGATATCGCGACGAACCGCCCGGTCCCCCAGACCACATGGCTGTAGCCGGTACCGGGGGCGACGCCTTCGGGGGCCTTCACATGGGTGAGCTGAACAGTCATGCGGCCATCCTCGCGCACGCCACTGACAATCCGGCCGCCAGGCTCAGAGCAGGGTGAGCTGGGTCGGTTCAGGCCCCGCCGGATCCGGCTCCGGCGGCATCGGGATACGCCGCGGCACACCCCGGTCGGCCGGGCCTATCCCGAACTCCGCGGCCAGTTCGTGGACATGGCGGGTGATCCGGCGCTGGTACCACTTCGGCGCGTACGCCCCCTCCGCGTACAGCCGCTCGTACCGCCGCACCAGATGCGGATGGTGCTGCGCCACCCATGCCATGAACCACTCACGCGCGCCGGGCCGCAGATGCAGCACCAGCGGGGTCACCGACGTCGCCCCGGACGCGGCGATCGCACGTACGGTCGCGCGCAGCTGGTCAGGATGGTCACCGAGGAAGGGGATGACCGGCGCCATCAGCACCCCGCAGCCGATGCCGTGATCGGTGAGAGTGCGTACGACATCGAGACGGCGCTCGGGCGACGGCGTGCCCGGCTCGACCGTGCGCCACAACTCGGGGTCCGTGAAGCCGACCGAGACCGAGATCCCGACCTCCGTCACCTGTGCCGCCTGCCGCAGCAGATCCAGATCGCGCAGGATCAACGTGCCCTTGGTGAGGATCGAGAACGGATTCGCGTGGTCGCGCAGGGCCGAGATGATGCCCGGCATCAGCCGGTAGCGTCCCTCCGCCCGCTGATAGCAGTCGACATTCGTCCCCATCGCGATATGCGCGCCCTGCCACTGCCGCGAGGCCAGCTGCCGGCGCAGCAGCTCCGGCGCGTTGATCTTCACGACGATCTGGGAGTCGAAGCCGAGCCCGGTGTCGAGGTCCAGATAGCTGTGTGTCTTGCGGGCGAAGCAGTACACACACGCGTGCGTACAGCCCCGGTAGGGGTTGACGGTCCACTCGAACGGCATCCGTGAGGCGCCCGGCACCCGGTTCAGGATCGAGCGGGCGCGGACCTCGTGGAAGGTGATGCCGCGGAATTCGGGCGTGTCGAAGGTCCGGGTCGTCACCGCTGACGTACCGAAAAGCGCGGTGTCCCCGGCTGTGGTGGGGTTCTCGACCAGATTGTCCCAGCGCATGGCGCCTCCTGGGTAGCAGTGACCCCAGAATAGAACACTTGTTCCCTTGATCGCTGCAACCCCGATTTCTGTCGGCCGCACCCGAGGTGGTTGGCTAGCCGCAGCCCCCGAAGAACCGAGTGCTGGAGGAACAGGAATGGCGCAGGTCGAGGCCACCACGGAACGGATCATCTCGGCGGACGCGGAGAAGGTGTTCGACGCACTGGCCGACTACGAGAACACCCGCGCGAAGATCCTGCCCGAGCACTTCAGTGAGTACGAGGTCCGGGAGGGCGGCGACGGCGAGGGCACCCTCGTCCACTGGAAGCTCCAGGCCACCAGCAAGCGCATCCGCGACTGCCTGCTCGAAGTGGCCGAGCCCACCGAGGGACAGCTGGTCGAGAAGGACCGCAACTCCTCGATGGTCACCACCTGGACCGTAACCCCGGCCGGCGAGGGGAAGTCCAAAGCCGTCGTCACCACAGTCTGGAACGGCGCCGGCGGCATCGGTGGATTCTTCGAGAAGACCTTCGCCCCCAAGGGACTTGGGCGGATCTACGACGAGGTGCTCGCCAAGCTCGCCGCCGAGGTCGAGAAGTAGCCCGTCGGGATTATTCTCCCGCTCACCGTTTCGAGTGGTTTCCGTACGGGGGTTGTTGTACGCCGTAGGGGCTCCGACCGGCGCATAAGCCGCCACTCATGTCTCCCACAGCAGCTCGTCGCGCTTGCCCGCAGTTGTCGCGTAATGCGAGAAATGGGCCCGCGCAGGCGCGACGAGGGGAGCAGGGACGTGGGCGGGATCACTCTGGTGAAGGACGAGCGGGCGGCTCCGGCCGCGGCCGCACCGCCTCCGCATACCGATCCGGCCGAGGCCACCGCGCTCAGCCCGCGCCGCGTACGCCTCGTCTTCTTCGGCCTGATGCTCGCGCTGATGCTCGCCGCGCTCGAGCAGATGATCGTCGCCACCGCCCTCCCGAAGATCGTCGGCGAGCTCCAGGGCCTGGACCGGATGCCCTGGGCGATCACCGCCTATCTCCTCACCGCCACCATCGGCCTGCCGATCTACGGCAAACTCGGCGACCTCTTCGGCCGCAAGGGCGTCTTCCAGTTCGCGATCGTCGTCTTCGTCATCGGCTCCGCGCTTGCGGGCTGGTCACGCAGCATGGACGAACTCATCGCCTTCCGCGCCATCCAGGGCATCGGCGCCGGCGGTCTCCTGATCGGTGTGCAGGCGATCATCGCGGACATCGTCCCGGCCCGGGAGCGCGGCCGGTTCATGGGACTCATCGGTGCGGCCTTCGGACTCGCGTCCGTCGCGGGCCCGCTGCTCGGCGGCTTCTTCACCGACCATGTCTCCTGGCGCTGGTGCTTCTACTTCAACGTCCCCTTCGGCGTGGTGACCCTGCTCGTCGTCACCGTGGTGCTCAAGCTCCCCAAGCCCGCCGCGCGCGCCCGGCTCGACGTCCTCGGCGCGCTGTTCCTCGCCGCCGCCTCCACCTGCCTGGTGCTCCTGACCAGTTGGGGCGGCACGGAGCACGCCTGGGGCTCGCGCGTCATGCTGGGACTGGCGGCCGGCGCGGCAGGAACCATCCTGCTCTTCACGGTCGTTGAGCACTACGCGCCCGAACCGATCATCCCGCTGCGGCTGTTCCGCGACTCGATCTTCAACATCACCAGCCTCGTCGGCGCGGTCGTCGGCGTCGCCCTCTTCGGCACGGCCGGCTATCTGCCGACCTTTCTGCAGATGGTCGACGGCGTCAGCGCCACCGAGTCCGGGCTGCTGATGTTCCCGATGATGGGCGGCATCGTCGCCGCCTCGATCGTCTCCGGCCGGCTCATCAGCCGTACCGGCCGCTACAAGATCTATCCCGTACTCGGCAGCGCGATCTCGGTGGCCGGCATGTGGCTGCTGTCGCGGCTCGAGGCCGACACGCCCCGGCTCGAGTACAGCATCTGGCAGGCCGTGCTCGGCGTCGGCATCGGACTGGTGCTGCCGGTCCTCATCCTCGCCGTGCAGAACGCCGTGCCGCCGGCCGACCTCGGCGCCGCCACGAGCGCCAGTAATTACTTCCGGCAGGTCGGCGGCAGCGTCGGGGCCGCCGTCTTCGGCACGCTCTTCGCCGACCGCCTCACCGACGCGCTCGCCGACCGCCTCCCGGCCGGCGCGGGCCTGCCCGACCCGCAATCCATCACTCCGCAACTGGTCCACGCCATGCCGCCCGCCCTGCGCGACGGCTACATCCAGGCGTACGCAGACGCGATGCCGCGGATCTTCCTCCATCTGGTGCCGGTGCTCGCGCTCGGCCTCTTCATCGCCTTCTTCCTCAAGGAGAAACCGCTGGTGTCCTACAACGCATCCGCCGCCGAGACCGCATCCGTACCGCAGGCCCGCAGCGCACCCGCGTACACCTCGGGCGTCCCGGTCTGCGGCGTCGTCCAGCACCACGACGGCAGCACAGTGCCGCGCGCCGCCCTCACCCTCATCGACGTACAGGGACACCAGATCGGACGCGGCGCGAGCGGCGAGGACGGACGGTATGCGCTGAGCGTGCCCGGAGCCGGCTCGTACGTCATGATCGCGGCGGCCGGCGGGCACCAGCCACAGGCAGTCACCGTCACCGTCGGAGAGCGGCCGGTCGAGCTCGATGTGGTCCTGGGCGGCGCGGGCCGGCTCGCCGGGACCGTCGTGACGGCGGACGGCGCGCCCGTGCGGGACGCGGCGGTGACTCTCACCGACGTACGCGGCGATGTCGTCGCCACCGCCCGCAGCGGCCGTGAAGGCGGCTATGTGATCACGGAGTTGGTGGCGGGGGAGTACACCCTCGCCGCGAGCGCCCCCGCCTTCAGGCCCGCCGCGCTCCCGGTGAGCGTGCAGGCGGCCCGCGAGACCCGGCAGGACGTCGAGCTGGCGGGTGGAGCGGTGCTGCGGGGCACGGTGCGGGCCGGCGACGGCCGCCCGGTCGAGGAGGCGCGCGTCACGCTGCTCGACGCGGCCGGCAATGTGGTGGACACCCTCACCACGGGCCCCGACGGCACCTTCCGGTTCGTCGATCTGTCATCGGGGGAGTACACGGTGATCGCGGCCGGCTATCCGCCGGTGGCGACAGTCCTGCAGGTCGCCGGGGGCGGGCGCACCGAACGCGATCTCCAACTGGGGCACGAGGACTGATTACTGGTCAGTTGGCGCGGGCGCACGACCTGTTCCGCCTATTCCGCCGTTGCCCCGCGCGCGGACTGCACAGCGCCGTACCGTGGTGACAAGGCCGCAGATCCTGGCGGCGGGGAAGGAGCCCGACACCCATGGACAGTGGTGTTCCGCCGACACCGCCGCAGCAGTACGCCGTCGCCGGCCGGATTCCGCTTGCCGTGGTCGTCGTGGACGGCGACGGCCTGGTGTCGCACTGGTCGACGGGAGCGCGGCGGCTCTTCGGCCCCACCCGGGAGGAGGCGGTGGGGGAGCCCGTCATCGAGTTACTCCCCATCTCCGGCGCACTGGCGAGGGACGGCGAGTACGAGGGGTACGACGCCTACGGCGGTCTTGGCCCCGGACTCGACGCCTCGCTGAACGGCCTCACCGCCTTTCCGGCGGCCGGCCGGGCCCGCCTCTCAGAGCCGGGGCGCGACCAGGTCGACGTGCTGTGGTGGGCGTACCCCATGGTCGGACCCGGCCCCGAGCGACTGCTTGTACTGGCCGCGGACGCCGCGCAGTTCAGGGGCGGGGACGAGAGCGTCGAGCGCATCGCCCCCGGATTCGCCCTGCACACTGAATTCACGGAGTTCCCCGGCTTCGACGAGCTGGCGCGCAGACTCCCCGAGATCCTGCCGAACATGAGTGTCCAGGAGTCGACGCGGATCGTCTCCCAGGTCCTCGATCTGGGCTATCCAGTGCTGGAGTTCAGCCATCACGACCGGGTGCCTGTGACCCCCGACTGGGGTGTGCCACGGCGCGCGGAGCGCAAGGCGCGACAGCGCGCCGCCGAAGCGGCCGCAGCGGCTGGGCAGCCGGTGAACACGGCCGATCTCGAACAGGATCTCGAGTATGCCGCGGTGCGCGAGCGGCTCGAGTTCCTCAACGAGGTCAGCGGACGCATTGGTACGTCGCTCGACCTGGCCCGGACCATCCGCGAGGTCACCAGCGCCGCCGTGCCCCGGTTCGCGGACTTCGCCGGGACGCATCTGCGTGCGGCCGTGCTGGCGGGCGAGGGGTTCCCGGACGGTCCGCCGGGCGTGACGACCATCTGGCACCGCGTGTGGGTCGAGCACAACGACGAACCGAACCGCTGGGACGACACCGTTCCGGTCGGCGAAGCCATCGCCTTCCCCGAGCACACGCCGTTCTTCCAGTGCATGGTCACCGGAGAGCCGGTGCTCATCCCGCTCATCAGCGAGGAGATGGGCAACCGCATCTCCGGGCAGTTCGAGAAGCGGGATCTGCGGCCCCTCATCAACCACCGCTCGATGCTGATCGTGCCGCTCAAGGCGCGCAATGTCGTCCTCGGCTTCATGGTGCTGATGCGGCGGCCGGACCGGGAGGCGTTCAACGACATGGACCGGACGACCGGCGCCGAACTCGCCGCCCGCGCCGGTCTCGTCCTCGACAACGCCCGCATGTACACGTACCAGGAGAATGTGGCCGAGACGCTGCAGGACAGCATGCTGCCGCAGGTCGCCCCGCGCAGGGCGGGCTGCGACGCCGCCACCCGCTATCTGCCGGGCACCCGGCTCGGCCGGGTCGGCGGCGACTGGTTCGACACCATCAAACTGTCCGGCTCGCGCACCGCGCTCGTCGTCGGCGACGTCATGGGTCACGGCCTCAACTCGGCCGCGATGATGGGGCAGTTGCGCACCGCCGTACAGACCATGGCCGCCATGGAACTGCCGCCCGAGCAACTGCTCCGCAACCTCGACGACCTGGCACGGCGGCTCGGCGAGCAGTATCTGGCGACTTGTCTGTACGCCGTCTACGACCCGATCCGTTCCGAGCTTCAGATCTCCAACGCGGGCCATATCCCGCCCGTGCTGGTCCGGGCCGAGGACGGCCGCAGCGAGTTGCTCGAGCTGCCCACCGGCGCGCCCATCGGCGTCGGCGGGGTCCCCTTCGAGACGGTCCGAGTCCAGGTGGCGCCCGGCGACCGCCTCGTGATGTGCACCGACGGACTGGTCGAGGTGCGCGGCGAGGACATCGGAGTCGGCCTCGCCACGCTGTGCGAGTCCGCCGCTCACCCCGCCGCCTCCATGGACGACGCCTGCGACACCATCATCCGGGCGCTGAACACCCGGGGCGGGCGCAAGGACGACGTGGCCCTGCTGATGTCGCGGCTCAACGGCATCGCTGCCGAGGACGTCGCCGAGTGGCGGCTGTCGCCCGAGCCGCGCGAGGTGGGGCGGGCCCGGCGGCTGGTCCGCGAACAGCTCGTCGGCTGGGGTATGGCGGAACTGTCCTGGAACGTCGAGCTCATGGTGAGCGAGCTGGTGACGAACGCGGTGCGGCATGCGCACGAGGGCGATGTGGAGCTGCGTCTGGTGCGTTCCGACACCCTGCTGTGCGAGGTCTCCGACGACGATCACGCCTTGCCGACACTGCTCAGCGCGAGCACCGAGGACGAGTTCGGGCGCGGGCTACGGGTGGTGAGCAGCCTGGCGACGGAGTGGGGAAGCAGCCGCACGGCGGCCGGCAAGGCCGTCTGGTTCGAGCATGCGCTCCCGCGTCCGCAGCGGGGCGGACGCCGAGGGTGAAAGGGAACGCGCGAGGTCCCTTGTACGGTCAACTTCCGGACGGTAGAACGATCTTATCGTGATGTACCGGCGTACATCGGTACGCCGCCGTCGTATCCGTACGTCGTCGTCATCCGTGCCGGACCTGGGGAGCGCACGCATGAATGTGCCAGAGGACTACAGGAACGCGTGGGAAAGCTACTGGCGCGAGACGAGCGACGCGCCGGGCGAGGCCATCTGGGACTCCGACCCGTCACTGACCGCCGAGCCGCACACCGAACTGCTGCTGCCCTACGCGGACACGGCGCTGCCCATGGTGGATCTGGGCTGCGGCAACGGGACGCAGACCCGCTATCTGGCCGGACGGTTCCCGAAAGCGGTCGGCGTGGACCTCTCGCATGCGGCGATCGAGCACGCACGCCGCGCCGACGCCGCGGGGGTCGCTGAGTTCGAGCAGCTCAATCTGGTGGATGGGGCGGCGGTCAGGGAACTGCACCGGCGCCTCGGGGACTGCCACGTCTATATGCGTGCGGTGATCCACCAGAGCAGACCGGAGAACCGGGCGGCGGTCGCCGATGCGGTCGCCGAACTCGTGGGCACGCGCGGGCGCGCCTTCGTCGTCGAGCTGGTCTCGGCGTCCAGGGACGTACTGCGCCAGGCGGCCGAGGGACCCGACGGGCCGCCCCCCAAACTGCGCAGGGTCTTCGCACACGGGCTGAAGCCCGCGGACGCCTCGGACGAGGAGGTGCCTGCCCTGCTGGCGGAGGCGGGCCTGGACATCTTCACGAGCGGCTACACGGCACTCGCGCAGACGGAGTATCTGGCGGACGGCACCCGGATCGAGCTGCCGGCGCGGTGGTTCGTGGTCGGGCGGTCCTGAGCGGTATTCCGGGCGCTCCCGCCACTTATCCACAGGCCTGGTGGGGGTGGGAGGCGCCGCGTAACGTTCCGGGCATGAAGATCCTCATCAGTGCCGACATGGAAGGCGCCACCGGTGTGACCTGGCCGGCCGACGTGCTGCCCGGCACTCCCCAGTGGGAGCGCTGCCGGACCATGTTCACCTCCGATGTGAACGCAGCCGCTCTCGGCTTCTTCGACGGCGGCGCCGACGAGGTGCTCATCAATGAAGCGCACTGGACCATGCGCAATTTGCTGCTGGAGCGGCTCGACGAGCGGGTGGAGATGCTCACCGGCAAGCACAAGTCGCTGTCGATGGTGGAGGGCGTGCAGCACGGCGACGTGGACGGCATCGCGTTCGTCGGCTACCACACGGGTGCCGGCGCGGAGGGGGTGCTCGCCCACACCTACCTCGCCAACTCGATCACGGGGGTCTGGCTCGACGGCGCGCGGGCGAGCGAGGGCCTGCTCAACGCCCATGTGGTCGCCGAGTACGGCGTGCCGGTGGTGCTGGTGACCGGCGACGACCTGACCTGCGTGGACGCCGACGGCTATGCGCCGCAGGCCCGCAAGGTCGCGGTGAAGGACTACGTCTCGCGGTACGCGGCGGTGTGCCGCACGCCGGGCCGCACCGCGTCCGACATCCGCGGCGCCGCGAAGGAAGCGGCGGCCCTCGCCATACGGCACGAGCCGGTGCGGGGCGGCCCGTTCACCGTGGAGCTGGAGTTCGACGCGGAGCATCTCGCGGCGGCCGCCACCGTAGTGCCGGGCGTGGCGGGAAGCGGCGAGCGTCGCGTCGCGTACTCCAGCGAGACCATGTATGAGGGCATTCGCACCTTCAAAGCGGTCACGACGATCGTCTCGGCGGCAGTGGAGGAGCAGTATGGCTGACGTGACAACGCACATCGACGGCCAGGCACTCGACGAGGTGGTGACCTTCACCTCCGAGCTGATCCGTATCGACACCACCAACCGCGGCGGTGGCGACTGCCATGAGCGGCCCGCCGCCGAGTATGCCGCCGAGCGGCTGGCCGGCGCCGGCATCGAGCCCACCCTGCTGGAGCGCACCCCGGGGCGTACCAATGTCGTCGCGCGGATCGAGGGCACCGACCCGTCCGCCGATGCCCTGCTCGTCCACGGCCATCTGGACGTGGTCCCCGCCGAGCCCGCCGACTGGTCCGTGCACCCCTTCTCCGGGGAGGTCCGGGACGGAGTGGTGTGGGGCCGCGGCGCGGTCGACATGAAGAACATGGACGCGATGGTCCTCGCCGTCGTCCGGGCCTGGGCGCGCGCCGGCATCAGGCCCCGGCGCGACATCGTGATCGCGTACACCGCCGACGAGGAGGCCAGCGCCATCGACGGCTCGGGCTTCCTCGCCGACCACCACCCCGGTCTCTTCGAGGGGTGTACGGAAGGGATCAGCGAGTCCGGGGCCTTCACCTTCCACGCCGGACCCGGGATGGCGCTCTACCCGATCGCGGCCGGGGAGCGTGGCACAGCCTGGCTCAAGCTCACCGCGCACGGCAGGGCCGGACACGGCTCCAAGGTCAACCGGGCCAACGCCGTGAGCCGGCTCGCCGCTGTCGTCGCCCGGATCGGCGAGCACCAGTGGCCGGTGCGGCTCACGCCGACGGTGCGGGCCGCTCTGGCCGAACTCGCCGTGCTGCACGGCATCGAGACCGATGTGCACGCGGACGACTTCGACGTGGACGCTCTGATGGCGAAGCTCGGGCCGGCCGCCGCACTGGTCGAGCCGACAGTGCGCAACAGCGCCAACCCGACCATGCTGGAGGCCGGTTACAAGATCAATGTGATTCCGGGGCATGCCACCGCGTACGTCGACGGGCGGATGGTGCCCGGCGGCGAGGCCGAGTTCCGCGAAACGCTCGACCGGCTGACAGGACCGGACGTCGAGTGGGAGTTCCACCACGGCGAGGTGGCCCTGCAGGCTCCCGTCGACTCCCCGACATTCGCCAAGCTGCGCGCGGCTGTCGAGCGTTTCGACCCGGACGGGCACGTCGTGCCGTTCTGCATGCCGGGCGGCACCGACGCCAAGCAGTTCTCCCGGCTCGGCATCACCGGCTACGGCTTCTCGCCGCTGAAGCTCCCGGTCGGCTTCGACTACGCGGCACTGTTCCACGGGGTCGACGAGCGCGTTCCGGTCGAGGCGCTGCACTTCGGCGTGAAGGTTCTCGACCACTATCTGCGGTCCGCATAGGGGGAGTCGGTAATGGTACCCACGGGAGCCTACGGAACCTGGCCGTCACCCATCGACGCGGCGCTCGCCGCCTCGCACGAAGGGCGCCCGGAGTTCCTCGGCATGGTCGCCGACGAGGTGTGGTGGACCGCGCCACGCCCCACCGAGGGCGGCAGGCGAGCCCTGATTCGCCGACGGGCCGACGGCGGCGAGGAGTCGGTGCTCCCCGCCCCGTGGAATGTTCGCAGCAGAGTCATCGAGTACGGCGGGCACCCCTGGGCCGGGGCCGGCCGCGCCGACGGCGGCCCGCTCGTCGTGTTCGTCCACTTCCCAGACCAGCGGCTGTATGCCTATGAGCCCGACGTGCCCGACGCCGTGCCGCGTCCGCTCACCCCGGTGTCGGCGGTCGGCGGCGGGCTGCGCTGGGTCGACCCGCAGCTGCGGCTGGAGCGCGGCGAAGTCTGGTGCGTACTGGAGGAGTTCACGGGCGAGGCACCCACGGACGTACGCCGGGTGATCGCAGCCGTGCCGCTGGACGGCTCGGCTGCCGAGGACCGGGGAGCGGTGCGGGAGCTCTCCGACGACCGGCACCGCTTCGTCACCGGGCCGCGGCTCTCGCCGGACGGGCGGCACGCCGCCTGGATCGCCTGGGACCATCCGCAGATGCCCTGGGACGGCACGGTCGTGATGCTCGGCGAGGTGACGGCGGGCGGCCCGTTCAGCGGCGTGCGGCCGGTCGTCGGGGACACCGACGAGTCGGTTGCCCAGGTCGACTGGGCCCCGGACGGCTCTCTGCTCTTCGTCTCCGACCTCGGCAACTGGTGGGAGCTGCAGCGGATCCGGCCGGAGGCGCTGGTCCCCGGCGTCGCGCCCGGCGTCGTGCCCCGCGTCCCTCCCGGCGTCGTGCCGAGCACCGGCCTCTGTCCGGGCCGCGGCGAGGAGTTCGGCGGGCCGCTGTGGAAGATCGGCCTCAAGTGGTTCCACCCGCTGGACAACGGGCTGATCGCCGTCATCCACGGCAAGGGCGCCACTGCCCTCGGGATACTCGACCCGGAGACCGGCGAGCTCGTCGACGCCGCGGGGCCGTGGACCGAATGGGCGTCCACCCTCGCCGTGCACGGCGACCGGGTCATCGGGGTCGCTGCCAGCCCCCGCAGCGCGTACGAGGTCGTCGAGCTCGACACCGCCACCGGGCGGACCCGGGTCATCGGCTCGGCACACGACGACCCGGTGGACCCGGTGTACTACCCGGAGCCGCAGATCCGCACCTTCACCGGCCCCGACAACCGGGAGATCCACGCCCATATCTATCCGCCCCACAGCCCTGACCGGATCGCGCCCGACGAGGAGCTGCCGCCCTTCGTGGTGTGGGCGCACGGTGGCCCCACCAGCCATGCCCCGCTCGTCCTCGACCTGGAGATCGCCTACTTCACCTCGCGCGGCATCGGCGTCGCCGAGGTCAACTACGGCGGCTCCACCGGGTACGGCAGGGAGTACCGCGACAGGCTGCGTGAGCAGTGGGGCGTCGTCGACGTCGAGGACTGCGCGGCCGTGGCCGAGGCGCTGGCCGCCGAGGGCACGGCCGACCCGGCGCGGTTCGCCATCCGCGGCGGCAGCGCGGGCGGCTGGACCACCGCCGCCTCCCTCACCACCACCGATGTCTACGCCTGCGGCACCATCATCTATCCCGTCCTCGACCTGGTGAGCTGGGCCACCGACCAGACCCATGACTTCGAGTCGCAGTATCTTCAGTCGCTGGTAGGTCCGCTTGCCGAAGTCCCGGGCCGCTACCGCGAGCGCTCGCCGCTGCAGCACAGCGACCGGATCAGCACACCGTTCCTGCTGCTCCAGGGCCTGGACGATGTGATCTGCCCGCCCGTGCAGTGCGAGCGGTTCCTGGCGCGAATGGCGGGGCGCGGCATCCCGCACGCGTACATCGCCTTCGAGGGCGAGGGCCACGGGTTCCGCAGAGCCGAGACCGTGATCCGCGCCCTGGAGTCCGAACTGTCCCTGTACGCCCAGACCTTCGGCATCCGCCGCCCCGACGTCCCGCTGCTGGAGCTCAAGAAGTGACCCACACTCCCCTGACGCCCTTGACCCGCCCGGCGCGACTGCGCCCCGGGGCCAAGGTCGCCGTCGTGGCGCCCAGCGGCCCCGTACCCGGCGAACGGCTCGAAGCGGGCCTGGAGATCCTGCGCGGCTGGGACCTGGACCCGGTCGTACTGCCCCATGTCCTCGACCAGCACCCCGGGTTCTGGTATCTCGCGGGGGCCGACCGGGACCGCGCCCGCGATCTGACGGAGGCCTGGTGCGACCCGTCGGTCTCCGCCGTCATCTGCGCCCGCGGCGGCTACGGCGCCCAGCGCATGGTCGACCTTGTCGACTGGACCGCGATACGCGCGGCCGGCCCCAAGCTCTTCGTCGGCTACAGCGATGTCACCGCCCTCCACGAAGCCTTCGCCGTCCGGACCGGCCTGGCCACCCTGCACGGCCCCATGGTCGGCGCCGCCACCTTCCTCAAGGACGCCCCCACCCAGGAGTCGCTGCGGGCCACGCTCTTCGAGCCCGAGTCGGTACGCACCCTCGGCCTGGACACGGCCCGCACGATGGTGCCGGGACGCGCCCGGGGCATCACTCTCGGCGGCTGCGTCAGCCTGCTCGCCGCGGATCTGGGCACCCCGCACGCCAGGCCGTCCGCCCGCGGCGGCCTGCTGCTGATCGAGGACGTGGGCGAGGAGGACTACCGCCTCGACCGCATCCTCACCCAACTCCTGCGCTCCGGCTGGCTGGACGGGGTAGCGGGGGTCGCGCTCGGCTCCTGGGCCGAGTGCGGTCCGTACGAACAGGTGCGCGCGGTGCTGCTCGACCGGCTCGGCGGGCTGGGCGTCCCGGTGATCGAGGAGCTGGGGTTCGGGCACAGTGAGACGGCGCTGACGATGCCGCTGGGGGTTGCGGCAGTGCTGGACGCGGAGGCGAGGACGCTGACGCTGGACGAGCCCGCGCTGCTCTGACGCCGCTTGCGGGCCGGAGGCGGGCGGCCGCGGGCCCGGCCGGCACCTCGCCGGCAGCCCGCACCTGTTGCCGCGCGCCCCGGGGGGACGCCGGGAATCCTTGAACTACCAGTGGAAGGCGGGGCATTGGGCTGAGACGATGGGCTCGCGGGACTGTGCCGGTTATGGGGGGCCAATGCGGTTACGGGGGCAGGGCATTCCGGAGCATGTCGAAAACAGGTTCTCCGGAGGATCGGTCAGATGGCTCTTCCAGGCCGGCGTGGTCCATATCCATCTCCCGCCGCTGACCGTACGCTCGCTCACCCTCCGGGTGGTCGGCTTGGCGGCGCTCGGCAGCGCCGGCGCGGTCCTGCTCGATCAGCCAGGACTGCCGGGCCGTATTGCAGGCGTCCTGCTGGCGCTCCTCGCCCTGGGGCAGCTCATCGGCCTGCTGCGGGCGGTCCGCACCCGGCGCGAGCTGTCCGTACCGGAGAGCGAACTGACCGCAGCCGTCGCCCTCCTGGCCCGTCGGCTGCGTGAGTCGTACGACAGGGAGGAGCGGATGGGTTGAGGGGAAGGACGAGCCCGTTTACCTGAGGTGGTGGGCCGAGGTCGAGAAGTGCGGTCGGACTGCCTGCCCGGAGAAGCAGAAGGACGCCTTTGTCCGCGACTTCGACTGGTTCCATGTCAAGGACGCGGCGGCCTGGAAGCGGCCCGAGCGGACCATCACCTACACCGAGGCCACGCATGCTGTGGTGCCGAACGCGATGTTAAGGCGTACAGATGCTGCGCGGCTTCTACGTCGGCGACGAGCTCTACTACCTGGCCTTCCGGATGGAGATCGACCCCGCCCACGCCGACGTCGCCCGCAAGACCCTCAATGACCTCGTCGCCCAGACCGCTTCCGTCCAGACCGCTTCCGCCGACACCGGGTCCTAGACCGTGCCCGGGTCCTGGACCGTGCCCTGCTCCCGCAGTGCCGCGTACCCCGGCCGGACCACCTCGTCGATCAGTCGGCGGCGCTCCGGCAGCGGCAGGAACGCCGACTCGACCGCGGCGACCGTGAACGCCTCGAAGACCTCGGGGCCATAGCCGAAGGCGTCCGCCATGTGCTGGAACTCCTCGCTCATGGTGGTGCCGGAGACCAGGCGGTTGTCCGTGTTGAGCGTGATACGGAAACCGAGGCGGCGCAGCAGGTCGATGGGGTGCGTGGCGTAGTCCTTCGCCGCGCCCGTCTGGAGGTTGGACGTCGGGCAGACCTCCAGGGCGATGCGGTTGTCGCGTATGTACGCGGCCAGATGACCCAGGTCCGCCGTGCCGTCGTCGTGCACGGTGATGTCGTCCGTGATGCGGACGCCGTGCCCGATCCGCTCGGCGCCGCAGATCTGCACCGCCTCGTGGATCGACTCGGCGCCGACGGCCTCGCCCGCGTGGATCGTGAAGTGGCAGTTGTGCCGCTTCAGATGTTGGAAGGCCGGCAGATGGCGGGCCGGCGGGTTGCCGATCTCGCCGCCCGCGATGTCGAAGCCGGCGACCCCGCGCTCACGGTGGGCTACCGTCAACTCGGCTATTTCCAGGGAGCGTTCGGTGTGGCGCATGCCGGTGAGCAGGGCGCGGACCGTGATCCGGCCGCCGGCGCGGCGCTCGCCCTCCCGGAAGCCCGCGTTGACCGCGTCGACGACCTCGTCGAGGGTCAGGCCGCGCTCCAGATGCTGCTCGGGGGCGTACCGCACCTCCGCGTAGACGACGCCGTCCGCCGCCAGGTCCTCGGCGCACTCCGCCGCGATGCGCTCCAGCGCCTCGCGGGTCTGCATCACCGCGCAGGTGTGGGCGAAGGTCTCCAGGTAGCGCTCCAGCGAGCCGGAGTCCGCGGCGTCGCGGAACCAGGTGGCGAGCGCGGCCGGGTCCTCGGTGGGCAGCTCGCGGTAGCCGCACTCCCGGGCCAGTTCGATGATCGTGGCGGGGCGCAGGCCGCCGTCGAGGTGGTCGTGGAGGACCGCCTTGGGTGCGCGGAGGATGTCAGACAAGTGCATGCGCCGGAAGTGTACGGCACGCCTGAGAGATGCGCCGTGACGGCGGTCTCCCGCTCCGGCGCAGCGCTCAGTTCGACTGGAGTACGGGCATGGCGGGCGCTCCCGTCGGCAGCATGTGCTTCGCCGCCAGGATCGGGGTGTCCCCGACCCGTACCACCTGCGTGACCAGCACCGCGGGGGTGTCGGGCGCCCGGCCCAGCTGCTCGCCGCGCCGCTGTCCGAGCAGGGTCGCGGTCACCCCGCTGTGACCTGTTAGCGCCACCCCGCGGGAGGCCGCGGCCAGCACCGCGAGCATCGAGGTGGCCGGCGCGGCGGGCGTGGTCCGCAGTGCCTCGGCGAAGGCCGGATGCGCCCGGTCCAGGACCTCCTCGGCCGCCGCCCACTCCTGGCTGAGCGCCGCCGCCGTGGCGTCCCCGGCCAGCAGCGATTCCCAGAACCGCAGCTCGGCTCTGGCCGGGGCGAGCAGATGCTGGGTGGTGAAGTCGGTGGGTTCCTCCACGGCGCGCAGCAGCGGCCGCACCCGGAGCGGCGAGCCGGTGGACAGCAGCTCCTCCAGTGGCTGGATGTGCTCGTAACCACGCCGCGGAGGGCGGTCGTTGACGGTCCGGCCGACCCCCCGGCGTACCGAGAGCAGCCCGTCCTCCTGGAGCAGTAGCAGCGCCTCGCGCAGGGCGGGCCTGCTGACCCCGAGCTCGGCCGCGAGCCGGGGCTCCGACGGAAGTGTGGAGCCGGGCGGATAGGTGCCCTCGTGGATGGCGTCCGCGATCCGCTCGTACAGAACGACGACCGGTCTCCGCTGCTGCCCGCTGACTGCCACTGGCCCTCCTCGGCTCACTTGTCAGCAAGCTATGCGAAGCCCGCGCGGCAGGGCAACGTTGGCTGGACTCGGTATGACCTGCGATTTGTTGTTCATCCGCAATTCACGGCAGGAAGGGCTTGATACTCCACGCGAGTAGAGCGCGGTCGCAGTGTAAACGAACTTGTCTGACAAGGTGGGCCTTGTACGCGGCCATCACGCCGCTCGCGATCGGCTGACGCACCACACGCCTCACCCGTACGGCCCGTCGGCCGCCTTTGCCGAACACCGCTTCCGCCTGATCGACGCCCGACTGCTCATCGCCGAGGGCCGCCCGGAGCAGGCCCGCGCCGTCTTCGACGCGGGCTTCGAGGTGGCGGATCTGCGCGAGGGCGCGGAAATCCTCGGCGAGGTGTGGTCGCAGCTCACCGACGAGCCGCTGCCCGACGCGTACGACTACCGGATGCGGCCTCGGACGCCGTAGCCGTAGCCGTAGCCGTAGCCGTAGCCGTAGCCGTAGCCGTAGCCGTAGCCGGAGCCGGAGCCGGAGCCGGAGGGGGCGGGACGGGGCGGTGCCTCGCCCCGCCCCTCCCTCGCGAGGTCACGAAAAGGTAGTGGGGGTGCGCAGAGGGTAGTGGGTCGCGATCAGGCTCACTCGACTTGGTCCGCAGCCCTTGACAGGTTTCCCTTGTACGGAAGACGATCCCCGAGTGAACCTGTCAGACAGCCAGACAGCTGGCGATGTTCCTCGGCGGATCAGCGCGATGGAAGCGGTGCTGAGCCATCTCCGCGGCGCCATCGAGCGGGGCGACTACGCGGTGGGGGAGAAGCTGCCCTCCGAGGCGGAGCTCTGCCGCCGCCTGGAAGTGAGCAGACCCGTGCTCCGTGAGGCTCTGCGCGCCTTGCAGACGATGGGGCTCACGGCTTCCCGTACCGGCAAGGGCACCTTCGTCCTCTCCAACGGCCCGGTGGAGGACCCGACCTTCGGCGACTACTCGGCGAGCGACCTCCTCGAGGTCCGTCGGCACGTGGAGATCCCGGTGGCCGGGTACGCGGCCGCGCGTCGTACCCCCGAAGACCTCGATCACCTCTCTCACCTGCTGGAACGGATGGAGCAGGAGACCGACACCACCGCGTGGGTGGCGATGGACACCCTCTTCCACCTCGCCGTCGCCCAGGCGGCCCAGAACCCGGTCTTCCGCAGAGTCATCGAGGAGATCCGCGACGCGCTGGCCCGCCAGTCCGCGTTCCTCAACGAACTCGGCGGACGGCGCGAGCAGTCGAACCGGGAGCACCGGGCGATCGTCGAGGCGCTTGTCGACCGTTCCGAGCAAGACGCGGTGGAAGCCATGACGCACCATCTGGCCCGCGTCGAGTCGACCCTGACCAGCATCGTGCGGCCGCCACACCGCACCGACCCCTTCACGGAAGGCGAAGATCAGGCGTGAGCGAGCAATCCCTCCGAAAGACGGAACAGCAACGGCAGCAGGAGTTACAGCAGGAAGGGCAGGACGAACGGCAGCGGCGCGACGGTGGGCACGTCGATGCGGGCGACGCCGGGTACAGCAAGTCCCTGAAATCCCGGCACGTCAACATGATCGCCATCGGCGGGGCCATCGGCACCGGGCTGTTTCTCGGCGCGGGCGGCAGGCTCGCGAGCGCCGGGCCGTCCCTGGCCGTGGCGTATGCGCTCTGCGGCGTCTTCGCCTTTCTCGTCGTGCGCGCCCTGGGGGAGCT
This sequence comes from Streptomyces sp. V1I1, assembly GCF_030817355.1. Taxonomy (NCBI): domain Bacteria; kingdom Bacillati; phylum Actinomycetota; class Actinomycetes; order Kitasatosporales; family Streptomycetaceae; genus Streptomyces; species Streptomyces sp. V1I1. Next base: position 1,444,924 of record NZ_JAUSZH010000001.1, on the reverse strand, counting down.
GGTCCTGTACCGGCCGTCGTCCGGAGCGTTCGTCTCGTACGCCCGTGAATTCCTCGGCGAGAAGGGGGCGTTCGTCGCGGGCTGGATGTACTTCATGAACTGGGCGACCACCGGAATCGCCGACATCACGGCGGTGGCGACCTACACGCACTACTGGGGCATGTTCACCGATGTCCCGCAGTGGGTGATCGCACTGATCGCGCTCGCGGTCGTGCTGACCGTGAACCTCATATCCGTGAAGATCTTCGGCGAGCTGGAGTTCTGGTTCGCGATCGTCAAGGTCGGGGCGCTGGTCCTGTTCATGCTGATCGGCATCTTTCTGCTGGTCACCCAGCAGCCGGTCGACGGCCACACCCCCGGTCCTTCGCTGATCGTGGACAACGGCGGCATCTTCCCGGCCGGGACGCTCCCGATGCTGTTGGTCATCCAGGGCGTCGTCTTCGCCTACGCCTCGGTCGAACTGGTCGGCGTCACGGCGGGTGAGACGGCGGAACCGGAGAAGATCATGCCCAAAGCCATCAACTCCATCATGTGGCGGGTGGCTCTCTTCTACGTCGGCTCAGTGGTACTGCTGACGATGCTGCTTCCCTGGAACGCGTACTCGGCCGGCGAGAGCCCCTTCGTGACCGTGCTGTCCAACATCGGGGTGCCGGCGGCGGGCGGCGTGATGAACCTCGTCGTCCTCACCGCCGCGATGTCCAGCCTCAACTCAGGGCTCTACTCCACCGGGCGCATCCTGCGCTCCATGGCGATGTCCGGATCCGCGCCGAGGTTCACCGGCGTGATGAACCGCAACCAGGTCCCGTACGGCGGCATCCTGCTCACGTCCTCCTTCTGCGTGCTGGGCGTGGGCCTCAACTTCGTCGTGCCGAGCGAGGCCTTCGAGATCGTGCTGAACTTCGCGGCGATCGGCATTCTGAGCACCTGGGCCATGATCATGGTCTGTCATCTCCTCTTCTGGCGGAAGGCCGAGGCCGGGCAGCTCCGCCGCCCCGGCTACCGGCTCCCAGGCTCGCCGTGGACCGAGATCGTCACGCTGGTCTTCCTCGCGTCGGTACTGGTCCTGATGTGGGCCGACGGCGGGGCGGGCCGCACGACTGTCCTGTCCCTGCCCGTGATCGCGGCGGCGTTGGTCGCGGGCTGGTTTCTTGTACGGGGCCGGGTCGGGGCTGTACGAGAGTCGGCGGCGCACGAGCGTCAGATCACCCAGCACAACAACACGCAGCACAACCGAACCGATAGCACCGAAGGCTGAGTATGAGTCATATCTCCACGCCACGCCGTACCCCGGCAGAGCCGCCCGCCGTCCGCGAACCCGCCCATGTCCCCCTCGCCCACGTAGTGCGCGGAGGCATCATCGAGGGAGTTCACCACGGCTCGGTCGTCGTGCTGGCGGCGGACGGCAGCGTGGAGTTCAGGGCGGGTGACATCGAGGCCTCGTTCTACCCGCGCTCGGCGCTCAAGCCGGTCCAGGCAGTCGGCCTGCTGCGCGCGGGACTGCCGCCGCTGGACGACGAGTGGCTGGCCCTCACCGCGGCCAGCCACTCCGGTGAGGAACGGCATCTGGCCACGGCCCGGCGCATGCTGCACACCGCCGGGCTGACCGAGGACGACCTGCGCAATGTCCCCGATCTGCCGTACGGCCCGGCGGTGCGCGAGGAGTGGATCCGCCGTGGCCTCGGCCCCACCCGGCTCGCTCAGAACTGCTCGGGCAAGCACGCCGCCATGCTGATTGCGGCCCGGGCCCGTGGCTGGTCGCTGGACAATTACCTCGACCCCGGACACCGGTTGCAGTGGGCCATCGCCGCGACCGTGGAGGACCTCACCGGGCAGGGCATCGCACGGGTGACGGTCGACGGATGCGGTGCGCCGCTGTTCTCCGTATCCCTGCACGGCCTCACCCGAGCCGTCGCCCGGCTGGCGACCGCCGCGCCCGACACTCACGAGGGCCGGGTCGCCCACGCCATGCGCGAGCACCCGGAGATGGCCTCCGGCAGCGGGCGGGACGTCGCCAGGCTGATGCAAGCGGTGCCGGGCCTGCTTGCCAAGGACGGGTTCGAGGGTGTGCAGGTCGCGGCGCTGCCTGATGGGCGGGCCGTCGGCGTGAAGATTGCCGACGGCGCCGACCGTGCCCGGATGCCGGTGACAGCGGCTGCCCTCGCGCTGTGCGGAGTCGACCCCCGGATTCTTGCCGGATTCGCGCAAACGCCGGTCATCGGGGGCGGGACGGCGGTCGGGAGCCTGCGGGCGGTGGGCGCGCTGGCCACCCTTTCCGCCCCGTCCGCTCCAGCGCCCTCTTCCGCCGCGTAACGCCCCTCATGTATTGCCCCTCACGTAACGCCCTCGCGTAACACCCCTCGCGTAAGCCGCCCTGCATCCGCGGGAACCACCCTCACCACCTCACGAAGGAACACCAGCACCATGACTCCCGTCGGCCACCGCCGCGAACACGACCTGCTCGGCGACCGCGACGTACCCGCTGATGCGTACTGGGGCGTCCACACCCTGCGTGCCTCGGAGAACTTCCCCATCAGCGGTACGGCGATATCCGCGTACCCGCATCTGATCAACGCGCTCGCCGCCGTCAAGGAAGCCGCAGCCCGCGCCAACGAAGAACTCGGGCTGCTCACACCCGGGAAGGCCGACGCCATCGCCGCCGCCTGCCGGGAGATCCGGGACGACGGCCGCCTGCACGACCAGTTCGTCGTCGACGTGATCCAGGGCGGCGCCGGCACCTCGACCAATATGAACGCCAACGAGGTGATCGCAAACCGGGCGTTGGAGATTCTGGGCCATGGCAAGGGCGACTACGGTCACCTGCATCCGAACGAGGACGTCAACCTCAGCCAGTCCACCAATGACGTCTACCCGACCGCCATCAAGGTCGCCACGATCATCGCCGTACGTCAACTGCTCGACGCGATGGGCGTCCTGCGTGAGGCCTTCGCAGCCAAGGCCGAGGAGTTCCGCGACGTACTCAAGATGGGGCGCACCCAGCTGCAGGACGCGGTGCCGATGACCCTGGGCCAGGAGTTCTCCACGTACGCGGTGATGCTGGAGGAGGACCACAGCCGGCTCGCCGAGGCCGTCATCCTGGTGCACGAGATCAACCTCGGCGCGACCGCCATCGGCACCGGCCTCAACGCCCCCACGGGCTACGCCGAAGCCGCCCGCCGCCACCTCGCCGCCATCACGGGTCTCCCTCTGGTCACCGCGGCCAACCTCGTCGAGGCCACCCAGGACTGCGGGGCTTTCGTCCATCTGTCCGGTGTGCTCAAGCGCATCGCGGTCAAGCTCTCCAAGAGCTGCAACGACCTGCGCCTGCTCTCCTCCGGCCCGCGTGCGGGCTTGGCGGAGATCAACCTGCCGCCGGTCCAGGCGGGTTCCAGCATCATGCCGGGCAAGGTCAACCCGGTGATCCCAGAGGTCGTCAACCAAGTAGCCTTCGAGGTGATCGGCAACGACGTCACCATCACCATGGCCGCCGAGGCGGGGCAGCTGCAGCTCAACGCCTTCGAACCGATCATCCTGCACTCACTGTCGGAGAGCATCACCCACCTGCGGGCCGCCTGCCTCACCCTCGCCGAACGCTGCGTATCCGGCATCACCGCCAACACCGAGACCCTGCGCGCGACCGTGGAGAACTCCATCGGGCTCGTCACCGCCCTCAACCCGCACATCGGCTACACCGCCGCGACCGGAATCGCCCAGGAAGCACTCGCCACGGGGCGCGGCGTCGCCGAACTGGTGCTGGAGCGCGGGCTGCTTCCCGCCGATCGGCTCGCTGCCCTGCTGCGCCCGGAGGAGGTCGCGGGCACGCGCTCTCCGGCAACCGGCAACGAGCCGGCGGCAACGGCCTCTCACAGCTGAGGGGCGACAAGCGAGGTCATTCGGCGGCCCTCCGGTCGACGTACTCGAAGACCGACCCGTCCGGGTGGACGGCGATCAGATTGCGGCCCACCGGGGTCGGCACCGGGCCCGCTACGACTCTGGCGCCGACCTCGGAGAGCGTGGCGTACGCCTCGTCCACGTCCTTCACCGCGATCGTCGCCGTCACCTTGCGCAGCACCTCCAGCTCCGACTCCGGGCCGCTCATCAGCAGGAAGCAGCCGACCGCGGCGACCGAGACCCCGCCGCGCTCGAAGCGCAGTGGTGTGGTGCCGGTGAGGCGTTCGTAGAAGGCCGCCGCGGCCTCCAGGTCGTCGACGCAGATGCGGAGCGTGGTTCCGAGGATCTCCATACGGGCGAGCGTAGTTGGCGGCAGCGGGAGGCGAAATCAGTTGCCCGATTGTGGGTGGCTCGGGCACCCGCGCAGTAGGGTGCCCGACCGTGACCGACCCAGACTTCCTCCGCAGCACCCGTGCGCCCTACGACGCCGTGGCCGCCGACTACGCCGAACGCTTCCGCGACGAACTGGCGGCCAAGCCACTGGACCGGGCGATGCTCGCCGGGTTCGCCGAAGTCGGCCATGACGCGTAGCGATCCCCACGCGGCACGCCGTTGACGCTGCGGTCATGCGCGGCAGAGCAATTCGCCGTGCGGAACCATGAACCAGGCGTCGGCCCGGCCGCCCCACTCCCGCCAGCCGTCGGCGATCGCCGCCAGCTGCCCGGCGGTGGTATGGCCGCCGTCGACCGCGAGCTTTGCGTACGCCGACGCGGTTGTACGGTCCGCCCACAGTCCGCTCCACCACGCGCGCTCGTCCGGCGCGGTGAAGCACCAGGCGGCGGCGGTGGCGGTGATGTCGGTGAAGCCTGCGGCGCGCGCCCAGGACAGCAGCCGGCGACCGGCGTCCGGCTCACCGCCGTTCGCCCGGGCAACCCGCTGGTAGAGCTCCTGCCACTCGTCCAGCGCCGGGACTTCGGGGAACCAGGTGAAGGCACCGTAGTCGCTGTCGCGCGCCGCGACGACGCCGCCGGGCCGGCAGACCCGCCGCATCTCACGCAGCGCTTGCACCGGGTCGCCGACGTGCTGCAGCACCTGGTGGGCGTGGACGACATCGAAGGAGTCGTCGGGGAAGTCCAGTGCGTGAACGTCGGCGACCGCGAAGTGGACATTGTCCAGGCCGCGTTCGGCGGCGGTCTCGCGCGCCTGGTGCAGTACGTCCTCGGCGGCGTCGACGCCCGTCACCTGCCCCGGCGCGACCAGCTCGGCCAGATCCGCGGTGATGGTGCCGGGCCCGCAGCCCACGTCCAACACGTCCAGTCCTGGGCGGAGTTCACCGATGAGGTACGCCGCGGAGTTGGCGGCGGTCCGCCAGCGGTGCGAACGCAGCACCGACTCGTGGTGCCCATGGGTGTAGACGGCGGTCTCCTTCGACATGGCCGGACTCCTTCTGCTGAAGCGGGTACGGCAACGGTACGCCGATGTTCCGCATCGCGAGACCTGCGTCTCGCAATATGGACGGCTCTGGTCGCGGCCGACGGCCCCTAGAAGGCTCATGAAGATCTTGCTCTGGCCGCCCACCTCGCCCCGTATTGCCGGTAAATGTCAATCGGCATGAACTGGTATAAGCCAGGCGTGGTTTCAAGATCTTCAGGACACTTCTAGTGCTGGATTCCTCAAAGGCAGTACACATATCGGCGTCGTAGTTGGCGGGTGGGCGGGGCTGGTCGGCCCCAGATCCATGGTCTGGCACGGGCGTTGAGCTGGGCGGTGGCCACGGCCGTGGCGTGGGTGATGTCGTCCGGGTTGGCGAAGGACCGGCCGGCCAGGGCTGTCTTGCGGAAGATCCGCCACCAGCCCTCCTGCAGGTTGAGCCAGCACGCGCCGACCGGGATGAACGCGTGCCGGATCCGCGGGTGATCCTCCAGCCAGGTCCGGGTGGACAGGCTGTTGTGGGAAGACAGGTTGTCGGTGACGATCCAGATCTCCCCGGTCGGGTTGGCGTCCTCGACCTGTTGCAGGAACTGCTGGTAGAAGGCGCTGTTGCGGGAGGATGCGGCCATGGTGATCTCCTGGCCGTCCCTCACGCGCAGGCCGCCGTATACCCAAGTCTTCTCCGGCCCGCGGCTGTAGTCGATCTCGTTCTTGATGCGGTGCCCGTCCGGCGACCAGCCCGGCGCGGGCGGGAAGGCGCGCGGGATCACCGGCCCAGCTCGTCGGCGCAGACGACCGTCGCACCGTCCGGCGGGTGGGTGTAGAGGCCGATGATCCGCGTCCTTTTGGGGCGAAGTCCGGGTCCTTCGAGCGGGTCCAGGAGCGGGTGCGGCGCCAGCGCACCCCTTCGGCCAGCAGGATCCGGCGGACCTGGGATCGGCCCACATCGATCCCCAGCCGCTGGGCGTCGGCGGCCAGGGAGTCCAACGTCCACTCCGACGCGCCGCCCTCGTCCGCGGCCCACAGGTCCCCGTATGGGTGCATCTCCAGCCTCCCGGGCGGCATCGTCTTCACCAGGGCGATGATCCTCGACCGCTCGGCCTCGGTGATCCGCCGCTTGCGGCCCTGCCCGCCGAGATCTTCCAGGCCCTCCAGACCGGCGCGGTTGAAGCGGTGCAGCCACCTGCGCACCGTCTTCTGACTGCAGCTCAGCTCATCCGCGATCACCGGCACCCGCTGCCCCGCCCAGCTCAGCTCGATCATCCGGGCCCGCATCACCACATCCCGGGGGCCTTGCGGGCTTGCGACAGTCGCACGGTTACAGGAGGTCGTGCAGACCTACCGGGCGAGCGGCGTGCAGGCGCACGCGCACCACGGCGGCGTTCTCGATGACGTGGTGGGGCGTGCGGTGCGGGAGCCGTTGTTCCTCTTCCTGGATCCATGCGGTTTGTGCCTGCCGCAGGACCGGCTCGTCGACGTGCTGGCCCGACGCCGACCCCAGAGGCGGCCGGCGACCGAGCCGTTGATGAACTTCAGCATGTGGAGGCCGGCTGACTGTTTATCGAGATCAGGGCGCGTCGAACAGCGCGCTCACTGATTCGCCGTTGTGGATGCGCCGAACCGCTTCAGCCAACGCCGGGGCGATCGACAGGACCCGCAATTTGTCGGTGCGGTGCTCGATCGGTATGGGCACGGTGTTGGTGCACACGATCTCCAGCACATCGGGCTGTTCTGACAATCGTTTGAGGGCTCCCGCCGAAAACAGTCCGTGCGTACAGGCAACGCGGATAGAACGCGCTCCCAACTCGCGTAGCCGGTCCAAGAGCTCAAGGACCGTACTGCCCTTGGCGATCTCGTCGTCCAACACGATGACATCCCGGTCGGCAATGTCCCCGATGACAGAGCTGATGCTCACCCGGTCATCGGCGAAGCGCTGCTTGGCCCCAGCAGCCACCTTCGTGCCCAACAGCCGGGCGAAGGCTGCCGCCTCCTTTGCGTTGCCCAGGTCCGGGGACACGACCGTCGTATTGGACAGGTCGTAGCGGCGGAAGTGCTGCGCAAGCTCCCTCAGCGCATGCAGGTGGTCCACCGGAACAGAGAAGAACCCGTGCACCTGCGGCGAGTGCAGCGTCAGTGCCAGAACACGACTTGCTCCCGAGGCGACCAGCAAGTCCGCCACCAGGCGTCCGCCGACAGAGATCCTTGGCGCGTCCTTCTTGTCGGACCGGGCATAGGCGTAATGCGGCATCACCACGGTGATACGGCTGGCGGAGGCCCCGCGAGCGGCGTCACACATAAGCAACAGCTCGACGAGGTTCTCCTGCACGGGAGTGACCAGCGGCTGGATCAGGAAGACATCCCGTTCGCGGCAGTTCGCCTGCAGTTGCACCTCGAGACAATCGTTCGCGAACCGGTTCACCCGCACCGGATTCAGAGGAACCCCTAGGTGGGCGCACACCTCGGCCGCCAGTTCGGGGTGGGCACTACCGCTGAACACGGCGATCTCTCGCACGACGCTCCTCGCTTGATCGACTCGGGTCATGCCACATGCTAATGGCCTCTCGACGTGGGCGGCCCCCAGATGGCGCAGCCGACGGCGAACCCTGTTCGTCGTGGGGATAGCCACCCGAAGGGCCCGCACACCTGACCTCGCCAAGCAAGCAGTGCTGTCCCTCGCCCGTCGCAGAGCCAGTGTTCTATGGGCGATGATCCGCGACGGAGCGTGCTACTAAGCTCGCCATGGCCATGCTCCTACTGCGACGCCTCGCAAGAACAGCCCGCTGACCGGCTTTTCAGACACCCTCTAGGCGGCCGCGCACCGCCTGCCAGAACTCGGCGGCCCCCAGCTCCACCGTGCCGTGGCTGACGTGGATGACTGATCCCAGGTCGAGTCCGGCGTGGACGCGGCGGGAGCCGTAGGTGCCACGGGAGGCGAGGTGAATGCCGGTAATGGCCTCGGTCGGCCAGGCGTCCCTGACCGACTGGGCCGAGGGCGGACGGTCCTTCCAGGTGTGGTAGCCCAACTCTGCGACGGGCAAGACGCGGGCGGCCAGCTGGACCGGCAGCCGCTCGGCGGTCATCACGGCGATGGCTGCGTACCGCCTGTGTCCGTCTTCAGGGTTCGCCCGCCAGGGCCGCGACCGCGATCTCACTCGGCCCGCTACCCTCGATGTGCTTGGTGCCGCTCCCGTCGCGCAATCCGCAGCCCGCCGGCACAGCGGTCAAGGCGCGGGCAGACGCGTAACGGGAAGCGGTGGTCAGGTGGCGTCTCATCAACTTCCCAACACATCAACCGGTGGTCCCAGTGTTGATGGTTGGCACAGTCGACGGAGGTGCCGGCGAGGTCGGGACGGGAGCCGGCAGGGTCGGTGCGTTGGGCGACGAAGGCGGGGCACCACCGGGGGCGCCGCCCCCCTCACCGCCCGGCGTACTCGTGCCCGGGGATGGCGCCGGAGCGGGCTGGTTGCCGGCGGGTCGCCCCGGTTCCAGAGTGTTGTCCGCCCTGCGTGGCGGTGGTGCGTGTTCCGGTTGCCGTGCGTGGCGGCGGGGCGCACTCGGTGCGGTGTCAGAATCCGAGCCCGGTGTGTCGGGCACCGCGACAGGGCCGCCGGAATATACGCGCATCCAGGCCAGTACCAGGTTGAGATAGGACTCTGAGTGGTTGTACGCGAGCACGGCCCGCCGCAGCCCCTCGGGTGTGGCCACATCATCGCCGGCCGCGCACAGGTACCCGCCTGCGGCCAGCGAAGCGTCGAAGACGTTGTTCGGATCGGCCCTCCTGTCGGCATTGCCGTCGGCGGCCCAGCTGCGCCAGGTGGACGGGATGAACTGCATGGATCCGACCGCGCGGTCCCAGACGGTGTCGTCGTCGTAGACCCCGTGATCCGTGTCGGCGATCGCCGCCACACCGGGACTGCCGTCCAACCGCGGTCCCAGAATCGGCGTCCGAGTGGTGCCCTGCGCGTCGACATCACCGCCCCGCGCATGCCCGGACTCCACCTTCCCGATCGCCGCCAGCAACGGCAGCTGGAGGTGGCAACCCGGCTCCGATGCCCTGGTGTTGTCCACCGCCCGCTGATAGGCCTGCAGCACCGTCGCCGGAATCCCCTGGACAACAGGCCGCGCCTGCCCCCGGCCTCTCCCGTTCCGCACGGCAGGGCTGTCGGTCACACTCGGCAGATCCGGCAGTGACACGAAATCGGGGTAAGCGGGATAGAGAGGGGTGCTTCCGCCGTCAGCACCCGGGTCCGTGACGACTCTCTCCTCAGCAGCGGCCGGAGCGAGAGCTGCCGAGGAAGGTACGACATGCTGCACCACCAGTATCGTCGACAGCGCTCTGGCCAACTTCTTCCAACGCGTCGTGCGGACATGGCGCTCCGGCCGTGTCGCGTGGGGATCGGACAGCGACATCACAGGGCGTCCGAGGCGGTCGTCATGACCGGATTGCTGCTTTCCTGGTTCCTGCATGGTCAACCTCACAATGTCTCAAGGCACTCGGTCGGCTATCGGCACATCAGGCGGTCGCCCCTGCGGGGCAACCCACTTTTCCTTTGTTCGTTCTCATCACGAACCAGCACCCGCGCCGCCGGCATGACCTGTCGTCAACGGCGTGCGGCCGCATAGTCGTTTGGTGATTTCGGCCGCCTGGCGCGGCAGCCCCGCGATCCGTTTCGCGTATGCCATGGCCTCGGCCAACGGATCGGCCACCACATGGTTGGCGAGCCCCATCGCGACGGCGCGCTCGGCCGGGATGCGTGCGCCGGTGAGTGCGTACTCCTTGGCGAGGAGCAGGCTGGTGTGCAGGGCGAGGTGAGCGGGCCGCCGTCGGCCGCGACCCGCCCGACCTGCACGTGTGGGTCGGCGAGGTAGGCCGTCTCGGTGGTGACCCGCGCCAATTGCACGCGGGGCTTCCCTCTTGATGGTGTACCGGTTTCCGGTACTCGTCCCGGCCGGCCCCGTGGCCGGTGTTCTCTGGCCCGGTCGAGCCGGTCGGGTCACCGCTCGCGCAGCGACCGTAACGCGGCTCGGCGTCGACGCGGCCGGGGAGAGTGGGCACCCTCTTCTTGCCAGGGGCCGGCCCGGCGGCTCCGCCGCCGGGTGCCTTCATACCGGCTACTCATCAGTGGTCAGCGGCAGATCCGGTACCTCCGGCTCGGATGGCTGATCCGACGGAGCGGGCTCGTCCGGCTCATGCCGCTCAGGTGGTCCGTCTGGGCTCGGGGCCGGGCTCTCCTGTCGCGGTGGTTCCTTGCCCTGCCGTGGAGGCTGTCGTGGTGGTTCCTTGTCCCGCCGTGAGAGCTCATCGCTGGGGCGCGGTTCCGGCGGCGCAGTGTGCGTCGGTTGCATGGCCGGCGAGGTCTCGACCGCCGCCGCCTCGCCCGCGTAGACGCGCATCCACGCCAGCACTAGGTCCAGGTACCGCTCGGAGTGGTTGTACGCGAGCACGGCTCGGCGCAGGCCGCCGTCCCGGCTCACGTCTCCTCCCGCGGCGCACAGGTAGTGGGCCGCCGCGAGCGTGGAGTCGCCCACGTTGTGCGGGTCGGCGGTGCCGTCGCCGTTGCCATCGGTTCCCCAACGGTGCCACGTCGAGGGAATGAACTGCATAGGACCGACTGCGTGGTCCCATACGGTGTCACGGTCGTAGACCCCGTTGTCCGTATCGCGGATCGCCGCCACACCGGGGCCGCCGTCCAGTCGGGGGCCGAGGATGGGGGTGATGGTCCTGCCGTCCGCATTGACCCGGCCACCGCGGGCGTGACCCGATTCCACGCGGCCGATCGCCGCCAGCAGCGGCCATCTGAGCCCACAACCAGGTTGCCGCTCGTTCAGCACGGCCACCGCATTCCGGTAGGCGGCCAGCACCCGCGCGGGGATCGCGACGGCCCCTACCGGCTGCATCCGATCCGTACGATCACGCTCGTCGGCGTGCGTCGCCGACGGAGCCGGTGAGGGCTCCAGCAACAGGGCGCCCACCGGTGGCGGCTCAGGGTACAGCGGTCTTCCGCCGTCAACCGCTCCCGCGAAGACCTGGCTGGCTTCGGCCGGCTGCGCGACCTGGTACACCGCCACACCGGTCGCCGCGGTGGTCGCGGCGACCGCCCCCGGCCACCGCGGGGGTGACCTTAATCCTCAACCACGGCCACTTGGTCAGAAGCACGTCAGCGTCTCTCCTCACGAGGCTCTCGTGTTGCGCACTTGTGGCAGGGCCCGCCTCAACCCTGCCGGGCGGGTATCGCAACGCGCGGCGGCGCGCAGACCCGGCAGGGCGCGAGGTTGCGATCGATCGCCTCCTCGATGCCGATCAGCTCGGCCTCGTCCCGCGCCTCCGACAGCTGGCAATCGACGCGGTGGTAGGACGCGGCGCCGGCCACCACGTAGCCGCTGAAGCCCGGACCCTGCGCGCCGGGACCGCCGAGCCCTTGTTTCTCTACGGCGACGGCCAGACGGTCGATCGCCGCCTCCAAACGCACCCGGTCCACCCGGTGGTTCTGCACGATGAGCATCGCGGCGCCCACCACCACGACCGCCAGGCCGATGACGCCGCCGGAGATCAGGTAGGGGAACTGCGCCGGAAGTGAGTTGTAGCTCGCCGCGCCGTTCCAGCCGAGGCACATCAGGACGAAACCGATCAGGCACAGCAGCACACCGAGCTGCCCGCCCAGCCGACCGAAATTGATCTGCATTATGTATTACTCCTATGCACCTGATCCGAGGTACGCCTCGCGCAGGTTGACGGTCCGCAACTCGTCTCCCACGCCGGTGTACACCAACGTTCCCTTTTCCATGATCAGCGCGCGGTCCGCGAACGGCAGCGCGCCTGCGTTCTGTTCCACCATCAGCACCGTGGTGCCGTCGGCCTTGATCCGCGAGGTGACCTCCCAAACCGTGCGCGCCACGGTGGGCGACAGGCCGAGCGAGGCTTCGTCGATCAGTAGCAGTTTGGGGCGGGACATCATCGCGCGCGCCACCGCCAGCATCTGCTGCTCGCCGCCGGACAGCGTGCCGGCGATCTGGTTCTCCCGCTCGGCCAGGCGCGGGAAGTAGTCCAGCACGAGGTCCATCTGCCGGTTGAGCGTCTTGGAGTCGCGGCGGCGGGACCACGCGCCGAGCTTGAGGTTCTGACTCACCGTCAGCCGAGGGAACAGCCGCCGGCCCTCCGGGCTGAGCGAGATGCCGCCGGCCACCCGCTGTGACGGCGAGCCCTTGCGCAGCTCCTTGCCGTCGAAGGTGATGGAGCCGGACTGCGGCTGCAGCATCCCCGCGACTGTGGTGACCGTGGTGGTCTTGCCCGCGCCGTTGAGGCCGAGCAGCACGCAGCACTCGCCCTGCTCGACGTCGAAGCTGACGCCGTGCAGCACCGGGTACTGGTCGTAGCCGACCACAAGGTCGCGCACTTCGAGCAGCGCCATCAGACGTACTCCTCCCTCGCCCGCTCGGTGGCCGGCGCGTCGGCCGCGGCGACCGTGGGTGCCTCAGGTTCCTCCGGGTCCTCGCCCAGGTAGGCGCGCACGACCTCGGGATGCCGCCGCACCTCGTCCGGTTTGCCTTCCGTCAGCACCTGGCCGAAATTGAGGCAGTAGACGTAGTCGGACACCCTGGTGACGAGCGGCACATGGTGGTCGATCATCACGATCGTCACGCCGAACTTCTCGCGCAGTTCGAGCAGCGTGTCGCCGAGCTGGTGGGCTTCCTCCGGGCCCATGCCCGAACCCGGCTCGTCCAGAAGCAGCAGGTCGGGGTCGGTGGCCAGCACCGCGGCGATCTCTACCTTCTTGAGCACGCCGTAGGGCAGGTCGGCCACTCGGGCCTGCGCGACTCCCTCGAGGTTCATCAGCTCGAGGATCTGGTGCGCCCGGTCGGCGAGCCTGCGCTCCTCGGCGAAAGTGGCCGGTCCACCGAGGATGCCGGCGAACGGGTCGTAGTCGGTCTCCAGGTGCTGGGCGGTCACCAGGTTCTCCAGCACGGTGGTGTTCTTCACCAGGCCGACGTTCTGGAACGTGCGGCCGATCCCGAGCTTGGTGCGCTCGTGCACCGGCTTGCCGGTGATGTTCGTGCCCCGGTAGCGGACGCTGCCGCTGGTGGGGCTGTAGAACCCGGTGATGCAGTTGAACAGCGTCGTCTTGCCGGCCCCATTCGGGCCGATGATGCCGACGATCTCCCACTCCCCAACCTTCAGGTCAATGTGCTGCAGCGCCTTCACGCCGCCGAAGTTGATACTGACGTTGTCGACCTCAAGCACGGACATCGGTGACCTCCACGTCCCGCACCTTCCCGGTGTGGATGTTGAATTTCCGGCCGAGCATCCATTCCTTGATCGGCGCGATCTGCTGTCCGATACCGCCCGGGTGGGTGGTCAGCGTCAGGATCAGCAGGATGGGGCCGAGGACATGTGGCACGAAGCTCAGCGGCAACCCGATGCCGTCCTCAATCAGCCAGTCCACGCCGACGGTGTCGAACAGCCAGGTCTTGAACAGCCAGCCGCCCTCCATGAGTGCGAAGAACGCCGAGCCGATCACCACTCCCGCACGGTTCCGCAAGCCGCCCACGACGGTCATCAAGATGAACGACAGCGCCAGCTCAAAGCCGAAGTTCTGCGGGACGATCAGGTCCTTGCCGTGCGCGAACAGCGCTCCGGCCACGGCCGCGAACACTCCCGAGGTGACGAACGCGAGCAACGTGTAGGCCTTGACGTTGATCCCATAGGAGGACGCCACCCTCGGGTTCTCCCGCAGGGCCTGCAGTGCCCGTCCGCCCTTCGTTCTGGTCAAACGCCAATCCAGCCACAGCACCACGACCACGAACCCGAGGCACAGGTAGTAGTAGGCCGAGGGGCTCTGGAACCCCATCGGCCGCGTGACCGCCTTGCCGGCGTCACCGCCCGTGAAGCTGATGATCCCGAAGATGCTCTCCTCGGTGAACACGCCATAGGCGAAGGTGACCAGCGCGAAGTACAACCCGGTGAGCCGCAGCGAAATCGCACCGAGCACCGCTGCCTGCACGCCACCCACGATCGCCGCGATCGGCACCGCCAGCCAGAAGTCGATCCCTAGGTCGACCTCCATGTAGGCCGCCATGAACGCCCCGATTCCCACGAACGCCTGGTGGCCGAGCGAGATGGTGCCGGTGTATCCGATCAGGATGTTGAGCGAGAGCCCGGTGATCACGAACACTGCAGCGGTGATCAGATGTCCGATGTCCTCGCCATCGAGGGCGAAGGGCGACAGGAAGTTGCCGGGAACCGCGAACACGAACCACGCCAGGGCCGCCCACGCCAAGCCGCGGGCGAACCACCCGGCGATGGTCGGCCGGAACCGTGACTCGGGCTTCCCCACCACGCTGGGCAGAACGAGCGTGCTCTCGGCGGACGCCTCCTTGCCGGGCGATGCCTGTACCGCACTCATGCGCCGACCACCTTTCGCGCGAACAGGCCCTCTGGGCGAAGCAGCAGGACTACCAGCAGGAACACGAAAAGGATCGCCGCCTTCGGCCCGGGCAGGCCGGCCAGCGCGCTGAGCGCCCCCAACTGCTCCACGAAGCCCACCAGAAGGCCGCCGGCCAGCGCCCCGGGCATGCTGCGCATCCCGGCGAGCACCGCGGCCATGAGGCCGGGCAGCAGCGCCGCACCGCCGCCGAAGGTGAGGAACGCCGCGGTGAAGGTGTCGTTGGGACCCGACAGGATCCCCGCCAGCCCACCAAGGGCCGCGGCGATTCCCCATGTCATCATCGACACCCGGCGCACGCTGATGCCCACCAGTTCGGCGGCGGTGGCCTCCTGCTGCGCGGCCTGGATCGCCAGCCCGGACGGCGACCGGAAGAACGCCGCCAGCGCCAGCGCCACCGCGATCAGTACCAGCACTGTGATCACCTTCTGGCTGGTGATGGCGACTCCCAGAACCGTGGCGATCGAGCCCTCGACGATCGGCGGCATCTCCCGGATCGGCTGCTCGTTGGTGAGCCAGAACTGGATGCCGATCGCGGTCGTCGCGACACCGGCGGTACCTACCAGCAGCGTCACCTTCGAGCTGTGCTGCAACGGACGGATCACCACTCGCTCCGTCACCAGCCCCATGACGACGGCCACGGATATGCCGAACAGCAGGCCCAGCGCGTAGTCCCAGTGCCACATTTCCACGGCCACGAAGGCTGCGAACAAGCCGGTGGTGCCGAACTCCGTCTGCGCGAAGTTGAACACACCGGTCGCGCGGTACACCAGCACGATGCCCAGCGCTACCAACGCGTACACACTGCCCCGGAACAACCCGTTGACCAGGGCGACGACCAGCTCCTGGCTCACTGCTTGTACCTCCCGGGCCGGGTCTTGTACTGCCGCGAACCACAGTCGGCTTCCAGCAGGTACATCGCGCTGCCGCCGAACTTCTTGTTCGGTGCGAACTTGGCCGACGGGAACACCCCGGAGTCGAAGGTCTTGCCACTGTTGAGCGTCGCCATGAACGTGCGGTGGCTCAGGTTCTTGCCGGCCGCCTGGAGCATCTGACCGACCAGCTTCTCGAGGCCCCAGGCATTGATTGCGATATCGTCCGGATCAGCTCCACCGTTCTTCGCCTTATACGCTTTCCGGAACTCGGGGTCGATCGCGTCTATCCTGTCCAGTTGCGGGAATGACGAGAAGAACCGGGCGCCGTTGATCTGCGGACATCCACCCGTGGCGACCAGGTTCAGCCCGCTCGTGTTCCCGGGACCGTAGAACTTCACGCTGCACGTCAGCGCCTTGGACACATTCACCAGGCCGCCAGGGCTCGCGTTCCACACGACCGCCTTCGCACCGCTGTTGCAAATCTTCGCCGCGATCGACGCCGCTTCGGACTGGATCTTCTTCGGAGCGCGGTCGTTCAGCACGAGTTTGGTTCCGAACGCCTGCTTCAGTGAATTGCCCTGTATCTTCGCGTAGTTGTCCAGATTATCGTTCTCCGCGACGATCAGCCCGACTTTCTGCCCGGAGAAGGCCGCCCTCATCTCACGTGTGATCATCGGCGCCTGCTGCTCGTAGGTGAGGTAGGCCGCGAAGTAAGTCCGCAGCGCGTTCAGTGAACCGAGACGCGGATTGGACTCATGCACACCGCCCGAGATGTAGGGCCACTGCCGGGAGTTCGCGTAGCGCGCGCAGGCGTCGATCTGGTCGGCACCGGCGGAACCGATGACCAGGAAGTACTTCTGTTCGATGAAGCTCTTGCACTTCGATACCGCAGTCGACGGGTCGAAGTTGTCGTTCTCGAGCTTGACCTGGAGCTTCCGCCCGTTGATCCCGCCCTTCTTGTTGATGTAGTCGGCGTACACGCCCACCGCGCGCTCGATCGAGTTCTGGGGGACCGCCGCCGCGCCTGTCACCGGTGCGTGCACGCCGATCTTGATCGGCTCGCCCGGCTTCAGCGGCGTGGCATCGCCGATACCCGGCGGCACCGGCCCGCTGGTGCCGCCACCGCTGCCGCCCCTGTCACCGGTACCCCCAGTGCCCGTCCCGGTCCCGGTACCGGGACCGGCGGCGTCTGTGCCAGCGCCCGCACCCACGCCCTGCGCGCCGGTGTCCAGGGCGCCTGGGTCAACCGGCTGACCGTCCGTACCAACCCCTCCGAGCGCACCTGCAGCGGTGCCCTGTCCACTCGGTCCATTCGGCCCGGCGTAAAGCCCGCTCACGCCCGGCTTCTGCCCGCAGCCCGAGACCACCGCAAACGCCAGCGCCACCGCTGCGATACCGATCTGCCTCGACCGTCGCCGGATCACTGCGCCTCCTTGAAAAACGTCTTGATCACCCGGAGTTGGTCGAGCGCGCGGCCCACACCGTGGCGCGCACCGGACAGCACCGGCTCACCGTTCGGGCCGAGCGCGAACATCACCGCATAGGCGAGCCCGAGCCCGACCGGGATCAGGAAGAGAACTCCGCCGGGGATGTCCTCCAGCATTGAGCCCACGTGCGTCACCGGGGTGGCCGCAGCCGGCGACCGCAGCCCGCTACTGCGGGCCACGTCCTGGGCTTCCGTGGCGGCCGGTGCCGTGGCGTCATCTGGCATGGTTCCTGCATCCGCCGGTACTTCCCCGGAGAAGTCCGTACCGGCACCTGTGTCGACCGCGCCCGAATCGCCCGTCGTCCCGCTGTCCGCCGGTATGGCAGCCGGCGGTTGAGGTGTCGCTCCCCCGGTCGCCACCAGCTTCATGCCGATGCCCTTGTCCGACGGCCCGTCCCAGGTCACCTGGAAACTCATCGGCGCCTCGACCTGCTCCACGAGGGCGATCGAGGTGGGTAGCTGACTGTCCTGTGCTAGCCAGAGCCGTGCGATCGACGTGAGGTCGAAGTGCCAGATCCCGTCCTTGTCGCGTTTGCCGGCAGCAGCGGCGCTTTCACAGTCGTAAGCTGGCCGCGACGACCACTTTCCACCCTCGGCCTTGGCCCAGAACGCATCCGTGACAGGGCACGCCACGACCTTGACGTCCTCGCCGTCGGAGTTCACGTTCGAGTCGGGGGCGGACGATTCCCTCAGCACCACATCGAACGAGGTCACATCCGCGCCCGGGCCGTACTTCAGCGCGAACTCGATGGCCGCGACCATCTCCTCGGCACCATTGACCGCCGCCACGGTCATCGCACCGGCCGGCACATTCGGCGGCGTCGGCTCAGGCCGAGCGACGAGGCCCGATTTGTCGATCTCGTTCTCGTCGTTGCTCCTCCACCACCAACCCGCCTGATAAACCTTTCCTCCGATGGAGGGGCCCGGCTCAACGGCGGGTGCCGCGCTGACCGGTGCGGCCGCACTGAGGAGTACGGCGCACGATGCGGCGAACCCGGCGCCGAGACTGCTGGGATTAGACATCTGTCTCCTTGGCTAGTCCAACTACACTGTTGAACTGAATTGCTTGGAGGCTGGCAAATTATGTAGCGGACCTAGTCGCGTCAACGAACAGTCAAGAGCCCGATTTCGGTCTCCCACGACTTGAGGTAGCACGCTGGCCCGCGGGCATCGAGGAACACCGGGTCACTGAGGCGACCCAGAAGTCTGCCCTCACTGGCGACATCCAGAGCGCATCCGCATCGTGGTCGCGCCGGGCCAGTCGGCGTCTTGCAGGCGACGTGCACCCGGAACTGACATACGCACTGGTCGACAAGGCCGTCGGCTGTTCCAGCATGAGTGGGCGCGCTGCGTACGGCGCCCACCATGGCGTCAGTTACACGCCTGCGACATCTTTTCGTAAAGTGCCGGGTCGTGGGCACAGATGATCGCCAGGTCGGGTTCTGCGCGCCGGTAGAGCTCGGCGATGCGGGCGTTGTTGTCGCGGACCTTGTTCAGGTCGAATGCGACAAGAGTTTCCATGGCGCGCAGGGCGGCGGGTACGGAAGGTGGCGGTATTCACGGCGAACGATCCGCCGGCCAGCAGCACCGTGCCGAGATGCCCGCGCAGGATGGTCCGCAGCATGGAGCTCTGCTCGCTCTTCTCCTTCTCGGTCAGGGCCCGTTCGGCGGCTCGGAACTCGGGAGTCTCCTCGACCCTGGTGTGGATGTAGCAGGCAAGGCCCAGCACGAAGAAACCGACGATGAACGGCACGCGCCAGCCCCAGGCGGCGAAGGCGGTTTCACTGGTGAACGCGCCGGCCAGTAGGAAGACCGAGTTGGCGGTCACGACGCCGATGGGAACGCCGAGCTGGACGACACTGCCGTAGACCCCGCGCTTCCCCTCGGGGGCGTACTCGGTGGCGAGCAGCATCGCGCCGCCCCACTGGGCACCGACGGCTATGCCCTGCATGACGCGCAACACGACGAGCAGCAAGGGGGCGGCGATGCCGATCGTGGCGTACGTGGGGAGCAGCCCGATGCCCGTCGTGGCGACGCCCATCAAGGCCAGCGCGAGCACCAGCATCGGTTTGCGTCCGCGCTTGTCACCGAGATGGCCGGCGATGACGCCGCCGAGGGGGTGGGCCAGGAAGCCGACGGCGAACGTGGCGAAGGAGGCCAGCGCCCCCGCGGTGGGGCTGCCAGCGGGGAAGTAGAGCTCGCCGAGGACGAGCGCCGCTGCCATGCCGAAGACGAAGTAGTCGTACCACTCGACGGCCGAGGCGAGAGCGGCGGCCGTGGCCACCTTGCGCCGTCTCCTTGCGTCGTCGGCCGCGGCCTTGCTGGGGAGGGGGTGAGCGGATACTGCGGAAGGCGCAGTGTCCATGGGTGCACACTCCGGTGGGCGGGGGGAAGGGAGGGGGATGTGGGGGGGGAGCGGGGGGGGGGGGGCGGCATCGCGACTGCAGGGAACGTACTGACCGGACGGTATGTACGTCAACGGGTTGTGCAGGAGTTCTTTCGCCTGTGCGGTATGGGTGGTTCGGGCCAGGACAGCACTGTGGGCCCGGCGTCATGGGACGCCGGGCCGGAGCCGAAGACGACCGCAGGAGGGCACCGCTCGGAGTGCCTGGGCTGAGCGGGCTGGGCGCGTGGACTCAGACGCCATCCGCTCAGAAGCACTAGTGCTGGATTCCTCAAAGGCAGTACACGTATCGGCGTCGTAGTTGGCGGGTGGGCGGGGCTGGTCGGCCCCAGATCCACGGTCTGGCACGGGCGTTGAGCTGGGCGGTGGCCACGGCCGTGGCTTGGGTGATCTCGTCCGGGCCGGCGAAGGACTGGCCGGCCAGGGCGGCTTTGCGGAAGATCCGCCACCAGCCTTCCTGCAGGTTGAGCCAGCAGGCGCCGACGGGGATGAAGACGTGCCGGATGCGGGGGTGGTCCTCCAACCATGTCCGGGTGGACAGGCTGTTGTGGGAGGACAGGTTGTCGGTGATCACGTAGATGTCACCGATGGGGTTGGCGTCCTCCACTTTCTGCAGGAACTGCTGGTAGAAGACGCTGTTCCGTGACGGTGCGGTCATGGTGACCTGCTGCCCGTCGCGGACGCGCAGGGCTCCGTAGACCCAGGTCTTCTCCGGCCCGCGGCTGTAGTCGAGTTCGGCTTTGATGCGGTGTCCGTCCGGCGACCAGCCCGGCGCCGGCGGGACGTCCGGGGGATCACCTGCCCGAGCTCGTCGGCACAGAGGACCGTCGCGTCGTCGGGCGGGCAGGTGTAGAGCTCGATGATCCGCGTCCTTTTCCCGCGAAGTCCGGGTCCTTCGACCTGGTCCACGACCTCGTGCGACGCCACCGCACCCCCTCGGCCAGCAGAATCCGCCGGACCTGGGACCGACTGACCTCGATCCCCATCCCGCGAGCGACAGCCGCGAGGGCATCGAGCGTCCACTCCGGCGCACCGGACTGATCTGCCGCTGCCAGGTCACCACCCGGCTGCACTGTCAAACGTCCCGGAGGCGGCGTCCTGACCAACGCGATAATCCTCGACCGCTCGATTTCGGTGATCCTGCGCTTGCGGCCCTGACCGCCCAGATCCTCCAGGCCTTCCACCCCTGACCTGTTGAACCGGTGCAGCCAGCACCGCACCGTCTTGGGGCTGCAGCCCAACTCCGCGGCGATCCCCGGCACCCGCAGCCCGGACCAGCTCAACTCGATCATCTGTGCCCGCATCACCAGGTCCCGCGGCGCCTTCCGAGCCCGCGCCAGCTTGCAGACCATCGCCTGCTCGTCCTCATCACGGCTCTGCCGTGCCCGTAACACCACCGTCCAGCACCCGCCCCCGAGTACCCGAACCACCCCGCCACCAGGACATATACCCAACCAAAGCGGAATCCAGCACTAGGCCCGGGCCCGGGTGCCAACCGGGAGAGCCGCCTGCCATCTCACCTCGCCGTCCTGTACCCGGTCGGTCGGTGTCAGCCCGGCCGCGGCGGCGACGGCCGCCGAGGCGAGATGGTCCGGGTGCACATGGGCGACCGCCGTGTGGACCGACCGCCCGGCGAGCCAGCCGACGAGCGCCCGCGCCGCCTCGGTGGCGATGCCCCGCCCCTGCCAGGGCGTGCCGACAAGCCAGGCGATCTCGGCGCTGCGGCCGCGTCCTGACGGGCCGACCGTCGCCTGGACCGTGCCCGTGAGACGGGACTCAGCCTCCAGCCTGATGACCCAGTTGCACCAGGACACGGCGGGATCGGGCGCGCCCGCGAGCATGCCGGCGTACCGCGAGCGCAGCGCATCGGCGGTCTCCGGCCCGCCGCCGATGAAGGTGTGCAGGGCCGGGTCGACGAGGACCTTCGCCATCTCGTCCGCGTGCGCGACGGCGAGCGGCAGCAGAACGAGCCGTTCGGTGCGGATGGGCTCGGCCCTGACGGTTCGCAACAGGGGCCGCTGGTAACGCAGTTTGATCAGCGGGCGGCCGCCGGTCGTGTCCACTTCGACCGCGCCGTCCGCACGCCAGCCCGCGGCCTCGTAGAACCGCCGGGCGCGGTCATTGGCCTCCAGCACCCACAGCTGTGCGCGCGTGCAGCCCGCCTTGGTGAGCTGGTCCACGACGGCCGCCAGCAGACGCCTGCCGACCCCCGTGCCCCAGAGCTCCGGCAGGGCGTAGAGCGTGCCGATCTCCGCTGTGCCTTCGGCGCGGGCCGGTGCGTAGCCGGCGAAGGCGACGATCCCCTGGTCGGTCTCGGCGACCAGCACCCCCGCGTCCGACCTGCGGGGCTCGGTGAGCCGGCCCGTCCAGACCAGGGCCTCCCGCGCGGGGGCGAGCGCGTCGAGATGCTCCTGCGGTACGAGACCGGTGAACGCCGCCTGCCAGGACCGTACGTGGACCGCGGCGATGCCTGCTGCGTCGTGAGTCTGTGCGCGGCGTATCTGCATGCGCTCATGGTGCGCGAAGCAGCCTGAGCCCGTCGATCGGGTTTTCCGCGGAAGCCCGCAGCGACCTGCGAGCGCTCGGAGCGGGGCTTGCGGGCGCTCAGAGCAGGGCTTGCGGGCGGTAGACCGTGAGCGCCTCGGCCTCCTTGTCCACCACCAACTCCGGCGGGGCCACCGTGACTTCACCGTCGTAGGCCAGCAAAGTGCCCGGCGCGAGCCCGGAGATCCGCAGCTGCCGCAGCTTCTGCGCCGCATGCACCGGCGAGCGGCTCAGCGGACCGGCGAGCGCGGCGGCCAGCAGCCGCAGCCCCGGCCAGCGGCCGCCGTGCACCACCCGGACATCGAGCAGGCCGTCCGCCAGATCCAGCCGGTGGCCGGGCGTCGGACCCACCCGTTGGTAGATGGAGTTCCCGGCGAACAGCAGCCACATGGGGCGTCGCCGACCCTGGACCTCGGCCTCCAGCGGATGCTCGCCGCGCAGCACAATCGCCGCCGCGAGCACCCCGGCGGGCCAGCCGCCGATCCGCGGCGACCAGCGCTCGCGGATGCGGACCAGCTCCGGATAGACGCCCAGGCTGAAGGTGTTCAGGAAGTGGCCCGCCCGCGTTCCGTCCGGGCCCGGCGTGAAGCGCCCCAGATCGACGCGGACGGCCTCGCCGCCCTCGACGGCCCGGCAGGTGTCGTGGACCGACTCGATGCCCAGGTCGTACGCGAAGTGGTTGAACGTGCCGCCGGGGAAGACGGCCAGCGGAATCCCCTGCGCGGCCGCGACGGTCGCCGCCTTGTTGATCGTGCCGTCTCCGCCCAGGATGCCCAGCGCCCGGCAGCGGCCCGCCGCCTTCTCCAGCTCCGCCGACAGCTCGTCGGGCGCGCACTCCACGACCTCGGCGAGCGGCATCGTCTCGCGCACGAGAGCCGCCGAACCCGCCGAGCCCGCATGCCGGTTGACCACGATCACCAGCCCTTCCCCGCCGGGCAGCGCGGACGCGTCGGTCAACGGCCGGCCCGGGGTGGGCAGCTGCGACCTGGTCGGCACAGCGCCCCGTACCGCGAAGGCCGCACCCACGCCCAGCGCCGCGCCCACCAGCACATCGCTCGGGTAGTGCACGCCCGTGTAGACGCGCGAGAGGGCGACGGCGGCGGCCACGGGCGCGACGACCGCGCCCCAGCCTTTCGACTCCAGCGCGACGCCGGTCGCGAAGGCCGCCGCCGACGCGGCGTGCCCGGACGGGAACGACGTCGTGAACGGCTGCCGCTTCAGCCGCCGTATCACCGGCACCGCGTCGAGCACCGGCCGCGCCCTGAGCACCGAACGCTTGCCGACGGTGTTGATGGTGGCGGAGGCGAGGGCGAGGGACGCCACACCCCGTACGGCGGCGCGGCGCGAGCGTGTCCCGCGTCCCAGCGCCACCATGCCGGCTGCCGCGCCGAACCACAGCAGGCCGTGGTTGGCGCTGCGGCTCAGCCGGGGCAGCACCGGCTCGGCGCCGGGCCAGTGCCGGGAGGCGACGGCGTGCAGGAGTTGCCGGTCCCAGCCGCTGAGCAGCGCCGCAACGTGCGCCCGGACCTGCGGATTTGTGTGTGCGTAGGTGTCGGACATGCATCGCGGGTACCCCGTGGACGCGGCCGCCACGCGGGACGGGTGCCGGCAGCCACCGCGGCGCCGAGGTCCGAGATGGCTTGATCACGCCGCCGTAGCCCTTGACAGCGCCTCCTGATGACCCGCAGGATCGCCCCGTAAACCTGTCAGACAGCCAGACAGGTGGGGCCGGGCGCGCCAGTCGGCGTTTCCCCTCCGAGCAGCGCGACCACGGTCGGCAGCCTGAGAGCTCTCGGGGCACTGGCCCCTGGCCCCCCGTCGTACCGCCGGCCTCTGGACGTAGGCACAGACCCTCGGGTGCAGGACCCGCCCGCAGCACCGCACGCGCAGCACTCGCAGCACTCGCACTACACCCGATCAAGGAGGACTGCACCGATGACTCCCGGCCACCGCACCGAACACGACTTGCTCGGGGACCGCGAGGTGCCCGCCGACGCCTACTGGGGCATCCGGACCCTGCGCGCGTGCGAGAACTTCCCCACCACCGGAACGCCGATTTCCGCTTACCCTCACCTCGTTGACGCGCTTGCAGCGGTGAAGGAGGCCGCAGCCCGCGCCAACGAAGAACTCGGCCTGCTCGCCACGGAGAAGGCACAGGCCATCGTCGCCGCCTGCCGAGAGATCCGGAACGGGCACCTGCACGGCCAGTTCGTCGTCGACGTGGTCCAGGGCAGAGCCGGGACCTCGACGAACATGAACGCCAACGAGGTGATCGCGAACCGGGCGCTGGAGATCCTCGGTCTCGCCAAGGGCGAGTACGGGAGCCTGCACCCGAACGAGGACGTCAACCTCAGTCACTCCACCAACGACGCCTACCCGACCGCGATCAAGGTCGCCACCATCAACGCCGTGAGTGAGCTGCTGGCCGCGATGTCGGTCATGCGCGAGGCTTTCACCGCCAAGGCCGAGGAGTTCCGCGACGTACTCAAGACTGTGCGCACCCAGCCGGAGGACGCCGTGCCGATGACCCTCGGCCAGGAATTCTCGCTGTACGCGGTCATGCTGGAGGAGAACCAGGGTGGGCTCGCCGAGGCCGTCAGCCCGGTGCACGAGATCAACCTGGGGATCACCGCCATCGGCACGGGGCTCAACCTTCCCGCCGGATACGCCGAGGCCGCCTGCCGCCACTTGGCCGACATCACCCGCCTGCCCGTGGTGACCGCCGGCAACCCGGTGGAAGCCACCCAGGGCTACGGTGCCTTCGTCCATCTGTCCGGCGTGCTCAAGCGCTTCGCCGTCAGGCTTTCCATGAGCTGCAACGACCTGCGCCTGCTCTCCTCCGGCCCCCGCGCAGAGCTGAACGAGATCAACCTCCCAGCCGCTCAGACCGGTTCCGGCACCATGCCGGTCGAGGTCACCGCGGTCATCCCGGAAGTCGTCAAGCAGGTCGCCTTCGAAGTGATCGGCAACGATGCCACCGTCACCATGGCCGCGGAGGCCGGACAGCTCCAGCGCAACGTCTTCGAACCGGTCATCTTCCATTCGCTCTCGGAGAGCATCACCCACCTGCGGACCGCGTGCCTCGTACTCGCCGAGCGCTGTGCGGCGGGAATCACAGCCGCCACCGGTGCCATGCGCGCTGCGGTCGTGCACTCCATCGGCCTAGTCACCGCGTTGAACCCGTACCTCGGCCACACCGCCGCCACCGGCATCGCCCCGTAGGCGATGCAAACCCAGACGATACGGCGCATCCATCCGGACCCGCCGGTCCGCGCACACCTGCCGACCTTCCTCTCGGTTGATGAGGCGTCGAGTTCGACGTTGGCCCGGAGGCTGGGGCATGCAGGTCTCGCCCTCGACGCCGCTGTTCGTTGGGGAAGCGAGTCGGCCTGCGCCTCCATGCTGGAACGAAGACCGGCGATGATCCTGCTCGATGTGCCCACGGCGGAGGCTGACGGGCTGGCAAGGCTCGTCCGGGCCGCGTCTTTGATCGCTCCCGTCGCCGTCCTGCGGCACGAAGGGCGGGATGCCGTCGCCGCTTTCACCGCCGGGGCGTTCGATGTCCTCGACCGGCAGAAACCGGCCGCTGAGCTGGCCTGGCGCATCCATGCCGACTTGAGGCGCTGCCCGCCAATGCCGGTGCCGCGTGCGTCCGCAGGGGGCACCGCCAGCCAGCGCCTCCTGTTCAACGTGATCACCAGAGCGCAGGCTCCCGTCTGCTGCCACCATCTGAGACTGCTCCTGGGAGCACCCTGCCTTCCCATGACGCTTCGGGCACTCAAGGCGCGGATCCAACGGCTGCTGCCCGTCTTCGCCGACCACGGACTGGCACTGATCGTGGATCAGCAGTGGGGGCTGGCGACCTACCGCACCCGGGCGGTGATCTGACGCCCGCCCGCCCGTCCGACGCCCGCCCGTTCGAAGCTCCCGCGCGGCGAGGTCGCGTAAACCTCCGTATAAAGGGCTCGTGGGCCGGGCAGTGGTTCCGGGATGCGAGCAGCGGAGGTGACGGCATGCAGCGGACGGCTCCGGAAGACCACGGCCCCGTCCGATACGGACCGCCCGCCCCCGAGTCCGGACTGCCCGTGCTGCCCGAGCTCGCCGCGGTGCTCGCGGCCGCGTCGGACCGGGCCGCCGGCGAGCCGCCCGGCGGCGGCCCCGAACTGCGGGAGGCGGCCTGCGGCTACTGGTGGCGGCGCGGGCTGCGCTCCCACCCCGAGGAGGTGGCGGCGGCGTCCGGCGCGCAGCCCCTGCTGTTCGCGCTGATCGGCGCGTACGGCGGGGATGTGCTGATGCCCCGCCCGTGCCCCGCCTGGTGGACTCCGCAGGCCCGGCTGCTCGGCCGGCCCGCCTACCATGTGCCGACCCCGGCGGAGTGCGGCGGCGTGCCCGATCCGTACGCGCTGCTCGAGACCGTACGCAGAGTTCGCGCCGAGGGCGGCAGACCCCGGCTGCTGCTGCTCTCCGTCGCCGACGACCCCACCGCGACCGTCGCCCCGCCCGAGACCGTGCGCGAGGCGTGCGAGGCCGCGGTGGGCGAAGGGCTGCACATCATCAGCGACGAGACCTGGCGGGACACCATCCACCAGCCGCACGAGACTGTGCTGGTCAGCCCCGCCGAGATGTGCCCCGGCGACGTCACCGTCATCAGCGATCTGGCGGGCGGGCTCACGCCCGACTCCTGGCCGGTGGCCATTGCCCGATTCCCGCCCACCGAGGAGGGCGCCGTCCGGCGGGCCAGGACCCTCGACATCCTCACCGCACTCGGCGCGGTGGTGGCGGAACCGATCGCCGCAGCCGCCGCACACGCACTGGACGAGCCGGGACCGGTCACCGACAGGGCAGAGCAGGCGGCCGCGCTGCACGCGCGCGTGGCGGCCGCGGCGCACCACGCGGTGCTCGTCTCCGGCGCGCTGGCCCGCCCTCCGCAGGCCGGCCGCCATCTGTACGCGGACCTCGGGCCGCTGCGTGCCCGTCTCGCCGACCGGGGCGTCACCGACTCCATGGAGCTGGAGGAGTATCTGACCCACCGCCTCGGAGCGCCCGTGCCCGGCGGACACCGGTTCGGCGACGAACTGGGCGCGCTGCGGGTGCGGCTGGCCACCGGGCCGCTGCTGGGAGCGACTCCCGAGCAGCGGCTGGAATCTCTCACCTCACCGGCACCACTGGAATTGCCGTATGTGGCCGGGGCGTTGAGCATTCTTGGAACGGCCTTCGACGAACTGCGTTGAACGGAGCCCCGGATGACGGAACAGACGGAGCAGACAGAGCACTCGGGACAGTCGACAAGCACACCGGGCGGCGTACGGCCCCGTTCCCGACCCCGCCCCCTCGGCGAGATCCGCCACTGGCCGAGATCCTTCGCCGACCGGCTAACCGCTCCGCTCCCCGGCGTAAGGGCCATGGCCCGCCTCGCCAGAGAGGGCGCGGTGCGCCCCGGCCCCGACGGCCTGAGGGACATTCCGCAGCTGCCCTTCGCTCCGGGGCCGCTGCCCGTCGTGGACACCACGACCGTCGCCGTCACCTGGGCCGGACACGCCAGTTGGGTGCTGAGCATCGGCGGGCTGACCGTCCTCACCGACCCCGTCTGGTCACGCCGGATCTTCGGCACCCCGGCCAGGATCACGCCCGTCGGGGTGCGCTGGGAGGACCTGCCGCCCGTCGACGCGGTGGTCATCAGCCACAACCACTTCGACCATCTGGACGCCCCCACACTCAAAAGACTCCCGCGCCATACGCCGGTGTTCGCCCCGGCCGGGCTCGGCCGCTGGTTCCGGCACCGCCGCTTCACCCGGGTGACCGAACTCGACTGGTGGGAGGGCGCGGAACTGGCCGCCGTCCGTTTCGACTTCGTACCGGCCCACCACTGGTCCAAGCGCACCCTCATCGACACCTGCCGCTCGCTGTGGGGCGGCTGGGTGCTCACCGACCCGCTCGGCCAGTCCGTCTACTTCGCGGGCGACACCGGATACGGCCACTGGTTCAAGGAGATCGGCCTCCGCCACCCCGGCCTCGACCTGGCACTGCTGCCGATCGGCGCCTATGACCCGCGCTGGTGGCTCAGCGATGTGCACACCGATCCGGAGGAGGCGGTGTGCGCCTTCGAGGACCTCGGAGCGCGGAACATGGCCCCGATGCACTGGGCGACGTTCGTGCTCTCCGCGGAGCCGGTCCTTGAGCCCCTCACCCGGGTGCGGGCCGCCTGGGAGCGCACCGGCCGCCCGCGCGAGCAGTTGTGGGACCTGCCGGTCGGCGGCTCACGCCTGCTGGCCGGGTGACCGCCGCACCCTGCGCCACAGCGCCGGAGCCCCGCTGATCACCACCGTCAGCGCCACCGCCGCCACCACACCCTTCCACGGCTCGTCGAACAGCGAGCCGCCCAGAATCCCGATCAACTGGTACGTCGCCGCCCACGCGAGGCACGCCGGGACGTCCCCACGGACGAACCGGCGCAGCGGCATCCTGGCGAGCAGACAGGCCAGCATCACCGGTATCCGCCCGGCCGGCACCAGCCGGGAGACCACCAGCACCGTCACCCCGTGCTCGTCCAGCTTGCGCCGCGCCTGCTCGATCCGGTCGGGCGCGGCACGGTCGCGCAGCGCGGCCAGCCACCGGGAGCCGTTCTTGGACCGGGTCCCGCGCTGCCCGAGCCAGTAGAGCGACACATCCCCCAGGAACGCGGCGAACGACGCCACCAGAAAGACGAACAGCAACGCCAGCGGAGCCGTTTGATGGAAGGCCACCACCGCCGCCGAACTCACCACCGCCCCGGTCGGCACCACCGGCACCAGCGATCCCAGCGCCACCAGCAGAAACAGCGACGGGTAGCCGACCGCCTGCTGTGTCGACTCCGGCGGCAGCCCGCCCACGACTTGCGACAGCTGCCCGAGGACATCCGACAGCTTGGAGCTCACCGGGCGGCCTCCGGTCTGACCCGCTCGCCGTGGACCAGCCGGTGCACCGCCACCTGCGGAGCCAGCCGCGCAGCCTTGCGTACGAACTCCTCGCCCGGAGCGTAGAACTCGTGCGGCCGGATCCCGTCCATCCCGATCGGCCAGTACGTGCCGTAGTGCACCGGCACGGCCGCGCGCGGCGCGAGCGAGGCCAGCGCCTGCGCCGCCCGGTCCGGGTTCAGATGCCCGTGCCCGAGATAGGGCCCCCAGCCGCCGACCGGCAGCAGCGCCACATCCACCCGGCCGACCTCATTGGCCATCGAGTCGAAGAGCCCGGTGTCCCCGGCGAAGTACGTACGCGCCTCACCGCTGATCACATAGCCGAGCGCGGGCGAACGGTGCGGCCCGACCGGCAGCCGCCGCCCGTCGTGCAGCGCCGGCACGGCCCGCACCACCAGGTCCTCGACCCGCACCTCGTCGCCCGGCGCCATCTCGGTGACCCGCAGCCCGGCGGAGCTGACGAGCCGCCGCAGCCCCGGCACCGAGCGCCCCGCACCGCTCGGCACCACCAGACGGGTTCCGGGCGCGAGCCGGGCCAGTGACGGCAGATGCAGATGGTCGGAGTGGAGATGGGAGACGAGGACGGCCTCGGCTCTCGCGGCCTCGGGCGGCGGCAGCTCACCGCGCCGCCTGCGCAGATGCGCTAGCCGGCGAACGAACAGCGGATCGGTCAGCACCCGGACGCCGGAGTCCTCGACCGTGCAGGTGGCATGACCCCACCAGGTGACCTCCACCGGCACGCAGTGCCTCCTCGTTCCCGCTCGCGATCCCGTTCGCCCGTCCCGTTCCTCGTACTCGTACGAGCGTAGATGCGGAGTAGGGTCGGCGGCGACGGCGAGCGTACGGGGGGATGTCCATGGGCGGCTTACAAGTGGCGGCGATC
This sequence comes from Streptomyces sp. V1I1, assembly GCF_030817355.1. Lineage (NCBI taxonomy): Bacteria > Bacillati > Actinomycetota > Actinomycetes > Kitasatosporales > Streptomycetaceae > Streptomyces > Streptomyces sp. V1I1. The sequence goes on along the minus strand of NZ_JAUSZH010000001.1, from coordinate 1,415,020 downwards.
GCCAGCCTGACGCCCCTCGAGGAACTCGACCGTGATCCATTTCTGGTGGACACCCGCACGCAGCACGCGATGTGCGCCCGCTGGGCCGCCGACAAGGGCTTCGTCGTCACCCGGCAGCTGTTGTTCTACGGGCTGCGGCCCGACCACTGCGGGCTGTGGACCGATGTCGCGGCCGGCCACGTGGACATGTTCGTCGCGCCCAACGAGCGCGTGCTCGCACGGGCGTTGACGTCGGTGCGGGGCTTCGTCGCGGAGTGCGAGCGCAGAGGCGTGCCGCTGGAGACCGCGGGCCTGGACGAGCCGGCGTACGACGCGGCGATGAAGGCCAGTGTCCATCGCAGACTCTCCATGCCGACGGCCGGTTACGACGGCTGCTGAAGGTGCCGCCGGGCGCGCCACCGGATCGCGCCCGCCCCTGTGCCAGGCTGGAGGCCTGATCACAGGGTGAGGTGAAGACAGCGTGGGCGAAGGGCGATGGCGTACGGCCGGCAGAGCCCTGTTGCGCGTGATCGTGGTGTGGGCGGTGTCCACGCTGACGATGCTGGCGCTCGCCGGGCTGCTGCCCGACTTCCAGCTGCAGTCCGACGACGGCGACAGCATCACCAGGACCGCCGTCACCGCCGCCTGGGGCGCCGGCGCCTTCGGTCTCCTGACCGCGCTGGTCTGGCCGGTCGTCGTACGGGCCCTGCTGCTCGTATCCGCCCTGGTGCTCGGCCTGTTGGTGTTCTTCCTCAACGGCTCGCTGCTGCTGATCGCGCTCTGGCTGATCCCCGACGGGCGCGGCGCGGCCGACCCCGAGACCGCTGTCGTCGTCGCCGCCGTGATGTCCGCCGTCGCATCCGCGACCTCCACCGCGCTCGCCGTCCGCGACGACAACGCCTACCGGCGCAGGCTCTCCCGGCTCGCCGACCGGCGCAGACGGCGACGCGGCGAGGACGGCAGCCGTGCGGGACCCCCCGGCACGGTCTTTCTGCAGCTCGACGGGGTCGGGCACGAGGTCCTGCGGGGCGCGGCCGAGGACGGTCTCATGCCCACCGTCGCGGGCTGGATCGGCACGACCCACCGGCTCAGCCCCTGGCGCACCGACTGGTCCAGCCAGACCGGCGCCAGCCAGCTCGGCATCCTGCACGGCTCCAACCACGACGTCCCGGCCTTCCGGTGGTACGAGAAGGACAGCGGCCGGGTAATGGTCTGCAACCGGCCCGCGAGCGCCGCCGAACTCCAGCGCCGCGCCATCGAGCGCACCGGCGACGGCGGGCTGCTCACCGTCGACGGCGCCAGCCGCGGCAATCTCTTCAGCGGCGGCGCCGATGAGCTCGCGCTCGTGCTGTCCATGACCGCCAGACGCGGCCGGCCCAACCGCTCCAGAGCCGGCTACTTCGCGTACTTCTCCGACCCCGCCAACGCCGTGCGCACTGCGCTGTCCTTCGTCGCCGAAGTAGCCCGTGAGGTCGGCCAGTCGACGCGGGCGCGGCTGCGCGGCGACCGGCCGCGGGTCGGGCGCGGCGGGCTCTACCCCTTCATCCGGGCGTTCGCGACCGTCGTCGAGCGGGATGTGGTGGTCGCCGCGGTGATGGGGGACATGCTCGCCGGACGTACCGCCGTCTACGCCGACCTCGTCGCGTACGACGAAGTGGCGCACCACTCAGGGCCGCACAGCCGGGACGCGTCGCTGGTGCTCGAACGCCTCGACCGTTCGATCGCGCTGATCGCGAAGGTCGCTGAACATGCGCCCCGCAGCTACCGGATCGTGCTGCTTTCCGACCACGGCCAGAGCCCGGGGGAGACCTTCGAGGGCGCATACGGACTGACCCTCAAGGACCTCGTGCGCGCGGGTTGCGGACTGCCCGTCTCGCGCCGGGCGGAACGTTCCAAGAGCGGCGCGGAGGCCCGCGACGCGGCGGGCGACGCCCTGCGGAGCGCGCTGCACCGGCGGCTGGCGGATGGTGAGGACGAGCGTCCGGAGCCGGGCTCCGACCCGATCGTGCTCGCCTCCGGGAACCTCGCGCTGATCTCCTTCCCCGACACGGCCGAGCGCCTCAGCCGCGAACAGATCGAGCGCCGCCACCCGGCGCTGCTGAGCACGCTCGCCAACCACCCGGGCATCGGCTTCCTGCTGGTGGGCAGCGAGGAGCACGGCTCGCTGGTGCTCTGCCCGGGCGGCGCGGAGGTGCCCGTCACCGAGCTGTCCGACGACGGGCCGCTGGCGGCCTTCGGCCCGGGCGCGGCCGAAGCCGTACGCCGTACCGACAGCTTCCCGCACGTCGCCGACATCATGGTCAACTCGATGTACGACCCCGGGCGGGGCAACGTGCACGCCTTCGAGGAGCAGATCGGCTCGCACGGCGGGCTCGGAGGTGAACAGTCCCAGCCCTTCCTGCTGTCGCCGCTCGACCTGTCGGCGCCCCTCTCGCCGGGCGCGCCGGGTGAGCCGGGCGCGGAACTGGTCGGCGCCGAGCGCGTACACCGGGTGCTGCGGCGCTGGCTGCGCGAGTGCCAGGGTCCGCAGGTGCCGATCGGGCCGCTGGAGGCGGCCAGGCAGGACGGGCCAGGTCAGGGACTGCCGTAGAACCATCCGTCCGGATACGTTGAGACGGTTGAGCCCAGGCAGGATCCCCTGGACGAAGGAGTTGCCCCGTTGCGTGCTGTGGTGTTTGAGGAGTTCGGGAAACCGCTCGAGGTACGAGAGGTGCCAGAGCCTGTGCCGTCCCGCGCCGGTTCCGTGATCAGGGTCGAGGCGACGGGGCTGTGTCGCAGCGACTGGCACGGCTGGATGGGGCACGACACCGACATCACCCTCCCGCACGTCCCCGGCCACGAACTGTCCGGAGTGATCGAGTCCGTGGGTGACGACGTCGCCAATTGGCTCCCCGGGGACCGGGTCACGGTGCCGTTCATCTGTGCCTGCGGCCGGTGCGCGGCGTGCGCGCGCGGCGCCCAGCAGGTGTGCGAGCGCCAGGAGCAGCCCGGCTTCACCCACTGGGGTTCCTTCGCCGAGTACGTCCCCGTCCACCACGCCGACACCAATCTGGTCGCCCTGCCCGAGTCGATGTCGTTCGCCACGGCCGCGAGTCTGGGCTGCCGGTTCGCGACCGCCTTCCGGGCCGTTGTGGGCCAGGGCCGAGTGCGGCCGGGGGAGTGGGTCGCCGTGCACGGCTGCGGCGGAGTGGGCCTGTCCGCGGTGATGATCGCCGCGGCGTGCGGGGCCAGGGTCGTCGCGGTCGACGTCTCGCCGGGCGCGCTGGAGCTGGCCCGGACGTTCGGCGCCCAGGCGTGCGTGGACGCCTCCGCGCTCACTGGAAGCGTCGCCGATGCGGTCCGTGAGGCGACCGGCGGCGGCGCGCATCTCTCGCTGGACGCCCTTGGCGCACCGGTGACCTGCGTCAACTCCGTCCAGAGCCTGCGCCGCCAGGGCCGCCATGTGCAGGTCGGCCTGCTGCCCCAGGGCGTACAGCTGCCGATGGACCGAGTGGTTTCGCTGGAGCTGGAGATCCTCGGCAGCCACGGCATGGCGGCGCACGCCTACCCGGAGATGATGGCGATGGTCGCCTCCGGCGCTCTCCGTCCCGACCTGCTGGTGACGACGGCGATCGGCCTGGACGATGTGCCCGCGGCGCTGGCCGCCCTGGGCAGCGCCTCGGGGACCGGCGTCACCGTGATCACCCCGCACGCGGCGGTGAATTCGGCGTAATGGGTGTACCCCGGTAGGGCGGATCTCGGCCCTACCGCGGCACGGCGGGGCACTTCTCGGGCAGGCATGGGGCAGTGGACGCATCCAGGAGGTCGCGTCGCCATGAACCAGCCCCACTCCCAGCCTCTCGCCGCCTTCACGGCCCGCGCGGCTACGCGCCGGACCGTGGCGGTCGTCGTGCTGGTGCTGCTGGCTCTTTTCGGTACGTCCTTCGGCTCCGGCGTCGCGGCGGCAGGGGGCGCCGCGACCTGGGCGCCCGCCTCCGCGCCGTCCGGCCCGCCGGGCGGTGACCAGCCGGAGGAGGCCAACACGGACGTGTCGCCCTCGGGCCCGGTGAGGGCCCGTCCCGCGGCACGGTACGTGGCGCCGGACACCCATACGGATCCGGCGACGGCCGAGCCCGTCCCGTACCGCCCTGGCAGGAGCCGCTGGGCGGAACTCGCCCTCCCGCTGCGCGCCGTGCGCTGTGTGGTCCTGCGCTGCTGACAACCACCGAAAGCAGTCCGCAGCCATCAGCCACTTCACACCGCGAGGTGCACAGCCATGCCCATCGACCCTCTAGCAGCGCTCAACGCCATGATCCGCGCCGAAGCCGCCCGCTCCACGGAACCGGAGGACGGGCCCCATACCGCCGGTCCCGATACCGAAGCCGGCGGATCGGCGTCCGACGAACGCCGCGCGACATCCGACGACGGCGCCCCCTGACACCGGCGGCCATCGGCGGGTACTCCCTCACCCGGGGGTCGGGCCGCCTCTCGCGCCCAACGCCGGCAGCCTGAAGCCGGGGAGTGGCCACCACACCCCTGCCGTGGCCACTCCCCGCGTCGAGGGGCCGTTCTCCCACGCCTGCCATGCCGCGGCGGCTCCCGTATGGAAGACGAACCGTGGATCGTGGTCCGGCTCCCATCGGAGGCCGCCGGCCGGGCCGATGACGTGGAACCTCAGCTTCTTGCCGCTCGGAAACACGTCCCGTATCTCATCGAGGGTCAGCTCCCAGTCGTCGGCGAGGGTGCTGACATCCACGAAGAGCGCGCTGAACCCCTCGGCCTCACGGAGCCGCAGCAACTGCCTGAGCATCGGAGCCGTGGACCTGGCCAGTCGGCCGCTCACGGCGATCCACACCTGTGGCCCGTCCACCGCCAGTACTCGTACCCGTATGGTCGCTCGCACCTGTGCCCCCAGCAGCCGGGTCCGGCGCACCGCCGACCGGCGCGCTGCCGCACGACTGGTATTCGGGGCAGGGCGTGCTCGGGATTGCTCAGGATCCGGCCGCCCGGCGGCCGGGCGTACCGCCGAGCGGACAGTCGGTGAGCAGCGTGCGCGGATCGGCCGGTTCCGGGCGGGCCAGCGTGCGGCTGGACACCGGCTGCCTGCCGTGTCCGATCCAGGTCTCCAGGGCAGTGAACGCCGAGCGGTGACAGGGGGTCAACGGCCTCAGCCTGTCCGGAAAGACGTCGTAGAGCGAGTCGACGTGCGTGCCGCCTTCGACGCGGTAGTAGCGGAAGAGCCCGCCGCGTCCGGCTTCGCGCACCATCGTTGCGTACACATCGGAGTCACGGCCGATGGGCAGCAGCACATCGAGGGTGCCGTGCAGGGTGATCAGCGGTTTGCCGATCCGGCCGGTCAGCCCGATCGACGCTACGGCCCGGCGCACCTCGGGCGGCCGCGACGCGTAGTCGTAGTCCGCGTCGCACGCGTGCGTGCCAGGTGCGCAGTACGGAGTCCCCGCCTCGGTCTTGCCGTCGTAACCCGGGTCCAGCTCCTCCCGGTAGATCCGCTGGGTCAGGTCCCAGTAGTACTGATGGTGGAAGGGCCACAGAAACTCCGACCCCTCCGGATACCCGGCGGCGACCACTGCCCTGTGCGCCTCGTCCGCACCCGGGCCGCCGGAGGCGTACACGGGATAGTGGCGCAGCGCGGGCGGCAGGAAGGTCAGCAGATGCGGTCCGCTCGCCCGCCAGAGTGTCCCCTCCCAGTCGACGCCGCCGTCATACAGCTCGGGGTGGTTCTCCAACTGCCAGCGCACCAGATAGCCGCCGTTGGACATGCCGGTGGCGAGCGTGCGGGACGGTGGGCGGTGGTAGCGCTGGGCGACGACCGCGCGGGCGGCCCTGGTCAACTGCGTGACCCGGTCGTTCCATTCGGCGATGGCCGCGCCCGGCGCGGCGCCGTCGCGGTAGAAGCCCGCGCCCGTGTTGCCCTTGTCGGTGGCGGCGAACGCGTAGCCGCGGGAGAGGACCCAGTCGCCGATGGCGCGGTCGTTGGCGTACTGCTCGCGCACGCCGGGGGAGCCCGCGACGACCAGGCCGCCGTTCCAGCGGTCGGGCAGCCGGACGACGAACTGCGAGTCATGGCTCCAGGCGTGGTTGGCATTGCCGGTCGAGGTGTCGGAGAAATAGCCGTCGATCTGGATGCCGGGCACCCCGGTGGGCGTGGCCAGTCCCGCCGGGGTCAGCCCCGCCCAGTCGGCCTGATCGGTATGGCCGGAGGCGACCGTACCCGCCGTCGTCAACTCGCCCAGACAGGAGACCTCTTGGCGCTCGGCGCCGGGCACGTGCAGCCGCGCGATCCGCGCACAGTGGGTCTCCGTCTCCGGCTGCTGCCGGGCGACGGCCGGTGCGGCGGTGACGGCGAGCAGCAGTGCGGCCGCGTACGGAAGGGCGAAGCGCACAGGGAAACCTCCTGGGGGTGTACGGACCGTGGGTCAGGGGCAGTTGCCGTCGGCGACGACGTAGTAGTCGGCCGGGGATTCCTTGAGCGTGTGGGTGACGAAGGTGTTGTAGAGGCCCATGTTCTGCGCGGATCCCTTGGCGTACGCATAGCTGCCGTCGGTGGTGGCCCGCCCCGCCGCCACCTGGCGGTAGTTGTCGGCCGTCCAGCAGGCCGCCGCGGAGCCCGTGGTGGCAGCCGTGACCAGGCCGGAGCGTGTGCCTTCGGCCCCTGCCTGGTCGCGGGCGGCCACGCTGTAGCCGTGGCCCGTGCCCGGGCTCAGCCCCGTGTCCGTGAAGGGCGAGCCCGCCGGAGTGCCGACACGCGCCCCGTCCCGGTACACCGCGTAGCCCGCCGCGCCCTCAACCGCATTCCAGTTCAAGGTGATTGAGGTGTCGGTTGCTCCGGTGGCGGCGAGCCCGGCCGGGGCCGGCAGGCCGCCGGGATCCGGCGTGGAGCCGCCCAGGCCGAAGAACTCGGTGATCCAGTAGCTGGAGCAGATCGAGTCGATGAAGTTCGCGGTGCCGGTCTGCCCGCACTGCTGCGGCCCGCTGCCCGGATCCACCGGCGTGCCGTGGCCGATGGCGGGCACCCGGTCGACCTCGACGACGACCCTGCCGTCGGACCCCAGATACTGCTCCCGGCGCGTCTGGTCGGGCCCGATCGTGGACGTGCGGTCCGGATTCTGGTCCACGCCGTGCACAGCGGTCCACTGGTCCCGCAGCTCATCAGCGTTCTTCGGGACGACCTTCGGGTCATTGTCGCCGTGCCAGACCGCCACCCGGGGCCACGGCCCGGCGTACCCCGGATAGGCGTCGCGGACCCGCTGCGCCCACACCGCCGGCGTACGGTCCACGCCCGGGTCCATGCAGGTGAGGGCCCCCGTGTCCTTGGTGCAGTCGTACGGCAGCCCGGCGATCACCGCGCCCGCCTCGAAGACGTCGGGGTAGGCGGCGAGCATGACCGCGGTCATGCCGCCCCCGGCCGAGAGCCCGGTGACGTACGTACGCGCCGCATCGGCCCCGTACGCACTCTCCGCATGGGCGACCATCTGCCGGATCGACGCGGCCTCGCCCTGCCCGCGCCGGTTGTCGGTCGTCTGGAACCAGTTGAAGCAGCTGCTGATGTTGTTCGCCGACGTAGTCTCGGCGAGCACCAGCACAAACCCGTGCCGGTCGGCGAACGTCGTCAGTCCGGAGTTGTCGGCGTAGACCTGGGCGCTCTGGGTGCAGCCGTGCAGGGCGACCACGACCGGGGGATGCGCGGGGAGGGCGGCCGGCCGGTATACGTACATGTTCAGACCACCCGGATTGGCACCGAAGTTGCCCACCTTCTCCAGGGGTACGGCCGCATGCGCGGCGGGCGCGGGGGCGAGCCACAGAAGGGCCGCGAGCAGAGCGAGGACAGTGCCCATGCCGGCCGGCTTGGGGTATTTGCATGACCGCATCCGAGACCTCCCGCAGGCGTACCGATGTGCCGGTCACAGTAGGAACCGGCCGGTTGCCCGCGGAATGGTGACGCGACCCATAGCGAGGGCCGCGGCCGGCGGTGCGCGGACCGTTGCCCGTGCGGCGTACGCCTGCTAAGAGGGCGGCTCGCCTCCGCTCACCCATGAGCTGTCCGTCCCCTCGTCATTACCTCGCGAGTAATCGACGCCCCCTGCTTCGCTCGGCACCCTTGCGGTACCGGAACTCGGGCGGCGCACTCCGTCCGAGCTCCGGGTCCCCGACCAGCCCGTACGACCTCGATGGAGGCTGATCAGCCATGTCCGCAACTCTGCTCGCCGGGATCTCCCGCACCACCGAGCCGCAGACGATGCTGCGCCGGTTCCTTGCTCTCGACGCCCTCGTCACCGGCGTCAACGGACTGGCGTATGTCGCGGCATCCGGCCCTCTCGGGCGGTTCCTCGGCGTCGATGCCACCGTCCTGGTCGAACTGGGCGTATTTCTCGTGCTGTTCGGGGCCGGAGTCGGCTTTCTCGCCTACCGCCGGCAGCCGCCGCAGCTGCCTGTGAAGCTCGTCGTCGACGCGAATCTGCTGTGGGCCGTCCTCAGCATCGCCGCGCTCGCGCTCTGGCTCGAGCCGACGACCGCCGGTGCCGTCTGGATCCCGTTGCAGGCGCTGACCGTCGCCGGTTTCGCCGTCCTGCAGTGGTCCGCGCTGCGCGCTGCCACTACGGCGTGAGCGACTGCAGATACTTGGCCGTCGCAGGTTCGGCCGGGAGGAACGTCTCGATGGCCAGCTCGGCGACGGTCACATCCAGCGGGGTGTTGAAGGTCGAGATGGACGACACGAAGGACAGCACCCGGCCGTCGTGCTCGATCTGCAGCGGAAGCGCGAAGTAGGGATACGGGGTGGGGTCCTCCCGGTCCTCGGGACCGGCGCCGGTCTCCGTAGTCTTCGTAATCTCCGGGATCTCCGGAAGGGGATAGGCGGCGACCTCGTCGTACAGCTCGCGCAGCGGCTCGGAGCGGGCCAGTGCGATCTCGCGTTCCATCTGGGTCAGCAGATGGCCGCGCCACTCCCGCAGATTGCGGATCCGCGAGGACAGCCCCTCCGGGTGGAGCGTGATCCGCATGGCGTTCAACGGCGGCGTGAGCAGATGCTCCGGCAGGCCTTCGAGGAGCATCGTGATACCGCGGTTCGCGGCGACCACGGTGTACGTGCCGTCGACGACGACCGCCGGATACGGCTCGTAGCCCTGCAACAGCCGCTCCATGCCCTCGCGCAGCGCCCCCATCGCCGGGTCGTCGAGGGCGGTCTCGGCATACCGGGGCGCGTAACCGGCCGCCAGCAGTAGGGCGTTGCGCTCCCGTACGGGGACATCGAGGTGCTCCGCGAGGCGCAGGATCATCTCCGCGCTCGGGCGGGAGCGTCCCGTCTCGATGAAGCTGATGTGGCGTGCCGACGAGTCGGCACGCATGGCCAGCTCCAGCTGGCTGATCCGGCGCCGCTCGCGCCAGCCGCGCAGCAGCGGCCCTGCTCCCGTGCCGGACGCGACAGTTGTCATACCCCGACGGTAGTACGGCAGGAAAAGCCCCGGCCGGACGGGGGTTTCCGGCCGGGGCGGCAAGAGGTGGGCGCGGATGGCGGTCGCCTCTCGGCGAAACGCTCCACAGGGCTTCAGCCGAACGATCGTCCCTGTGGGCAAAAGGTGAGGCCCGGGGACACTGTCCCATCCACACCCACGTGTAGATGAACGGTAAACCATCGTGCTCTGTTCCGCGGGACCCCCGGGCCCCGCTGTGACATGCGTTACGCCCGTTACTGGCCGCCGCCTCGCTGGACCACAGTCGCCAGCGCCGACGGCAGCGGGTACCAGTCGGCCGAGACCACGCTCGCGTGGTGGCCCGCCAGCAGCGCGACCCGGTCCCTGGCCTGCGTCTCGGTCGGGTTCGTGCCGTCGATCGCGGGCGCCACATTGTGTGCGTCCGTCATGACGACGAGGTAGTGGTTCCGGTCGTACCAGCCGGTGTCGACGGTGCCGCCCGCGTACGTACCGGCGTCCCCGTCGAAGAGGACGAACCAGGGGCGGATACCGGCATCGGCGTACCGGGTGCGGGGGTCGCCGGCGGCCGCGCCGTGGACGGCCGGGAAGGCGGCCGCATCCCGGAGCTTGCCCGCGGCCGCGAGATTGCGCAGGTGGGTGGCGTACTCGCGGTCGGTCCACAGGGTGTCGGCGGGGTTGCCCTCCTCGACCGTGCCGGGGATCAGCTCGACCGCGAACTTGCCCGCGAGGGCGGACCGTGCGGGCCAGCCGTTCGTGCGTACCGCCGTGTCGAGTTCAGGGTGAGAGCCCGCCAGGTCGGCCGGGCGGAACAGGGCGTTGCCGAGTCGGGCGGAGAGCAGCGCGTCGAGCGCGGCGGGTCCGCGTCCGTTGTTGTTCTGGAAGCCGTCCTTCATCTCGATCTTGATCAGAATCGGACGATGGCCGGGGTGGGCGTCGTGCCACGCCTTCATGTCCGCGAGGCAGCCGCCGAGGTCCTGGTTTCTGGACTTGGTGCGCAGTTCTGCGGCGTTCGCCGCGTTCTCGCAGTTGTTGTTGTTGCCGAGAGGATTGTTGTGCGAGACCCGCCACGACCGGCCGAACGCATTGGTCCAGACGTCGAGTTCGAGCATTCCGGCGCCGGAGTCGAGAGCGTCGGCGAAGTACGAGTACTTCCCCTTCTCGTAGGCGTTGTGAACGCCCACCCAGGTGGCGGAGGAGTAGGGCAGTTGCCCCGGGTCCGCCGACCGGGGCGTGGCCGCCTCCGCCGGGGCGAGTGCGGCGGCGAGCAGCCCGGCCGCGACTGTCGTCGTCACGGCCGCGCGCGTGAGCTTCCCCATAGTCCCCTGCCTTCACGTCGGTTCGATCGTCTGATCGATCAAGTCGACGGAAGACTAGGGGAGTTGAGTGAACCCTGGGGAGACTGGACTCGGCCGTTACGGATGGGCTGAATGCGGGCCGTGGCCCAGGAATTCGTCGCGGCGATGAGCGTCACGAGCCCGGCCGGCCGGGCGAAGGGTGGCGCGTCAGGAACTCAAGACCGCCACGGTGTCAGTGCCTGTTGGTGCTCAGTCCGTCCAGGGTGAGGTCGAGGAGGCGTTCGGCCTGCTCTCGCTGTTCGGGTTTTCCGGAGGCGAGAGCGATGCCGGTGAGGCCGGCGAACATGTCGGTTGCGCCGATGTCCGACCGGATGGTGCCGGCGTACGGCGGCGCGAAGGCCGCGGTGCGCAATTTCATCCGGGCCTGGATCCAGGACATCAAGGGGTCAGGCATCCGGATGAACGTCCTCAGCCCCGGGGCGGTCGACACCGAGTCTCTCCGGCATGCTCTGGGGATGGCGCAGGGTGCCGATCAGGTCGACCCCGCGATCAAAGCCATGGGGGAGGGCAACCCGACCGGGCGGATCGCGGATCCCCGCGAGATGGGCAAGGCCGCGGTGTTCCTCTCCAGCGACGCGTCGAGCTTCATCACCGGCGTGGAGCTTTTCGCGGACGGCGGCATGGCGCAGGTGTGAGGCGTCGGCTCCCGCAAGCCGACCGGGTGCCGGTCCGGGGCACTCGCGGCCCCGCCCCGTCCTCGGTCCAGCTACTCCGTAACGCCCGCCGGGCAGCACGGCCCGCCCACCGGGCCCGCGCAACACGTGCGTCCCCCGCCCCCACCGTGCACCATGGCCACATGCTGCTGGCCCGGCTCGTCGACGTGTCCCGAGAAGTCGCCGCCACCTCCGCGCGGTCGCGGAAGATCGCCGCGCTCGCCGGGTTGTTCGCCGACGCGCAGCCCGACGACGTCGCCCTCGTCATCTCGTACCTCGCCGGGCGCGTCCCGCAAGGCCGCATCGGCGTCGGCTGGAGCGTGCTCAAGGAAGCCGTACCGCCCGCCGGCGTCCCGAGTCTGAGCGTCGCCGACGCGGACGCCGCGTTCACCCGTCTCGCCGAGGTCACCGGATCCGGGTCCCAGGCCGAGCGCAAGCGCCTCGTGCGGGAGCTCATGGCCCGCGCCACCGCCGAGGAGCAGGAGTTTGTGATGCGGCTGCTGATGGGCGAGGTACGACAGGGCGCGCTCGACGCGATCGCGCTGGAGGGCGTCGCCCAGGCCGCCGGGGCGCCCGCCGCCGATGTGCGGCGGGCCGTGATGCTGGACGGATCGCTGCCCCGCGTCGCCCGCGACCTGCTCGCCGAGGGGCCCGCCGCGCTCCAGCGGTTCCAGTTGCGCGTCGGCAGCCCCGTGCTGCCGATGCTCGCCCACACCGCGAAATCGGTCACCGAAGCGGTCGACGCGCTCGGCACGGCCTGCGTGGTCGAGGAGAAGCTCGACGGCATCCGCGTCCAGGTGCACCGCAGCGGTGAGGACATCCGGATCTACACGCGGTCCCTCGACGACATCACCGACCGACTCCCCGAAGTCACGGACGCCGCCCGGCAGATGACGGGCGACCGGTTCATCCTGGACGGCGAGGTGATCGCCCTGGACGCCACCGGCCGGCCCGTCCCCTTCCAGGACATCGCCTCCCGTGTCGGCTCCCGCGTCGACGTGGACGCGGCACGCGCCGTGCTGCCCCTGTCGCCCGTCTTCTTCGACGTCCTCGCCGCCGACGGGGAGGCCACGCTCGACCTGCCCGGCAGCGAACGGCGCACCGTCCTCGCCCGCCTCGTCCCCGAGCCGATGCGCGTGCGCCGCGCGGTCGTCGAGGACCCCGCATCCGCCCAACAGGTCGCCGCCGCCGAGGAGTTCTTCGCCGAGACGCTGCGCCGCGGCCACGAGGGCGTCCTCGTCAAAGCCCTCGACGCGCCGTACGTCGCGGGCCGCCGCGGCCGCTCGTGGCTCAAGGTCAAACCCGTCCACACCCTCGACCTCGTCGTCCTCGCCGCCGAGTGGGGCCACGGCAGACGCACCGGCCTGCTCTCCAACCTCCACCTCGGCGCCCGCGCCGCCGACGGTACGTACGTCATGCTCGGCAAGACCTTCAAAGGCCTCACCGACGAGATGCTGCGCTGGCAGACGCAGCGACTGCGCGAACTGGCCGTCGACGACGACGGGTTCACCGTCACGGTCCGTCCCGAACTCGTCGTGGAGATCGCCTTCGACGGCGTGCAGCGCTCCCCCCGCTACCCGGCCGGCGTCACCCTGCGCTTCGCCCGCGTACTGCGCCACCGCCCCGACAAGCCGGCCGAGCAGGCCGACACCATCGAGCAGGTCCTGGACACGCGCGGCTGAACCGCGCAGGTCCTGGACACGCGCCGCTGAACCGCACCCCCCGGACTCAGCGCAGGCCCATCACCTTGTCGGCAAAGGCGGTGAGGTTGCCGACCGTACGGGTGATCCGCTCATCCAGTGTGAGGGTCTCCTCGTGGAGGCCGCCGCGCAGCTTGGGCTGCCTTCTGCCGCGGATGTACAGCGAGCAGGCGAGGTCCGCACAGAGGTACGTGCCCACGGTGTTCCCCTCCCGCCCCGCCGCGCCGGCCAGCGGGGCGGCGAAGAGCGTCACCCCGGACGAGGCGTGTCCCGTGAGGCAGGCATGGCACATGCTGGACTTGACGGCGCTGGTCCGTCCGGTCGACGGCACCCGCAGGGTGACGCCGACAGGGCCGTTTGCCCGGGGGAGGACGATATGGGCCCGCAGCGGGGCACCCGGATCGGTCCAGCCGAGGAAGTCGAGCTCCTCCCAGGGGAGTTCGGCGAAGTCCATGGGGAGCTTCAGGCGGGTCGCCTCGCCTTTCGTGCAGTTGACGAAGGATCCGCGTATCTGTTTTTCGGTCAGAGCTTCCACCGGTGGAACGTACACAGAGCGCCGTCGGACGGGCATCCCATTTATGGTGGCCGAAGCCGCCGCCGTTTTCTGAAGGGATCCTGGTCATGCCCACAGAGCCGCTGTCGCAGAAGGACATCGAGGACCGCCTGAGCGAACTTCCCGGCTGGTCCCTGGAGGGCGACCGCATCGCCCGCACGTACCGCCTCGCCACGCACTTCGCGGCGACCGCGATGGTCGTGCACATCGCGCAGATCCAGGACGAGCTGAACCACCACTCGGATCTGACCCTCGGCTACAACACACTCGCGCTGTCGGTGAACTCCCATGACGCGGGCGGCGCGGTCACCGAGAAGGACTTCGAGCTCGCCCAGCGGGTGGAACAGATCGCCCCGGGGCACGGCGCGAACTGACGAGCCGCACGCGGCCGAGCGGTACGCCTCCGGATGCCGGTCAGGGGCCCGGGCCAGTACGGGCCCGGGCCCCCGCACCCTCCTGTCAGGCGTTCCACGCGTGATCGCCGTGGTGCGGGCCTGGTTCTCGCGCCCGGACGCCGCGGCCCCGGCCTGGTATCTGGCGATGGGCGACCCGGTGGTCGGCCGGGCGCTGCGGCTGCTGCAGGACGATCCCGCCCACCCATGGACGGTGGCCTCGCTGGCCGCCAAGTGCGGGGTCTCCAGAGCGGGACTCGCCCGCCGCTTCGACGAGTTGGTCGGGGAGCCCCCGATGGCGTACCTCACGGGCTGGCGGCTCGCGCTCGCCGCGGATCTGCTGCGGGACACGGACGCGACGGTCGAGGCGGTGGCCAGGAAGGTCGGCTACAGCGGCTCGTTCGCGCTGAGCGCGGCTTTCAAGCGGGTACGCGGCATCAGCCCACAGGAACACCGTGGAGGGGCCGTTTTGCCGGAACCGCAACAACAGTCGCCATAACCGCACCGCCGCGCGAACCTTGAGCCTATGAGCCATCACCACGACACGACGCATATCGACTGGGACGAACTCGGCCCGCTGCTGGAGCGCGGCGCGGAGCTCCAGAGTCCTCTGTACCGCCAGGCGGCGGCCTGGCTGGGGGAGCTGCTGCCTGCGGCCGGCGTCCGGCGGATCCTCGACATCGGCAGTGGCCCGGGAGTGCTGACCACGCTGCTCGCCGAGGCGTTCCCGTACGCCGAAGTGGTCGCCGTGGACGCCACCGAGCCGCTACTCGCCCGGGCCCGCGCACGGGCCGAGGGCGCCGGACTCGGCGACCGCATCCGTACACGCCATGCCGAACTCCCGGACGGAATCGAGGAGTTGGGCGAGGCAGACCTGATCTGGGCGGGCAATTCGGTGCACCACATGGGCGACCAGCGGGCCGCGCTCGCCGACTTCGCCCGGCTGCTGCGCCCGGGCGGGCTGCTCGCGGTGGTCGAGGGCGGGCTGCCCTCGCGCCACCTCCCGCGCGACATCGGCATCGGCCGGCCGGGGCTCGAGGGCCGGATCGACGCGGCCGCGGGCGAGTGGTTCACCCGGATGCGGGCGGAGCTGTCCGGCACGAAGGACGAGGTCGAGGACTGGCGGGCGCTGCTCGGCGCGGCAGGTCTCACGTCGAGCGGGACCCGTTCCTTCCTGCTCGACATCCCCGCGCCGGTGCCTGAGGTGGTGCGCGAACAGCTGGTCTCCGCCTTCGCCTGGCAGCGCAAGATCCTGGACGGCCTGCTGCCGGCCGAGGACCTCGCGCTGCTCGACCGGCTGCTGGACCCGGAGGACCCTCAGGGACTGCGGCATCGCCCGGACGCGTATCTGCTCACCGCGCGCACGGTGCACACCGCTCGCCGGGGCTGAATCAGGTGCAGGATGACCTCATGGCCAAGAAGTGCAAGAAGTCCACCAGGTCCATGAGGTCCACATCGCTGCTGTCCCTCTGGTCGCAGGACTCCGTGCTGTCGATCGGCTCCGTCGGGTCGGTGCTCTCCATCGGCTCCGTCGGCTCGGCGCTGTCGGTCGGCTCGGTCGGCAGCGCGCTGTCGGTCGGCTCGATCGGATCCACCCAGTCGCTGTTCTCGGCGGGGTCATGGATGAGCACGGGGTCGCTGCTGTCCGCGCAGTCGCGGTGGTCCGCGCTCTCCTGGCGCTCCTCCCACGGCTTCCTGGCCGCGGGTGCGGTCGGCGCGGGTGTGCTCGCCGTAGCCGTCGCCGGAGCGGTGCTCCTGGTCAGGGAGTGACGGGCTCCAACTGCCACCACTGTCCGGGCGAGTCGGTGTCCTCCCACTGCTGCACATTCGCGCCGTCGTCCGTGCTGCCGTCGGCGACCTCGAGCAGCAGCCCGCTGATGAAACTGACGATGGCGACGGTGCCCGGCGCGTCCAGGTGCTGCTCGATGATCCACTCCTGGGCGCCGAAGTTATTGGCCTTCCACTGCTGGATGTTGACGCCGTTCTCGGTCGCAGCGCCCGCGACGTCCAGCCGCTTGCCGCTCCCGGCGTTCACGAAGTGGTAGAGCCCGCTGCCGCCTGGCACGGGGTCGATCTGCCACTGCTGGGCCGGGGCCCCTGTCTCCTTGCCCTGCTGGACATTGGCGCCGCTGCCCTTGGCGCCGCCGTACACCTCGAGCAGCAGCCCGCTGCCGACATTGCGCACCAGGTAGCGGCCAGGTGTCAGTGCCCCGCTCAATGTCCGTACTCCTCGGTCGGCTGTGTGGCATGCGCGCACACCATGAACGTAACCCTCGCCGCCGCAAGGCGTTCGGCGAGGGCTACGTCCGCGCGATGAGCCGGGCCGGCCTCAGCGCACCGTGACCGTGAACTCGGGCGAGACGGTGCCGCCGCCGACGATCCGGAGCGTGTTGTAACCCTTGATGCCGAGGAGGACGCGCATCTTGAAGGTCGACTTGTGTGTCGTGTTCATGGACGCCGGCAGGGTCACCCACTCTGTGCCCTGCTTCTGCTGGAGAGTCACCTTGGTACCCGGGGGCAGGAGCTTGGTGGCTCCGTACACCCGGAACTGATGCCACGCCGGGACTTCGCTCACCGCGACTCTCGCCGACAGCTCTGGTCGTTCGGCCGCTGGTCGCTCATTG